>NZ_JBSRZF010000001.1:0-504846 GCF_054057335.1 Pseudomonas sp. TE3786
GGGGGGGGGGGGGGGTGGGGGGGGGTGGGTGGGGGGGGGCCCCCCCTCCGGGCCGTCGGGGGCAACTCGGCGCCCCTGTTTGCCGGGCCCCCCCCCCCCCCCCCCCCCCCCCCCGCTACTACAGGGACGGTGTAAATCGGCACCACAAGATGATGAATAAGGACCTGTTCATGCACCTGCTCCGCCCCTTGCTAGTCAGCCTGCTGCTGACCTCAACCCTGGCCACCGCTGCCCCGCGTGATTTCACCATCCTGCATACCAACGACTGGCAGTCGCGCTTGCTGGGCTTTGGCCCCAACAACGAATACACCCCGGCCACCGTCAACGACGATGGCACCGTCGGCGGCGTCGCCCGTCTGGCTACTCTGGTCAAGCAACGCCGCGCCGCAGCCGGCGAGCAACCGCTGCTGTTGCTGGATGCCGGCGACTTCACCATGGGTACCCTGTTTCACACCATCACCCGCGAGGCCGGCAGCGAGCTGCGGCTGATGAGTGAAATCGGCTATGACGCCACCACCCTCGGCAACCATGAGTTCGACTTCCGGCCCATGGGCCTGGCCGCCATGATCACCGCCGCCGCGAAGGCCGAAGGGGCGAAGCTGGTACCGATCATCGCCAGCAATATCCAGTTCGACCCCAACAGCCCTGGCGACGACAGTCTCAAGGCCCAGCAGGACGCCGGGCGCATCGTGCCCTACAAGGTGGTGGAGAAGGGCGGCATCCGTTTCGGCCTGTTCGGTCTGTTGGGTTACAACGCCATTGCCGTGTCGCCGATGACCAAGCCGGTGACCTTTGCCGACCCGATTGAAACCGCGAAAACCATGGTCAAAAAACTCCGCGAGGAGGACAAGGTCGATGTGGTGATCCTGCTCTCGCACATGGGCGTAGTGCAGCAGGACGACGGCAGCTGGCGCGGCGAAGAAGTGGAAATGGTCGAGCAGGTGCCGGGCATCGATATCGTTGTCGGCGGCCACTCCCACACCGCATTGCCACAACCGGTGCTGGTCAACGGCCACACCCCGGTGGTGCAGGCCGGTTCGGAAATCCAGTACCTGGGCGAGTTGCATATGCGCCTGGGCGAGGACGGCCAAACCCAGGTGCGCGACTACAGCCTGCACCCGATCAATGACCAAACCCCGGGCGATGGGGTGATCACCACCCAGGTCGACGACTTCAAACAGCAAGTCAGCAAGCAGATGCTGGAACCCAAGGGCTACCGCTTCGACCAGCCGTTGGCCAAGGTCGATAAAACCCTGACCCGCGAACATGACGATCCGATTCTCGCCAATCTGGTCACTGACGCCCTGCGCGATGCCACCGGCAGCGATATCGCCTTTACCGGCAACGGCACCATTCGCGATGACATGATCCAGGGCCGCAGCGGGATACAGGCGGTGTCCGACCTGTTCCGCATTGCGCCGCTGGGCATTGGCCAGCTGGATGAGGCACCGGGCTATCCGCTGGTGAAGGTGTATGTCACCGGCCAGGAGGTAAAAGACATCCTCGAAGTGTTGTTGCTGGCCTACCAGATGCGCGACAGCGACAGCTACTTTCCCCGGGTGGCGGGGCTACGCTTCAGCTACAACCCCTACCGTGTGCCGTTCGATCGCGTCAGCCGGGTGGAACTGGGCGATGCCGTGCGCGGCTATCACGACCTCGACCTGAACGATTCCAGGCTCTACAGCATTGGTGCCAGCAGTTATGTCGGCAGCTTTACCTGGCTGATTTCCGACCTGAGCAAAGGCCTGATGACCGTGGTGCCCAAAGACGCCAACGGCAAGCCGCTGGCTGAACTGAATGACGCAATCATCGACGCCGACCCCAACACCCCCGGCGTGCAGGAGTACAAGGAATGGCAGGGTCTGCTCGACCATATCCGCCGCCTGCCGGACGTCGACGGCGATGGCCTGGCGGACATTCCCACCACCGGTGCCGCCGCCGAACAGCGTATGGTGCGTGCAGCGAGCTTTGCGCCGGCCGAGCTATTCCGGTATGCGGGCACCTTGCAATGGGGCGTGAGCGTGGTCGTGGTGCTGGGGTTGCTGTTGATTCTCTGGCTGCTGCGCCAGGCCGTGCGCCGTCGCCGGCCTTGATGCTGTGACCCGAGCATCCGGCGGCTTGTCAAAGGCACCAGGCGCACCGTAGGGTGCGCATCGGATTTTTGGGAGTACTGATATGAGTGACGATCTGCAGCAGCTGTTTGACAACAACGCGCGTTGGGCGGAGTCGATCAAACAGGAAGACCCGGAATTCTTCGAAAAACTCGCCCGCCAGCAAGTGCCTGAATACCTGTGGATCGGCTGCTCCGATGCGCGGGTGCCGGCCAATGAAATCGTCGGCATGTTGCCCGGCGATCTGTTCGTACACCGCAACGTCGCCAACGTGGTGCTGCACACCGACCTCAACTGCATGTCGGTGATCCAGTACGCGGTGGATGTGCTCAAGGTCAAACATATCCTGGTCACCGGCCACTACGGCTGTGGTGGGGTCAGGGCGTCGATGAAGGATGTGCAGCTGGGCCTGATCGATGGCTGGATCCGCTCGATTCGTGATCTCTACTACGACCAGCGCGAGCACCTGGCGCAGCTGCCGACCGAGGAAGAACAGGTCGACCGTTTGTGTGAACTGAATGTGATCCAGCAAGTGGCCAATGTCAGCCACACCACCATCGTCCAGAACGCCTGGCACCGTGGGCAGAAGCTGTCGGTGCACGGCTGCATCTACGGCATCAAAGACGGCCGCTGGAAAAACCTCAACGTCACCGTCAGCGGCATGGAGCAACTCCCGCCGCAGTACCGCCTGCGTCCGCTCGGTCAGAGCTAAATCAAAAACATCGCGGCTGAAGCCCTCCCACAGGGAAATACGTTTCCTGTGGGAGGGGCTTCAGCCGCGATTCCTGTAAACGTCGTTTTCAGGTCAGGCCAATCGCGGCTGAAGCCGCTCCTACGAGGCGGCAATTACGGATTGGATTACTGCACGCGTTCGTTGTGTTCCATCTGCTCGCAGGTCATAAAGCCCTTGCCATCGACCCGGTTATTGGCATCAAAGCTCACGTAATACACCTGCTTGGAACCGTCCTTCTCCATCACATAGTTATTGCAGGTGCCAGAGCGCACGGTGCGATGGATTTCGGTGGAAGGTGGGCCGCCCAGGGTCAGTACCTGGGATTTGCTCATGCCGACGTCCACTTGCTTGGCCAGTGGTTCATCGCGATAGGTGACGTAGTCGACCGGGTTTTCCATTTTGCTGGCACAACCTGTAACCGCTGCCAGTGCACAAAGAGCCGCGAGGAGTTTGGTTTTGTACATGGTGTCGTTCCTTCTGGGGAGCCGTTGTCGGCTTACCTGATTTTGAGGCCGTTCAGGTGAACTAAGTTCGAGTTTTTTGCCCCTTAGCTACTCCTGTAACAACAATGCTGGCGCTCGCCAGATCTGCCCAAGGACATCCCTATGTTTGCCAATACTCTTCGTTCGTTGTGGCTGCTCGTGGTGGGCGCGACATTGCTCAGTAAGAAAAAATATGCGCCCGGGCGGCGACCGTTACTGCTCTTCGCTCGCCTGCTTCAGGCGCTCGTTACTCACCGCATTGGCCGCATCGATCTTCTGCTGCATATCTTTCATTTGTTGCTGGGCCTGCTGCGCCTGTTTGGCTTGCAGCGAGGCGGTAGCGGCGCTTTCGCCAAGGCCACAGGCGCTCAAAGCGGCGGCGCAGGCGAGGATGGCAAGGGCCTTGAACGGGGACATGGTTCACTCCAAATGGGGAAGGCCGCAGCCAGTTGCCGAACTCTAGCAAAAGCCTTTCATAAACACTGCGTGGGGCGACACAATGGCACCACTGCGATAGCGTAGGAGCGGCTTCAGCCGCGATCCCTGCAAGCGTCGTTTTCAGGTCTGGCCACTCGCGGCTGAGCCGCTCCTGTGAACCCTATCAGTCTCTATGAACAAAACCCGCCTTCACCAGCTCTTTGTCGAACGGCTCAGCGCCGATTTGCATAACGCCCAGCTTGCCCTGCAAACCGCCCATGAAGCGGCTACCCATGAAGAAAACGTCGCCGAAAACAAGTACGACACCCTGGGGCTGGAGGCGGGTTATCTGGCCCATGGTCAGGCGCGGCGGGTGGCCGAGATCGAACAGGCACTGCTGGCCTTTCGCGCGCTGCAGCTGCGTGAGTTCGATGCCGACAAAGGCATTCAGCTAAGCGCGCTGGTGCTGCTGGAAAGTGACAGCGGGCAACAGCGCCGGCTGTTCCTGGTGCCAGATGGCGCGGGGATGAAAGTGCCGACCGACGATGGCGAAGTGATGAGCATCACCCCGCACTCGCCCATGGGCCAAAGCCTACTCGGCAAGGCTCCGGGGGATGTGGTTCTGGTGAACGGCCAGGAATCCGAAATTATCGAGGTCGCGTAGGGCGAATAACCGCTAGCGGTTATCCACCGCCTCGATCTCAACGCCCACGGCGGATAACGCCGTGGGCGCTATTCGCCCTACCCGTAACGTTTCTTCGCTTCGATGGCCAGGCCGCTGCCGATACTGCCGAAGGTATCGCCTTCGGCATGCCGGGCATTGGGCAGCAGGCGCTGGATATTCGCGCGCAACGCCGGAATGCCGCTCGAGCCGCCGGTAAAGAACACCGTATCGATATCCTCGGTGCTCACCCCGGCATCGGCCAGCAGTTGCAGCACGCTGCCGTTCACTTTACCCAGCAGGCCGTCGATGGACTCGTCGAACAGCTCGCGATTCAGTTCCGCCACCAACCCGGATTCAACGCGCTCCAGGGAGATATTGCGGCTGTCCATCTCGGTCAGCTCGATCTTGCTCTGCTCGACCTGCATGGCCAGCCAGTGCCCGGCGCGCTGTTCGATCAGTTTGAAGAAACGGTCCAGGCCATCGGTGTCCAGCGCGTCGTAGCGCATGTTTTTCAGCGCGGTCTGCGCCTGCTGCGAATACACGGCGTTGATGGTGTGCCAGGTCACCATGTTCAGGTGGTGGCTGGTGGGCATATAGGCCTGGTTTTTCATCCGGCTGCCATAGCCGAACAGCGGCATCACGCCGGCCAGGCTCAGCTGTTTGTCGAAGTCGGTACCGCCGATATGCACGCCGCCAGTGGCGAGAATATCGTTCTGCCGCTCGGCCACCATATGACGCTCGGGGGCCAGGCGGATCAGCGAGAAGTCCGAGGTGCCGCCGCCGATGTCGACGATCAGTACCAACTCTTCGCGGCTGATGGTGCTTTCGTAGTCGAAGGCGGCGGCAATCGGTTCGTACTGGAAGGATACGTCGCTGAAGCCAAGCTTCTTGGCCACGGCTACCAGGGTGTCTTCAGCTTCCTTGTCGGCCTTTTCATCGTCATCGACAAAGAATACCGGGCGACCCAGCACCACGGATTCGAACGGGCGGTCGGCAACGGCTTCGGCGCGGGTTTTCAGCTCGCCGATAAAGTAGCCGAGGATGTCCTTGAACGGCAGGCTGCTGCCCAACACGGCCGTTTCACTTTTCAGCAGCTTGGAGCCCAGCAGGCTTTTCAGCGAGCGCATCAGGCGCCCTTCATAGCCTTCCAGGTATTCGTGCAGAGCCTGGCGGCCGTACACCGGGCGGCGTTCTTCGAAGTTGAAGAACACCACCGACGGCAGGGTGATTTTTCCATCTTCCAGGACGATCAACGATTCTTCGCCGGGGCGCAGCCAGCCGACGGTGGAGTTGGACGTGCCGAAGTCGATGCCAATGGCTCGGGCAGGTTGCGCGTTGGTCATGAATGGATTCCGGGGGTGCAAAAACGGCCGCGCAGTTTACGCGAAGGTGTGGGGTGATGCGCGGGAAGGTTTGGGGAAGCGATGAAGGGTTTTTGCCCTGCACCGTCATTCCCCCCGCAGGCGGCGGTCCGACATTCATGGTGTTGCGGGAGAATGGTGCTCGGCTGGGAGCCAGAAGCTCGCAGCAATACGACGCACCTGAAACAGTGCAGAGTCTATAGCAGGGGGGGCACCCGCAAGCGCAAAAGCTGCCCAGCGTTGGCTTTTTACTTGCGCCCCCCATCATCCCCTCCTGCGCGGGGCTGATGAGTGTTGTTTTCGAGGGCGAGGTTTACGGGGTAATGAGGTAACCCTTGATCCCGGTAAATATGATCTGCGCCGCCAGCGCACAGACGAACAGACCCATCAGCCGGCCGATGATCTCCAGGCCCTGGTCGCCGAGAATCCGTTCGAACATATCGCTGAGGTACAGCACCACGCCCACCGTCACGCTGGCCAGACCGATGGCCACCAGGGCGATCAGCTTGCTGTCCCAGTGTGGCTGGCCGGCACCCATCACCAGCATGGCACCGATGGTACCGGGGCCGACGGTGAGCGGAATGGTCAGCGGCACGATGGTGACGTCTTTGCTCTGGTTTTCGTTCTGCACCACCGGATTGCCTTGCGCCATGCCCAGGGCAGAGATGAACAGCACGCTGCCGGCGCCAATGCGGAAGGCATCGATGGTGATGCCGAACACGGTGAAGATGCTTTGCCCGAACAGATACAGCACGCTACTGGCGATCACCACGCCGGTGGCCACTTTCCACGCCAGCTTCTTGCGTTCTTTGACGGTGTAGCCACGGGTCATGCCGATAAAGCACGACAGCACGAAGAACGGGCTGTAGAGCACCAGCATCTTCAGGTACAGGCTGAACAGGGTGGACAGCATGGGCAGGCTCGCAGGCAGAAAAGAGGAACGTCAGTGGGGCAGCGCCGAGTCGGAGGCTTCCTGCCGCCGGGCGTCGCGTTCGGCTACCCAGTGTTCCACCAGCTCGCGCAGGTTGGATAGCTCCACCGGTTTGGCCATATGGCCGTCCATGCCTACCAGCCGTGCGCGCTCCTTGTGCTCGGAAAGAATATGCGCGGTCAGCGCCACCACCGGGGTGCGCTGGCGCTGCTCGCGGGCTTCCCAGGCGCGCAATTGTTCGGTGGCGGAGAAACCATCCATCACCGGCATTTCACAGTCCATCAGCACCAGGTCGTACTGCTGGGCTTTCATTGCACTCAGGGCTTCTTCGCCATTGCTGGCGGTGTCCGGCTGCAGATTGAGTTTGCCCAGCATGCCGCGGATCACTTTGGTGGAAATGCTGTTGTCTTCGGCCACCAGAATGCGGAAGTCTTCGGGGAATTCCTGGGGTGCCACCACCGGCGCAAAAGTGCGTGGCTCGAGGCCCGGCTTGCGCTGCGCCAGTTCGTCGGCGAGGGTGGTTTTCAGGGTGTAGCCGGCCACCGGTTTGGCCAGGATGCGTTTGATCCCGGCGTTGCGCGCAATGATCTTGCTCGGCGCGTTGCTGATGCCGGTGAGCATGATCAGCAGCACATCGTGGTTGAGACTCGGGTCTTCCTTGATCTTGGCGGCCAGCTGCATACCGGTCATGCCGGGCATGTCCTGATCCAGCAGGACCACATCGAAATATTCGCGAATATTGGCCTTGGTACGCAGCAGCGCCAGGGCTTCCTTGCCCGATGGCACGGCGCTGACGGTCAGGCCCCAGGCGCTGCACTGTTGCAGCAATACCTTGCGGCAGGTTTCGTTGTCGTCCACCACCAGCAGGCGCGCGCCCTGCAGCGGGCCGTCGAGGTCGGCGGTGGGGTTTTCCAGGCGTTCGGCGTCCAGTGGCAAGGTCAGCCACAGGGTATTGCCCTGGTTGCCGCCGCTCTGAATACCGAAGGTGCCGCTCATCAGACGCACCAGCTGGCGGGCGATGATCAGGCCCAGGCGGGCACCCAGGCCGGTGGCGGCGAGGAAGTCCTTGCTGTGCAACTCGGCATTGAGCAGCGCGTCGCGTTCGTTGCTGTCCAGCGAGCGACCGCTGTCCTGCACGGCAATCCGCAGGCGCGGAACGTCGCCCGTGGTATCCACGGCCACCACCAACAGCACCTCGCCTTCGTCGGTCTGTTTGAAGGCGTTGTCCAGCAGGCTCAGCAGGGTCTGGCGCAGGCGCGTGGGGTCGCCACTGACCACCCGCGGTACCTGCGGCTGCATAAAACTGATCAGCTCGACCTTCTGCTGCTCGGCCTTGGCGCGGAAGATATCCAGACAGTCGTCGATCAGGGCATTGAGGTCGAATTGCACATCGTCCAGCTCGATCTGCCCGGACTCCAGTTTGGAAATGTCGAGGATCTCGTTGATCAGGGTGAGCAGTTCGTTGCCAGAGCTGTGGATGGTCTGCACATAGTCGCGCTGCTTGGTCGACAGCTGGGTGCCGAGCAGCAGTTCGGTCATGCCCAGCACGCCATTCATGGGGGTGCGGATTTCATGGCTGATCTTGGCCAGGAATTCGGCCTTGGCTTTCAGCTCGGCCGAGCTGGCGGCCAGGTCGCGGCTGACGGCGAAGTGCTCCTGCTGCAGGCGCAGCTGGCGTTCGGCCAGGGCCAGGCTCTGCAGAAAACCGCTGGCCGCCGCCACACTCAGCAGGTTGTAGGCCAGCCAGTCGGAGTCGATTGGCCAGTAGCCAAACAGCGATGGCAGCGCGGCGAAAAACGCCAGGTTGAAGATCAGTTGGGCAAGGGTAAATAGCCGCGCCGGTCGATAGCCGCGCAGCCAGTGACGGGCAGTCACCAGCAACATGCTGAGGCTGTTGATGGCGGCGAACAGATACACCACGCGATTGAACGGCAACTGATTGGCTACCAGCACCAACACGGCCAACAGACCGGTGGCGACACACTCGGCCAACAGCACGCGGCGCCACAGACCGTGGGGTTGCACGCGCTGGAAGAAGCTCAGGGTGAAGCCCAGCCCGCACAGCGTGGCCAGCAGAATCGACAGGTTGCCAGCTTGCACCTGCAGCGCCGGCCAACCCGCCAACCAGGGCGTGCTGATACCCAGCAGGGTGCTAGTGGTGCCCAGCAGGCTCAATTGCGCCAGCGCCAGCCACAGGCTGCTGCGCAGGCGGGTGTAGGAAAAACGCACGAGGTTATAGAGCACTAGCAGGCCGAAGGCGGCCAGCAGCATGCCGTACAGCAACGGGCGGCTATCATCGGCGGCCATCGCGCTGGCATCGTCGATGCGGATGGCCGGGCGCAGGCCATGGCTGCTGGACAGGCGCAGGTAGAGATCCAGCGTGTCGCTGCTGACAGGCAGCGGCAGAAGCAGGTCGCGGCTGGGTAGGGGACGCTCGGCCATGGGCGTCTGGCTGCTGGTGCGGGTGCTGGCCAGCAGCTCGTTGCCGCGCAGGACATACAGCTCGAGTTGGCTGAGGTAGGGGGCAAATACCCGCAGCAGGCGTTCACGGCCATTGCCCGGCAGGCGGTAGTGCAGCCATTGCGCGGCGTTGTCGCCGGGGGTGTACAGCTGTTGGATATCGATGGGGCTGAAGCGGCTGACACTGGCATTGCTGCGCACGTCATCCAGTTGCAGGTGGGCGGCGGGGTCCAGCAGCACTGACCATGAGCCGCGCTCCGCCGCCTGGGCAGGCAGTGGCGACAGTGCGGCCAACAGCAGACTGACGGCGAGTCCTATGGCGATCCTGAGCCCTTGCACAATGAGATCCCTTCAGCTTTGAGTGGTCGGATTATAGCCAACCTAGGGTGGCCGGTAATACGCAAAAGGCAGCTCGTTGAGCTGCCTTTTGTGCGTTTTTGCCGACCAATTGCGTAATTACGTCCTCAGTCTTCGCCGCGCTCGCGGGCAATCGCCCGATAACCGATGTCGTTGCGATAGAAACAGCCATCCCAGTCAACCTTTTTCGCCAGCTCATAGGCCTGGGCCTGAGCCGCCGAAACGGTTTCGCCCAGGGCGGTGGCGCAGAGTACGCGACCACCAGCGGTGACCACTTTGCCATCGCTCAGGCTGGTACCGGCATGGAACACCTTACCGTGTTCCGACACGGCGGCATCCAGACCTTTGATCTCGACACCCTTGGCGTAGTCGCCCGGGTAGCCGCCAGCGGCCAGCACCACGCCCAGGCTCGGCCGCGGATCCCACTGTGCTTCGATCTTGTCCAGCGCTTCGGCCAGGGCACCTTCGATCAGCAGCACCAGACTGGATTGCAGACGCAGCATGATCGGCTGGGTTTCCGGGTCGCCGAAGCGGCAGTTGAACTCGATGACCTTCGGCTTGCCGGCCTTGTCGATCATCAGCCCGGCATAGAGGAAACCGGTGTACACGTTGCCTTCGGCAGCCATGCCACGCACGGTCGGCCAGATCACTTCGTCCATGGCGCGCTGATGCACGTCCGGGGTGACCACTGGGGCAGGGGAGTACGCGCCCATACCGCCGGTGTTCGGACCGGTGTCGGCATCGCCTACACGTTTATGGTCCTGACTGGTGGCCATTGGCAGCACATTCTTGCCGTCGACCATGACGATAAAGCTGGCTTCTTCGCCTTCCAGGAACTCTTCGATCACCACCCGCGAACCGGCGTCGCCAAAGGCATTGCCAGCGAGCATATCGCGCACCGCGTCTTCGGCTTCCTGCAGGGTCATGGCGACGATCACGCCTTTACCGGCGGCCAGGCCGTCGGCCTTGATCACGATCGGCGCGCCCTTTTCACGCAGGTAGGCCAGGGCTGGCTCCACTTCGGTGAAATTCTGGTATTCGGCGGTGGGAATGTTGTGACGGGCGAGGAAGTCCTTGGTAAAGGCTTTCGAGCCTTCCAACTGGGCGGCACCAGCAGTGGGACCGAAGCAGCGCAGGTTGCGGCTGCGGAACAGGTCGACCACGCCTTTGACCAGCGGCGCTTCCGGGCCAACGATAGTCAGGCTGACATTCTTCTCGGCGAAGTCGGCCAGTTGTTCCAGGGCCAGCACGTCGATGGCCACGTTTTCGCACTTGGCTTCGGTGGCGGTACCAGCGTTGCCTGGGGCAACAAATACTTTTGCAACGCGCGGGTCTTGCGCGACTTTCCACGCCAGGGCGTGTTCACGACCGCCACTGCCAATGATCAATACATTCATGGTGCAAGCCTCTGTGGGGCGCCGAAGCGCGGGGGGCTAAAAAATCAGGCGACGCCTATCGAGGGTGCGATGACGTAGGTAGATGCACGGCGGATTGGGCTTTTGCGAGCGCAGTTGCCGCATCGTAAAAGTCCAATCCAACGCCGCAGATGCCTGCGTCAGCGCAGCCGTCTTAGTGTCTGAAGTGGCGCATAGAGGTAAATACCATGGCGATACCGGCTTCGTCGGCCGCGGCAATCACTTCGTTATCACGCATCGAACCACCCGGCTGAATCACGGCGGTAATGCCGTTTTTCGCCGCGTTATCAATGCCGTCACGGAACGGGAAGAACGCGTCCGATGCCATGACCGCGCCCTGCACTTGCAGGCCAGCATGCTCGGCCTTGATGGCGGCGATACGGGCGGAGTTCACGCGGCTCATCTGGCCGGCGCCGACACCGATGGTCTGACGGTTCTTGGCGTAGATGATGGCGTTGGACTTCACGTACTTGGCCACTTTCCAGGCGAAGATCAGGTCGTGAATTTCCTGCTCGGTCGGCGCGCGCTTGGTCACTACTTTCAGGTCATCGGCGGTGATCATGCCGATGTCGCGGCTCTGTACCAGCAGACCACCGTTGACGCGCTTGTAGTCCCAGGCAGCGGCGCGCTCGGCGTTCCACTGGCCGCAGGCCAGCAGGCGCACGTTGGCTTTGGCCGCGACTACTTCGCGGGCTTCGGCTGTCACGCTCGGGGCGATGATCACTTCGACGAACTGACGGTCGACGATGGCTTTGGCGGTGGCCGCGTCCAGCTCACGGTTGAAGGCGATGATGCCGCCAAAAGCCGACTCGGTGTCGGTGGCATAGGCCAGTTCGTAGGCCTGGCGAATGCCGCCTTCGCTGTCCAGGGCCACGGCCACGCCGCATGGGTTGGCGTGCTTGACGATCACGCAGGCGGGTTTGACGAAACTCTTCACGCACTCCAGCGCGGCGTCGGTGTCGGCCACGTTGTTGAACGACAGTTCCTTGCCTTGCAGCTGGGTGGCGGTGGCCACGCTGACTTCGGCCGGGTTGGCTTCCACGTAGAACGCCGCGCTCTGGTGCGGGTTCTCGCCGTAGCGCATTTCCTGGGCCTTGATGAACTGGCTATTGAAGGTCCGCGGGAATTCGCTGCGGCCTTCTGTGCTCAGGGTTTCAGCCGTCTGGTTCACGGTGCCCATATAGTTGGCGATCATGCCGTCGTAGGCGGCGGTGTGTTCGAAGGCCTTGAGCATCAGGTCGAAGCGCTGAGCGTAGGTCAGGCCGCCGGCCTTGAGGTTTTCCAGAACGGTGGCGTAGTCGCCAGCGTTAACTACGATGGCCACGTCTTTGTGGTTCTTGGCAGCCGAGCGAACCATGGTGGGGCCGCCGATATCGATGTTCTCGATGGCGGTCGGCAGGTCGCAGCCGGGTTTGGAGATGGTCGCTTCGAAGGGGTAGAGGTTGACCGCCACCAGGTCGATCGGCTTGATGCCGTGCTCGGCCATGATTGCATCGTCGGTGCCGCGGCGACCGAGAATGCCACCGTGGATTTTCGGGTGCAGGGTTTTCACCCGGCCATCCATCATTTCCGCAAAGCCGGTGTAGTCGGCGACTTCGACGGCAGCTACGCCATTGTCCTGGAGCAGTTTGAAGGTGCCGCCGGTGGACAGAATCTCCACACCAAGGGCGGACAGCTCACGGGCAAACTCGAGGATGCCGGTCTTGTCGGAAACGCTGATCAAGGCACGGCGAACGGGTAGGCGGGTGGTTTGGTCGGTCATCTCAATTTCCATCTGAAGCGAAGAAATCAGCAAAAAAGGGCGGCTGTCAGGCCGCCCTTTTTCGTTTGAATACTCGTTATAGAAGATCGTATTGCTTGAGCTTTTTACGCAGGGTTCCGCGGTTCAGGCCGAGCAATTCGGAAGCCTTGGTCTGGTTGCCCTTGACGTAGTTCATCACGGTTTCCAGCAGTGGCGCTTCGACTTCGGACAGCACCAGGTTGTAGACATCACACACATCTTGCCCATCCAGATGGGCGAAGTAGTTGTGCAGCGCCTTTTCCACATTGCCGCGTAAGGTCTGGCCTTCTTCGCTCGGCGTGTTGAGGTGCTGTTTCAAATTGACGTTATCGGTCACAGGTGCAATTCCACTCACTAAAGTCTCAGTCATCATCGTCATGCGGCCACCTCATCTCCATCGTTGTGACGTTCGGCGAAGAACTGCCGCACGCTGGCGCATTGCACGTCCGTGTTTTCCAGACGATTGAATTGGGCGCGAAACTCCCTGGCGCCCGGCAGGGTGGAGAGGTACCAGCCAACGTGCTTGCGCGCGATTCGCGGGCCCATCACGTCACCGTAGAAACTGTGCAGTTCGGCCAGATGCTCTAGCAGAATGCGTTCCACCTCATACAGCGTAGGCACCGGCAGGTGAGTGCCGGTGCGCAAGTAATGCTCGATCTCGCGAAAGATCCACGGCCGGCCCTGAGCAGCACGACCAATCAACAACCCATCAACGCCCGTGCTGTCGAGCACGTGGCGGGCTTTCTCTGGCGAGGTGATATCGCCATTGGCGAACACCGGAATCGACACTGCCTGCTTGATCGCGGCGATGGTTTCGTACTCGGCTTCACCGGTGTACAGATCGGCGCGAGTGCGGCCGTGAACTGCCAGAGCGGTAATGCCGCAATCCTGGGCAATTCGCGCAACGGTGATGCCGTTTTTATTATCGCGGTCCCAACCGGTGCGAATTTTCAGGGTTACCGGCACATCTACCGCGGCAACCACTGCCTGCAAAATCGCACTGACCAGGACTTCGTCTTTCAGCAGCGCAGACCCCGCTGCCTTGTTGCAGACCTTTTTGGCCGGGCAACCCATATTGATGTCGATTATCTGCGCGCCCAGATCCACGTTAGCTCGTGCGGCGTCAGCCAGCATCTGCGGATCACCACCGGCTATCTGAACCGAGCGAGGCTCGGGATCACCGGCATGAATCAGACGCAAACTGGATTTGCGTGTGTTCCACAGGCTCATGTCGCTGGTCACCATCTCCGATACCACCATCCCGGCTCCGAGGCGCCGGCAGAGCTGGCGAAACGGGCGATCAGTAACACCCGCCATGGGGGCGAGAATCAGCTGATTGGGCAATGTGTATGGGCCGATGCGTACCGCCGACATGGGGCTTCCCTGCTGAGAAAGGCGGATCTGAGAGTGCGAAAAAGGGTGGGCATGATACCCGCTCTCGATGACTGGATAAAGGCTGTTTTGGATAAATTATGAACAGCTTTAGCGAGTCAGAAAGTCGCGAGCGACAGTCGAGAATGGCAAAAACGTCGTGTGGAAAATCACTCGGGCGAGTGAAAACTCAGGCTGTAATTCACGGCCTTGTTGCCTGGGTCGAGGATGTCCAGGGAGATATGAATCGGCGTTTGCGGTGGCATTTCGGCCTGTCCGGCCAATTCGCCGGCCAGGTATTCGCTGGGCTTGAAGCGACGACTGGCAAGTAGTTGACCGTTGAGGTCAGCAAAGCGTATTTCCAGCAGCGGGAACGGTTGGGCGAAGGTGGCCCGGTTGTAGATGATCGCATCCACCACCAGCGCGCCGTTGAAGTCCGGGTGGCTGCGCACCACCAGGTTGCTGCTTTTGATCAGGCTGATTTCGACCTTGGACGGCAGGCTGCAACCGATGCTCGGGCACAGCTCTTCGAACCACGGGCGGTACTGGTCCTGACGGGCCAGCTCATCGAAGTGGTAGGCCACGTATTGCGTGACCAATGCGGCCGCACCGATCAGGTTGAGCAAGCCCCAGCCGATCCAGCGGCCCCAGGGTTTGCGCTGTTCCTGCCAGTCCAGTTGCAACGGGTCATCGGACAGATGGAACAGGCTGTCATCGCGCAGGGCGGGTTCGCTGCGCGATGGCATGTTGAGGTCTTTGACCGCAGAGAAGTTGTCGCGCGGGTGCTCGTCCTGGTCTTCTTCATCGACCGCAGGGCGCTCGCTATCGCGGTCGGCGCTGAGTTTGAAGGCCGGCTCCAGATCGTCTTCGTCGTCGATGCGGCCATTGCCGAGTGACGGTTCGTCATCCACCGGCAGCGGCTCGCCGACTTCTGTCGCAGGCTCTGGCGGGCGGGCCCGGAAAACCGGTGGCGGCGGGGCCAGGCTCGGGGCCGGCGGCTCGATACCATCGCGGCTTGGCGCCGCTGCGGTTTCTTTTTTCAGCAGGGCTTCGGCCCAGCCTTCATCGTGGTGATCGTCGATGCGATCCGGGGCTTTGAGGAAATCGTCTTTGGGTTTGTTCGCCGGTGCCAGGGAGAGGAATTCCTGGGACAGCTGCAGCTCTTGCTGCTCCAGCTTGGCCAGCTCTTCGTCGAGGCTGTCCAGGTCCAGATCGTCGTGAATCCACAGGGTTTCGCTGGTGGCTTTGCCCGCCGTTGGAATGGCCGCCGCGGGCGTCGAACGCAGCGCCGCTGGCACAGGCGGCGGGACTGGTGCCGGTGGTTTTATCGGTGCCGGAGTGCTGACCGCAGATGGCGGTGCCTTGGGCTGCAACGGATGGTCATCGAGAATTTGCTGAGCCGCGTTGAATACATGCAGGCACGCCCCGCAACGCACAGCGCCATGCGCGGCACCCAGCTGCGTACTGCTGACGCGAAAGCTGGTGCGGCAATGTGGGCATTGGGTGACGAAGCTGGCGGTCATGCAGTATTCCGGGGGTTGCGCAAATCGATCGGGGGCTAGTTTAACTCAAGGCTTGTATCAGCGGCGGCGGCCGCTGATACGCACCCAGCCATCTTTTTCGGCGGTGGGGTCGAGCTCGAACGCTTGCTCGTAAGCAGCGCGAACTTCTTCCGCCTGCTCGGCGAGGATGCCCGACAAGGCCAGGCGCCCTCTGGGTTGAACCAAGGCGGTGATGGTGCCAGCGAGTTGGACCAGCGGACCAGCCAGAATGTTCGCCACCACCACTTCGGCCTGTTGCTGCGGCAGGTGTTCTGGCAGATACAGCGGGAACCGCGCGGGGTCGATGCCATTGCGTCCGGCGTTATCACGCGAGGCTTCCAGCGCTTGCGGGTCGATGTCGGTACCGACCGCCTGCTTGGCACCCAGCAGCAAGGCGGCGATGGCGAGAATGCCTGAGCCGCAACCAAAATCCAGCACATCGACACCGTTCAATTGCTGACCATCCAGCCATTCCAGGCACAGCGCGGTGGTCGGGTGGGTGCCGGTGCCAAAGGCCAGGCCCGGATCAAGCAGCAGATTGACCGCATCCGGCTCCGGGGCGGCGTGCCAGCTCGGCACGATCCACAAGCGTTGGCCAAAGCGCATGGGCTGGAAGTTATCCATCCAGCTGCGTTCCCAATCCTGGTCTTCGATACGCTCGACCTGGTGGTCTGGCAGGGTGCCGCCAGTCAACAGGGTCAGGTGCGCGAGCAGGTTGGCTTCATCGACATCGGCTTCGAACAGGGCGAGCAGGTGGGTACGCGACCACAGCGGGGTGGTGCCCAGGTCCGGCTCGTAGATCGGTTGGTCTTCGGCGTCCATAAAGGTTACCGATACCGCGCCCACGGACAGCAGGGCGTCTTCGTAGGTTTCTGCCTGTTCCGGGCTGATGGCGAGACGGACTTGTAACCACGGCATAACGAACAACCTCGAAGACGATGCTTATAGAAGAGCGGGCTTTAACAGGGCGGCAAGCTTACTTGAGCTGCCGGCGCCGCACCAGCCGGGCTTTGCGCGGGGTTCAGGCCACGGTAGGCGAGGTGGCAGGCACCACCGGCCAGCAAGGCTGGAACCAGCAGATTCACTACCGGTACTGCGGCGAGCAAAAACACCAGCAGTCCGAAGGCCATCACCGCGCCACGTCGGCCACTGAGAGCGGCAAGCTGTTCGCTGCTGGTCGCCAGGCTGGCAAAGGCGGCTGGGGTGAGAAAGCGCACATTCAGGTACGCAAACAACAGTAGCAGCAACACGCCATTGAGCAGCGGAATCAGCAGGCACAGCAACGTGCCGAGCGTGACGCCCAGCCAAGGCCCGATCACATACCGTGCGCCGAGCAGCAGTTGACGATCACGATCGGCGCGCCGCTGCAGCTCGGGATAGTGACGGATGCAGCGTTCGCGCATCGCGCCCATCATCACCCAGCTCAGCGCCAGACGAATGCTGGCGACGATGGCGGCTATATAGAGTACGGCGAACATCACCAGTGCCAGGGCGGCGACATAGATCACCAGCATGGCCAGTCCGGCGCCCATCCCGCCCATGGCAACCACGCTGCCGCTACCTCCGCCACCGCCACTGAGACTGGGCAACAAGCCCAGTACCGCGCCGCCGTAAATGACGAAGAATGACAGCGCGCCACAGGCGATGCCGATTTGTTCGTAGTACTTGAAGAACAGCCAGGTCCACAGCGCGAACATCAGGATGCACAGCCCGGCCGAGCGCAACAGAATGCCGGGACGCAGGCTATCCCTGAAGGCCAGGCCCAGGCAGGTGAATGCTTCGCCGAAGGCGGCAGCGGTAGTATCGAAAGCGGCTTTGATGGCCATCACATGATCCCTGTGAAAATGAAAAAGGCCGCATCAAGCGGCCTTTTTCGTCGAGCGATTGCGGCTTAGTGAATACCCAGTTTCTTTTCCAGGTAATGGATATTTACGCCGCCCTTGCAGAAGCCTTTATCCCGAACCAGATCACGGTGCAGCGGGATATTGGTCTTGATGCCGTCCACCACAATCTCGTCCAGCGCATTGCGCATGCGTGCCATGGCCTCGTCACGGGTCGCCCCGTAAGTGATCAGCTTGCCGATCAGCGAGTCATAGTTCGGCGGTACGCTGTAGCCGCTGTACAGGTGCGAATCAACCCGCACGCCATTGCCGCCAGGGGCATGGAAGTGCTTGACCTTGCCGGGGCTCGGCATAAAGGTCGACGGGTCTTCGGCGTTGATCCGGCACTCCAGGGCATGGCCACGGATCACCACATCTTCCTGCTTGATCGACAGCTTGTTGCCAGCGGCGATGCTGAGCATCTCCTTGACGATGTCGATGCCGGTGACCATCTCCGATACCGGGTGCTCCACCTGAACGCGGGTGTTCATCTCGATAAAGTAGAAGGCACCGTTCTCGTACAGAAACTCGAAGGTGCCGGCACCGCGGTAGCCGATATCGATACAGGCTTTTACGCAGCGGGCGAACACTTCCTGGCGGGCTTTTTCGTCGATGCCCGGAGCCGGTGCTTCTTCCAAGACCTTCTGGTGGCGGCGTTGCAGCGAGCAATCGCGGTCACCCAGGTGAATGGCGTTGCCCTGGCCGTCGGACAATACCTGCACTTCCACATGACGTGGGTTGGTGAGGAATTTTTCCAGGTAGACCATCGGATTACCAAACGCCGCGCCGGCTTCGGTGCGGGTCAGCTTGGCCGATTTGATCAGGTCGTCTTCGTCATGCACCACACGCATACCGCGACCACCGCCGCCGCCAGCGGCCTTGATGATCACCGGATAACCGACTTCGCGACCGATGCGCAGGGCCGTTTCTTCGTCTTCCGGCAGCGGGCCGTCGGAACCGGGAACTGTCGGTACGCCGGCGGCGATCATCGCGTGCTTGGCCGAAACCTTGTCGCCCATCAGGCGGATGGTGTCGGCTTTCGGGCCGATAAAGGCAAAACCGGATTTCTCAACCTGCTCAGCGAAGTCGGCGTTTTCGGCCAGGAAACCGTAGCCAGGGTGAATGGCGGTAGCGCCAGTCACTTCGGCGGCGGCGATGATGGCCGGAATATGCAGGTAGGATTTGTTCGCGGGGGCAGGGCCGATACACACCGTCTCGTCTGCCAGGCCCAGGTGCATCAGCTCACGGTCGGCGGTGGAGTACACCGCGACTGTCTTGATCCCCAGCTCTTTGCAGGCGCGCAGGATGCGCAGGGCAATTTCGCCGCGGTTGGCGATCAGCACTTTTTCCAACATCGCAGGCTCTCCGCGGTTCAAACGATGGTGAACAGCGGTTGGTCGTACTCAACCGGCTGGCCGTTTTCCACCAAGATGGATTCGATGACGCCGCTGGTTTCAGCTTCGATGTGGTTCATCATTTTCATGGCTTCGACGATGCACAGAATGTCGCCTTTCTTCACGCTCTGGCCCACTTCAACGAAGGCCGGCGAGGTCGGTGCCGGGGTGCGGTAGAAAGTACCGACCATCGGCGAGCGCACGACATTGCCATTGAGCTTGGCGACGGCCGGTGCCGCATCGGCAACCGGAGCAGCGGGGGCGGCCGGCGCAGCAGCAGGTGCTGGGGCGGCGAAAATTTGTGGAGCGGGGGCGTATTGCGGTTGTTTGCCATGACGGCTGATACGTACGGACTCTTCGCCCTCACGGATCTCCAGCTCATCGATGCCGGATTCTTCCAGCAGCTCGATCAATTTCTTAACTTTACGAATATCCATAAGTAGCAACTCCCAAGGAAGAGGTCAGGGGCGTTCAAGTTGTTCCAGGGCAGCCTCCAGGGCCAGCCGGTAACCGCTGGCGCCAAGGCCGCAGATCACACCTACAGCAACATCCGAAAAGTAGGAGTGATGGCGGAAAGGTTCTCTCTTGTGCACGTTAGAGAGGTGCACTTCGATGAATGGGATGCTCACCGCCAGCAGCGCGTCACGTAATGCGACGCTTGTATGTGTAAAAGCTGCCGGATTGATAAGAATGAAGTCCACCGCCTCGCTGCGAGCGGCGTGAATACGCTCGATCAGCTCGTACTCGGCATTGCTCTGCAGGTACATCAGATGGTGGCCGGCTTCACGGGCGCGGCGTTCCAGATCGAGGTTGATCTGTTCCAGGGTGGTGGCGCCGTAGACGCCTGGTTCGCGTGTGCCCAACAGATTCAGGTTGGGGCCATGCAGCACCAGCAAGGTGGCCATAGGGTGTGTTCCTTATTGTTTTGCCATTCGACGCTGCGCCGGACTATGCCGCAGGCTGGTTGGGCATGTCCAGTTCTCAGCAGTACCAAGCACGATAGCAGCAGATTGCTGCAAATATAGCTCTGCTCGTCAGCGCGTGGCTGCCGTGCGCAGGCGTTCAGCGAAGGTGGCGGCGTCAACCTCGCCTACGACACGGATATCGACCCACTCGTCACCATTAGGGGCAAAAAACAAAATGGCGGGCGGGCCGAACAGCTTGTAGCGGTCGAGCAGGGTGCGTTGCTCTTCGGTGCTGTCGGTGATGTCGAAGCGCACAAGGCGATAGCGGCCGAGCTGGCTGGTGACCTCGGGCGCATGCAGCACTTCACGTTCGATCACTTTGCAGCTGATGCACCAGTCGGCATACCAGTCCAGCAGCAGGGGCTGCTTGGCGGCCTTGGCCGCAGTGAGGGCGGCGTCCAGTTCGGCTGGGGTTTTGACTGTTTGCCAGGGAGTGGCGACTGGCACCGCACCCGAGGCTGCAACGCTGGCAGTCGGACGACCGAGTGGGCGCAGCGGATCGCTTTCACCCTGCAGGGCACCCACCCAGGCGGTGATGCCGTAGACCAGCAACACCAAGCCAAGCAACTGCGCCAATCGCTCACGCGGTGCCTTGTAGCTGAACTCCAGGGCACCGAGAAACAGCGCCACGCCCACTGCCAGCAAACCCCACAGCGCCAGTGCCAGACTCGGCGGCAATACGCGCTCCAGCATCCATACCGACACCGCTAGCAGCAGCACGCCAAACCCATTGCGCACGGTCACCATCCAGTTGCCGCCTTTGGGTAGCAAGGTGCCGCCGCCGACGGCGAACAACACCAGTGGCGTGCCCATGCCCAAGCCGAGGGCAAACAGCTTCAGGCCGCCACCCAGGGCATCGCCGCTGGCGCTGATATACAGCAAGGCACCGGCCAGAGGCGCGGATACACAAGGCGAAACCAGTAGACTCGACACCACGCCCAGCAGCGCCGCGCCCCACAGCGAACCGCCTTTGGCATTGCCGGCCATACGGTCCAGGGGCTCGCTGATAAAACGCGGCAAACGCAGTTCGAAGACGCCAAACATCGCCAAGGCAAACACCGCAAAAAACAGCGCAAAGGGCACCAGCACCCAAGCCGATTGCAAGCGCGCCTGCAGATTCAGCTCGGCCCCGAAGATCCCCATCAGCGCACCGAGTACGGCAAAGCACGCGGCCATCGGCAGCACATAGGCCAGCGACAGGCTCAAGCCCCGCAACCCGCCAATCTGCCCGCGCAGCACTACGCCGGAAAGGATTGGCAGCATCGGCAATACGCATGGGGTAAAGGTCAGGCCCAGGCCAGCGATAAAAAACAGCAGCAGTTCATGCCAGCTCCAGCCCGTCGCCGCGGTGGTCGCTGCGGCGGAGCCAGTGGCTGCCGATGGATTGCTCGGTGCGCCTTTGCCGTCGAGCTCCAGGCGCTCGGTTTCCGGTGGATAACACAGGCCTTTATCGGCGCAACCCTGGTAGGTAACAAACAGGGTATAGGGCAGGTTGTAGGCGTTTTTTAGCGGCAGCTCGACATCGAGAATGCCGTGGTACACCTCGACATCGCCAAAATACTCATCGTGCTTTTTTTCGCCCGGCGGCAATTGTGCCGGGCCGTTGCCGACGTCAGCAGGTTCGATGCGGAACTGAAAACGATGGCGGTACAGGTAATAGCCGTCGGTGGCGACAAAACGCAGCTTGACCGAGGTGGCGGTGTTTTCCACCACGCTCAACTTGAACGCTTCGCGCACCGGCAGGAAGTCGGCGCTGTTATTCAGCGGCGCGCCAAGGGTGGCGCTGGGGCGGTTATCCAGAAGACTGGCGCTGACGGGCAGGGCGAGCAACAGCAGAAACAGGCTGAGCAGGCGGCGCATGGAATTCTCGCAACAAAGAAAGTGCGCGCAATCATAGCGGAAAGCGTTGCGCCGTGGCCTTGGGCGAATCGCCACAGGGATTTTCGGCGGAGCAAAAAGCGGGTTTTAGCCGCGATGGCCCCGACGCGATGTCCCGATCAAACGCGAAATGCCTGCACAGCCGTATGCAACTGCCCGCCGAGGGCCTGCAACTGTTCGCCCTGATTACGCCCATGACCAATGCGCTCCAGGTTGTCGCCCCCCAATTGATGGATGCGCTCACTGTGCCCACGAATCTCACTCACCGCGCCGCTCTGCTGCGCCGTGGCATCGGCAATCCGCTCGGCCATGCTGGCGATGGTGCGGATCGCGCTGACAATTTCATCCAGCGCGCCATCGGCCGCCTGGGCCTGGCTGGCTGTCGCTTCGGCATGACCAACCTGGGCGCGCATGGCTTCCAGAGATTGTCCGGCGGCCTGTTGCAGGCGACCAATCAATTGCTGGATCTCGCCGGTGGCACCCGCCGTTCGTTGCGCCAGGGTGCGAACCTCTTCGGCCACCACGGCAAAACCGCGACCACTTTCCCCGGCGCGGGCAGCTTCGATGGCGGCGTTCAGGGCCAACAGATTGGTTTGTTCGGCGATGGAGCGAATCACCGTCAGTACACCGCCGATGGTGGCGGTCTCGGCGGCCAGGCGTTCGATGGCCTGGGCGTTGCCTTGTACTTCGCTGACCAGGGTGTGCATGCCATTCAGACTCTGGCCAATTACCGTCTGCCCTTGCTCCAGGGCGCGGCCGGCTTCGCGGCTGGCATCAAAGGCCTGGCTGGCATCGCCGGCCACTTGCTGGATGGTGGATTCCAGATCGCCCAGGGCGTCGCGAATCTGTTCGGTATCTCCGGCCTGCCGCTCGGCACCGCTGTGCAGACCGTTGCTCAGTTCGGCCAGAGCGCGGCTACTGCCGGCAACCTGTTCGGCGTGTTGGCGAATGGTGCCCACCAGGTCCACCAGGTATGCGCGCAGACGGTTGAGGGACTCTTCGATATCGCGCAGTTCGCGGGTTTTCGAGTCCAGTTGGATATCGCTGGCAAAGTTTCCCTGGGCCCAGGCCGAGAGTGACGGTGCCAGGCGACTGAGAACGGTGCTCAGGCGGCGCTGGATGCGGTCGATGACCAACGCGATCAGCAGAATCAGACCGATCATGGCACCTTGCAGTACACGCACTTGCAACTGAATGCGGCCGTACTCGGCGCGAACCGTCGGGGCCAGTTCGTCGAGGGCGTGCTGGGTGGCGTTGAGTTTTTCGCGGGTTTTGCTCGCCAGAGCGGCGCGGTTCTGGATCAGGTCGCGGGTACGGCTCAATTCGCTGGGGTAGCGTTTGAGCAGGCTGCCCAGCTCGCGCTTGAGGGCGATGCCGCGGTCTTCGGCCTGGCTGGCGCTGCTGTCGGTGGCGATGCCCATCATCGAGGCAAAATCATCCGAGCCGGAGTTGCTGGCATCGGCTACGCCCAGCAGCGGCAAGGTCTGCAGGGCGTCGGCTTGCTGGTTGAGGATAGTGATCTCACGTTCCACATCGCCGGCCAATTCATCCCGAGCACTGCTCACCAGCTTGCCGCGGGCATGGCCAAGGCGGGTGAGGTGTACGGCCGCATTGAACAGCGGGGCGCGGTAGGCGGCGCTGTCGCTGCCAGTGGCGCTGTCCGCATAGCTGCTCAGTTGTTCCAGAGAGCCGGAGATTTCCCGCTCAGCTTGCAGCAGCAGCCCCTGTGGGTCGCCGGCCAATTTACCGGCCGCGAGCAATTCGCTGGCGGTGAAATTTTGCAGGTCGTTGAGGCTTGGTCGCAGGTCGCCGGCCAGCTCCGCTGGCAGCTCGTCCAGGGCTTGCTGCAGGCCGTCGATGGCCTGGCTGGCAGCGCTGTGGCGAAGGGCGTCGCCGCTGCCCAGGTAGTCCTGAATACTGTTGGCCACCTCAGCCTGGAACCGTTGCGACAGGCTGAGGTACTGCTCCATCAGCTTGTAAGGGGTTTCCAGAGCGCGCTGCGACCACCAGAGGGTCACGCCCAGGGCCAGGCAGACGGCAACGAGCAAGGCGGTATTGAGGTTTGTAAGGTGCTTCAGGCGCATAGACAGGACTCGACCGGGAACACATGGCGTCAAAACGCCATGACTGGCTTTAAAGTCCTGAATTTATTGCTTTTTCATTGCAGGCTGATGACAGCGTGACGGTCGTCACGCTTTTCTGAGGGGGCGGCGAGCTTAGCCCTGAAAGGTTTCCACGCGATTGCGGCCGCCGTGTTTGGCCACGTACAGGGCCTGGTCGGCCTGTTTCGACAGAGCATTGCTGTCGACGTCGCCCTGCAATTGGGCGATGCCGCAGCTGAACGTGCAGGTCAGGTCCTGGGGCGTGGCGGGGAAGTGGATCTCGGCAAACCGTTGACGGATACCGTCCAGCACCTTGGCAGCGGTGGCCGCGTCGGTGTTGGGCAAGACCACGGCGAACTCTTCGCCACCATAACGGCCGATATGGTCGGTTTTGCGCAGGCGCTGCTTGAGAAACAGCGCCAGGCTCTTGATCACCCGGTCGCCCATGGGGTGGCCATACACGTCGTTCACTTTCTTGAAGTGGTCGATATCGAGCATGGCGAAGGTGACTGGCTGATTATCACGACGGGCGCGGGTGCGGGTGTCGTCAAGCAACTGCAGGATATGGGTGTGGTTGTACAGGCCGGTGAGGCTGTCGCGGACCATGCGCGATTTCAGGTTGCGCGCCCGCTCGGCACGGTTGCGCACCGTGGCGATCAGGTGGCGCGGCTTGATCGGCTTGGTGAGGAAGTCGTCGCCGCCTTCGCTCATGGCATCCAGCTGCTTATCCAGATCGTCTTCGGCCGACAGGTAAATGATCGGTACGCTTACGTAGCGGTCGTTGTGGCGAATCACCTGGGCCAGCTCGGTGCCGCTGCACTCTGGCATATACATATCGAGAATGATCAGATCGGGCTGGAATTCGGCCAGTGCACTCATGGCCTTGATCGGGTCGGTGAGCGTGTGGGTGATGATCCCGGCGCTGTTCAATACCCGCTCGGTGTGCGTGGCTTGGGCGCGGGAGTCGTCGATCACCAGCACGCGGAAGGGCTCGTACTGGCTGACATGGGTGAGCACTTCGATACGCTCGAGCAGGGTCGAGGCATCCAGGCTGCCGGTGAAAAACTCCTGCCCCCCGGCGCGTACAGCGGCCAGGCGGGTAGGGGTGTCGGTTTCTTCTTCGCTGTAGAACAGCAGGGGCAGTTTCTGCTCAAGGTCCTGCTGCACTTCGTTGGCCAGCTCCAGGCCTTGGCCCGCTCCTGCGAAATCCACTTCCATGACGATGGCTGCCGGGTGGCGCTCACGCATGGCGGCGCGGAAGGCATTGGCATTGGCGAAGGATTGCGCGCTCAAGCCAAAGAATTCCAACTGCTGCGCCAGGCGCTCGGCGCGCTCGCGGTCCTGCAGGCCCAGGTACACCGGCTTGCGCAACGGCGGCAGAAAGGTTTGTTCGTATTGATCGCCATGGCGCAGACCGGTGCGCGACAGGCGTTGCATCAACTGGTTGAGTTCGGTGATCAGCGCGCTGTTCAGGCGCCCCTTGTTGGCCTCGCTGGCTTGCAGGCACTGACCGATGCTGCGCGCCAGTTGCGCGTGTTCGTCCTGGCCGAAGCGTTCGGCGTAGCGCAGCAGACGCAGGTTGGCCTCAGCCAGTTCGGCATCGTTCCATTCCCGTTCCTGCAGCCGTTGCCATACTTCCAGCACTTGCCGCGCCTGGTGAATTACACGCTGGGCAAAGTGGTGTTTGAGGCGATCGCTGCTGAGGTCTTCTTGCTCGGACATGGCCGGACGTCTTCTTTAGTGCGCGGTTGCCGCTCAGGCGGCTCGAATGGTGGCGCTATGCTACCAATGCCTATTTTGTACGCTAGTACCGTCGATCATTTGACGCCAATGAAACAGCATTTTTTTGACGGGCGGTGGAAAATTCTGACAGGTGTCGAGGCTGTTACTTAACCAGCGGTAAGTTTGCGTCGTCGCGCTGCGCATCCGCAAGCGCTTCCCTTATAGTGCCACGCAGGCGGCACCCTCTAGCCAGGCTGTGGTCGAACTGCTGACTTCGATTGAAAGGACAAGGCCATGTTGAATTGGAAGAACCGCGCGAGCTCTGTGCGCGATGGCGTCGGTAACTCGGTAGATGGCGCTCGTAGCTACTTCGGTGGCCTGTGGGTAAGCCGCGCACTGGGTACTTTGCTGGCACTTTATTTGATCGCTGCCGGCTTGATCGGCTGGTGGTGGAGCCAGGAACCGGGTCTGTTTCAAGTGCAACAAAATGCACAGCAGGCCGCCCAACAAGCCAACCGCCAACTGGTCAGCGGTTACACCACAGTAGAAACCCTGAAGAAAGTAGTGTCCACCCTGTTGGACAAACCCGGCGGCTACCTCTCCAACGACCTCGCACCTCCCGGCCTGTGGCTGGATAACATGCCCAGCTTCGAATACGGCGTGCTGGTGCAGGTTCGCGATCTTTCCCGCGCCTTGCGCAAAGACTTCGCCCGCTCGCAAACCCAATCCACCGAAGACCCGGATCTGGCCAAGGCCGAACCGCGCTTCAACTTCGACAATAAAAGCTGGGCCCTACCGGCTTCCGAAGCCGAATACCGCGAAGGCATCAAATCCCTCGACCGCTACCTGGCCCGTCTCGCCGACCCGAACCAACCGAGCGCGCAGTTCTATACCCGCGCCGACAACCTGAATAACTGGCTGGGCGATACCGCCACCCGCTTGGGTTCGTTGTCTCAGCGTCTGTCGGCCAGCGTTGGCCAAGTGCGTCTGAACAGCGCCACCAAGGAGCCCCAGCAAAGCGTGACCGCAGGCGATGTGCCGGCCGTGCGCGAAGAAGTCTACGAAACGCCGTGGATGCAGATCGACAACGTGTTCTACGAAGCCCGTGGCCAAGCCTGGGCACTGTCGCACATTCTGCGGGCCATCGAAGTGGACTTCGCCGACGTGCTGGCGAAAAAGAACGCCACCGTCAGCGTGCGGCAGATCATTCGTGAGCTGGAAGCCTGCCAGGAGCCGCTGTGGAGCCCGATGGTGCTCAATGGCAGCGGCTACGGCATTCTCGCCAACCACTCGCTGGTGATGGCCAACTACATTTCCCGCGCCAACGCCGCGATCATCGACTTGCGCCAGCTGTTGAGCCAGGGTTGATGGTTGCTGTGTCCCCCCAGGAGGCCGCCCACCGCGCGGCCTCCGATGCCGAACAGATTGCCTGGGTGGATGAGGCTGACAACGAGCTTGGCGGCCTGCCGCGCGCCGAATTGCGCGAGCGCGGGCTGATCGGCCGTGGCACGGTGATTCTGCTGTTCAACAGTGCCGGTGAGTTATGCGTGCATCGCCGCACCCTGAGCAAGGCCATCTACCCGGGCTACTGGGATGTGGCCGCTGGCGGGATGGTCAAGCAGGGCGAAGGCTACTTGGAGTCGGCGACCCGCGAGCTGGAAGAAGAACTCGGCATCAGCGGCGTACCCTTGCGCGAACATATGCGTTTTCTCTTCGATGAGCCCGACAATCGCCTGTGGTGTGCCGTATTTTCCGCAGTCTCCGATGGGCCCTTGCGCCTGCAGCCCGAAGAGGTTTTAGAGGCGCGTTTCATGCCTATCGAGGCCGTGTTGGCCGCCGCGCTAAACCAGCCGTTCTGCCCCGATTCCCTCGAAGCCTTCAAGCGCTATTTGCGCAGTGGCCAGGCAGGTCGCGAATTCGGCGTTTAATGGCGCAAATTGGCTATTAGCAACAGCCGGATTTATCGGTACACTGCGCCGCCTTTCCAGCCTGAGCCTCCCGGCCCAGGTGCGCTGCCCCTGCCAGAGTGGGGCTTCGCGGCTGACACCTTTGTCAGCTAGTCGCTTTCAGGTCCATCAACTTAATAACGCTGCGCTGGACCTTCCTGACCGAGGACAACCCGGTGGTCAAGAAAGCTTCGTCCTTTTCCGCCCTTGGCGGTTTGGTGTTTTCCACCGATGCAGGCCGGCATTGCCCGGATTGCAGCAAACCTGTGGACGCCTGCATCTGCAAACAGACCGCCATTCCCGAAGGGGATGGCATCGCCCGTGTACGCCGGGAAACCAAAGGTCGTGGCGGCAAGACGGTAACCACCATCACCGGCATTCCCCTGGCTGAAGAACCGTTGAAAGAGTTGGCCAGCCTGCTCAAACGGCGTTGCGGTTGCGGCGGTTCGTTGAAAGACGGTGTCATCGAAATCCAGGGCGACCATGTGCAGCTGCTGCTCGATGAATTGCTCAAACAGGGCTTCAAAGCGAAGAAATCTGGCGGCTGAACCGTTGCCTCCTAAACTTCTGCTTTGCCCGGTTAACCAGCGACGCGTCTGAACACCTCAGTAATCGTCATGTCCACTGCTTACCTTGCACGAGTCGGGGCTGCCCGACGCTTTTGAATTCTTGATAGAAGGGAACCTGAATGTCCGTACGACGCACACGTAAAGATGACGGCAGCCAATGGACAGTCGCGGACAGCCGCAGCGTTTATGGCATTCGCCATTGGGGTGCCGGTTATTTCGCCATCAGCGAAGCAGGCCGTGTCGAAGTGCGCCCCAGCGGCCCCAACAGCGCGCCCATCGACCTCTTCGAGCAGGTTGAAGAACTGCGCCAGAGCGGTCTGTCGCTGCCCTTGCTGGTGCGCTTCCCGGATATTCTGCAAGACCGTGTACGCCAGCTGACGGGTGCCTTCGACGCCAATATCGCGCGCCTCGAATACCAGAGCCAATACACCGCGCTGTACCCGATCAAGGTCAACCAACAGGAAGCGGTGGTGGAAAACATCATCGCCACCCAGAACGTCTCCATCGGCCTTGAAGCCGGCTCCAAACCCGAGCTGCTGGCCGTGCTGGCGCTGGCCCCGAAAGGCGGCACCATCGTCTGCAACGGCTACAAAGACCGCGAATTCATTCGCCTGGCGCTGATGGGGCAGAAGCTTGGCCACAACGTATTCATCGTCATCGAAAAAGAATCCGAAGTGCAGCTGGTGATCGAAGAAGCCGCTGACCTCAAGGTTGCCCCGCAGGTTGGCCTGCGCGTGCGCCTGTCGTCCCTGGCCTCGAGCAAATGGGCCGATACCGGTGGCGAGAAATCCAAATTCGGTTTGTCTGCCGCGCAGCTACTGTCGGTGGTCGAGCGCTTCCGCGCCGCCAAACTCGACCAGGGCATTCGCCTGCTGCACTTCCACATGGGCTCGCAGATCGCCAACCTGGCCGACTACCAACACGGCTTCAAAGAAGCCATTCGGTACTACGGCGAACTGCGCGGCCTCGGCCTGCCGGTCGACCACATCGATGTCGGCGGCGGCCTGGGCGTGGACTACGACGGCACCCACTCGCGCAACGCCAGCTCGATCAACTACGACATGGATGACTACGCTGGCGTAGTCGTCGGCATGCTCAAAGAATTCTGCGATGCCCAGGAACTGCCGCATCCGCATATCTTCTCGGAAAGTGGCCGCTCCCTCACCGCCCACCACGCCATGCTGGTGGTGCAAGTGACAGACGTGGAAAAACACAACGACGACGTGCCGAAAATCGACGACAAGGAAACCTTGCCGGAAACCGTGCAATGGCTGGTCGACCTGCTGGGCCCGACCGACCTGGAAATGGTCACCGAAACCTACTGGCGCGCCACCCACTACATGAGCGACGTGGCCAGCCAGTACGCCGACGGCAAAATCACCCTGACTCAGAAGGCGCTGGCCGAGCAGTGCTACTTCGCCGTCTGCCGCCGTCTGCACAACTCGCTGAAAGCCCGCCAGCGCTCGCACCGCCAGGTGCTGGACGAACTCAACGACAAGCTCGCCGACAAATACATCTGCAACTTCTCGGTGTTCCAGAGCCTGCCGGACACCTGGGCCATCGGCCAGGTGCTGCCGATTCTGCCGCTGCATCGTCTGGGCGAAGAACCGCTGCGTCGCGCCGTGCTGCAGGATCTGACCTGCGACTCCGACGGCAAGATCAAGCAATACGTCGACGAGCAGAGCATCGAAACCAGCCTGCCCGTGCACGAAGTACGTGAAGGCGAAGACTACCTGCTGGGCATCTTCCTGGTCGGTGCCTACCAGGAAATTCTCGGCGACATGCACAACCTGTTCGGTGACACCGACTCGGTGAACATCTACCAGAACCCGGACGGCACCGCCTACCACGCCGGCATCGAAACCCACGACACCATCGAAGACATGCTGCGTTACGTGCACCTGTCGCCGGAGGAGTTGATGACCCACTACCGCGACAAAGTCGCCAGCGCCAAGATCAGCCCACGGGAACGCACCCAGTTCCTCGACGCACTGCGCTTGGGGCTGACACGCTCGTCGTACCTGTCGTCATAAGCTGAACGACGCCGCTACAGACCCCTTCTGTAGCGGCGTTTTTGCATCGGGCCTGCAGCTGTATCCATCCAAGGATTCCCCATGCGCCGACTGCTTACCCCGGTTTTTCTCGCCCTCAGCACGCTGTTCAGCGCCTGCTCACCGGTCGGTTTGCTCAACGCCGTCAGCCCCACCGACAGCTACAGCAAAACCAGCGCCATCGCCTACGGCAGCGACCCCCGGCAACAACTCGACATCTACACCCCCACCGTCAAAAAAGCCGGCCCCACGCCCGTGGTGCTGTTCTTCTACGGTGGCAGCTGGAACAGCGGCGAGCGCAACGACTACCGCTTTGTTGGCGAAGCCTTAGCCAGCCAAGGCTACGTAACGGTGATCGCCGACTACCGACTTTATCCACAGGTGCGCTACCCCGAGTTTCTCAAAGACGGCGCGCAAGCCTTCGCCTGGGTACGCCAACACATCAGCAACTACGGCGGCGATCCCGAACAGCTGTTTCTGATGGGCCATAGCGCCGGTGCCTATAACGCCGCCATGCTCGCCCTTGATCCGCGTCTCCTGGCCGAGGTTCACCTCGACGCCAGCGCCATTCGAGGCTGGATCGGCCTGGCCGGCCCCTACGATTTCCTGCCCATCGAAAACCCCGACGTGCGCCCGGTATTCTTCTTCCCCAACAGCCCGCCGGACTCACAACCGATCAACCAGGTCAGCGCCAACGCACCTCCGGCATTGCTGATGGCCGCCACCGAAGACCAACTCGTCAACCCGCAACGCAATACCGGCGGGCTGGCCAAGCGCCTGCGGGAACTGGGCGTGTCGGTGAGCGAGCATTACTACGATAACGTCAGCCACATCACCCTGGTGGGCACCTTGTCCCGACCGCTGCGTTACAAGGCACCGGCATTGGAAGAGATTGCGCGGTTTATCGACAGCGATGGCGGGCGTAGGCCCTGAGAAAAACGCGGTTCAACCGGATGGCCGCTCCATCCTACGAGACCGCAAAAACGGTAGGAGCGGCCGGTCCGGCGCTCTGGTTAGCCGCGATGCTTTTAGTGCCACTGATTTCCCAATTTCGGGGCGCTGTTAAGGCGTGCCAAGTTTCAGCCCGCTCAACAGCAGATGGGACGTGACCGCCCAACCAATCACACTCAACACCCCCAACACCACATATCCCACCACAATGCCCAGCGCGATCTGCTTCCACAGGCCGGCATGCGGATTCGCGCTGCCGTTGGTGGCGCGGACAGGGCGGTCGCGTTCCGCGCGGATATCGTCGAAGTCGTCTCTCATCTCGTGTCCTCTGCGCTTCTCGGCGCTTTCAAAATTTCGACCGGCCTATCGGGGCGCGGGTGTTGCTGGCCATTCTACGGTTCGGCCCCCAATAGCCGAACGACTACTTGCGTCGATAACTCTTGTTGCCGGACGGCGTCATACAGAACTCCCCACCCCGCGGCCCGACACACAGCGTGCCGCCGCCACAGGGGCAGTCACCACCGCCGCTGCCATCGATGGTCTTTAATGGTGCCTGACTGCCGCCATAGCTCGCCGCGCAGTTCTTCTTCGACCCGCTGATGGAGCCGTCCCGACACACAAACAACTCGCCATCGCAGCGGGCGATGCCGCCTTTGGCACCCGAGCAGGGCGTGTTGGCGGCAAGGCCGACTTGGGTGAGGCAGAGGGTTAGCAGGAGGGCTACCTGCACAGGGCGGAGGAGCACGGCGAAATCCTTTTTGCGCGTTAAGCGGCGAATTCGCCACGTCGACCTACAGGGTTCTATCCCGCGTCTTTTTTGCTGGCGGGATGCAGCAGATTCTGCCCAGCCAGGGTGCTGTCGTCACCTAAGACTTAGTAAAACCTATCTCCTACCCCAGCCCTGTACTTCGCCAGTAAATCCATTTCTGCCATCATCCGCGCACATCGGCCCAAGGTTTCGTTTGAACACGCAGAGAGGGGGGAGGCCATGCTCAACGCACGAATTGCCGTCGTCCTCGTTGCAATGCTGGTTCCCTACTTGGCGCGGCTGCCAGGCGGAATGGAATGGCTGGCTCAATACACCAACGCCGATATTCGTGGCTGGCTATTGCTGCAGGCATTCAACGCCATAGCCTGGGGCAGCATCCTGGCCATCAGCCTTGCTTACCGCCGCCCGGCAGCCCTCTTAGCGCCCGCGCTGCTGGGCTTCGGCTATTTGGCCTGGGCGCACTACTCGCTTGATCTGGCTGGGGATGCGCAGGCGGCGGTGGGCATCGTCTTCATACCTATCTATGCATTGCTGCCGATTGTTATCGGAGGGATCGCTGGGTATGGGGTTGATCGGCGATTGAGGAAATAGGGGGGCGGACGCGATACAGCTGCTCCCATTTTCTATTGCTGCTACATGCTCGTCGGAGCCTCATCCGAGGCAAACAGGTAGTGAGGCCAGGTCAGGCGCGGGCAATGTCTTGGCCGTTTTCCTATCCCCTTCAGATAATTAAAAGAGTGCTGATTAGAGTGCTTTTCTTGGTGTTTTTATGGATGTTACGCTGCGCAAGCTTAGCCCCGTGTTCGCACAGTTAGCCTCATCAAGAAAAGTCCTTAACCATAGGTAGCTAGGCCAATGCAGACAGCCTGGATGAGCTAAGCGGAATTAGTTCCAGAGGCCGGCCATTACAGATAGCTCAGGCAGCCAATAGATACGCAAATAGCGAGAACAGGTGGATATGGCAATGACATATGCAGTGCTGGCCAACGTTGCAGCGTCGGTGACAGACCTGAAAAAAGACCCCATGGGCACCATCCGCGAAGGCGGCGGCGAAACCGTTGTTATCCTCAACCGAAACGAACCGGCTTTCTACGCGGTTCCGCCGGCACGGTATGCGGCCATGCTGGAATTGATTGATGATCTGCGACTGGCTGAACTTGTCCGCGAGCGGCGCGGCGAACCCACTGTCCGAGTAGGCATCGATGATGCTCATCGCAGAAGCCGACGGAGCCGGTAAAGAGTAAGTACGCGCTGGAGTTCAACGCCCGAGCGTTGAAAGAGTGGAAACGGCTGGATAGCACTATTCAGTTGCAGTTTGCCAAGAAGCTGAAAGAGCGTCTTGATAACCCTCGGGGCTGACAAACTCAGGGGGATGCCGGATTGCTACAAGATCAAGCTACGTGCGGCGGGATATCGCCTCGTGTACGAGGTGGTGGACCGTGTGCTGATCGTTACGGTTATCGCGGTAGGTAAGCGTGAAAGAAGCGAGGCGTATGACGCAGCTTCAAAGCGAATCGAGTGAGGGCGCAAGGCGCTGAGCTTGCCGACGTAGTCTCTGCTGAATCGCTACCCCACAAACAACAAAGGCCTACCCGAAGGTAAGCCTTTGTTTTGTTTGGTGGCTACACAGGGACTTGAACCCCGGACCCCAGCATTATGAATGCTATGCTCTAACCAACTGAGCTATGTAGCCAAGTGGCGCGCATTATTCTTGGCTCGGGCTTGGCTGTCAAGCTTAAATTCCTTCCTTTTTTCACGCACGATCAAGCGCTTAGCTATTTAGTGGGTGTCGCTGTGGGCGGTGCCGTTGGGCTGCATAAGCGGGTTTTGTGTGAGCTGCTCAAGGGCCAGGGGTTTGGCGAAGAAGTAGCCTTGCGCTTGGCCGGCACCGATCTCGCGCAGCAGCTGCAGGGTGGCTTGGTCTTCGACGCCTTCGGCCACTACCGACAATCCCAGAGACTCCGCCATACGCACGATGGCGCGGACGATGGCGCGGCTGCGGGCGCTGGTGGTGAGTTCGAAGATAAAGGATTTGTCGATTTTCAAGCCGCTGAATTGGTACTGATGGACGTAGCTGAGGGAGGAAAAACCCGAGCCGAAGTCGTCGAGTACCACGCTCATGCCCTGGTCGGAGAGTTGCTGCATGGTCAGTTGCGCCTGGGCAGGTTCGGCCACCAGGGCACCTTCGGTAAGTTCCAGGCAGATGCGTGCCGGGGCGATGTTGTGGCGGGCCAGTAGGGCCAGTACTTCTTCGGCAAACTCCGGGCGGGTGATGCTGTAGCTGGAGCAGTTGACGTGTACCGGTGGCCAGTTGGCGTGTTCGGGCTGGGCGAGGATTTCCGCTACGCAGTTGAGCATGTACAGGTCGAGGCGGCCGATCAGGCGCAGGCCTTCCAGAGCGGGTAGGAAATAGCCGGGGGCGAGCACGCTGCCGTCTGGTTGATGCCAGCGAATCAGGGCTTCCAGTGACACCAGTTCCCCGGTGCATACGTTTACGATCGGTTGGAAGTAGGGCACCAGTTCGTCGCTGCGTTTCAGCGCGTTGCGCAGGGCACCTTCGCGCTCCATCTGGTCGGAGACTTCGCGGCGCAGTTCCTGGTTGAACACGGCAAAGCTGTCACGGCCGGCGTTTTTTACCCGGTACATGGCAGTGTCGGCGTCGCGCAGCAGGTCGGCGGGTTCCTGGTGGAACTGTTGGTCGGCGCTGACGATGCCAATGCTGCAGGAGGAAAACAGGGTGTGGCCGTCGATGGCGAAGGGCACATCGAATTCGGTGAGGATGCGTTCGGCAATGCCGATGGCCACTTCCAGCGGTGCACCGGGGGCGAGCACGGCGAATTCGTCACCGCCCAGACGCGCCAGCAGGTCACTGCCGCGCAGGCAGGCGCGCAGGCGGGCGGCGGCTTCGGTGAGCAGCAGGTCGCCGAAGTGGTGGCCCAGGCTGTCGTTGATCAGCTTGAAGCGGTCGAGGTCGATAAACATCACCACCAGTTGTTTGCCGTGCTCATGGAATTCATTCCAGGCCAGGTTGAGGCGGTGTTGCAGGTGAGCGCGGTTGGGCAGGCCGGTGAGGGCGTCGTGGGTGTTTTCGTGTTGCAGTTTGGCGTTGGCGTAGTCCAGCTCGCGGGTGCGGCTCTGTACCCGTTCTTCCAGTTGCAGGTTGGCGGCCTGCACCGCTTCAGCGGCGTTGCGGCGCGAGAAGGCGGTGTCGATATGCCGCGAGACGAAGGTCAGCAGGTCCTGGTCGCGCAGGGTATAGCGCACTGTGGGTTCGTAGCTTTGCACCACCAGTACACCGCGCACGTCGTTGTCGGCGAACAACGGAATGCCCAGCCAGGACTGTGAGCGCACCGGCTCTTTGCTGCGCTCGATCTCGCCACTGTCCATCAGCCGTGAGGCTTCGTCGTAGTCGATCAGGCACGGGCGGCGCTGGCGAATCACATATTCGGTCAGGCCACGGCGGCCGCGGCGCGAGTGTGGCGGGTCGCTGCGCTGTTCGTCGACGAAGTAGGGGAAGCTCACTTCATCGGTCCGCCGGTCGAATTGGGCGATATAGAAGTTGAGGGCGAACAGCAGCTCGCCAACGATGCTGTGCAGGCCGCGAAACAGGTCGACCATTTCCCCAGGCTGGCTGGACAGCTCGGTGATCTGGAACAGCGCACTTTGCAGGTGTTCGGCGCGCTCGCGGTCGGCTACTTCCTGGCGCAGGGTGTGGTTCAGTTCCGACAGCTGCAGGGTGCGCCGCGACACGGTTTCTTCCAGGTCGGCGCGGTGCAGGATGCGGTCCAGGGCCATGGCCACGTGGCGCACCACCACCAGAAACAGGGCCTGGTCTTCGGAGCTGTATATCCGGGACTTTTCATACACCTGCATCGCCAGCATGCCGAAGACTTCGTCGGAGGCGTTCTTCAGCGGCGCGCCCATCCAGAACTCGGGTTTGTGCCCCACGCAGAAAAACCGCCCCTGGGCTTCGGCGGAAAAAATGCCGACGGCATCGATCAGCAAAGGCTGGCCGCTGGTAAGCACCATGCCAGTGAGGGACAGGTGCTCGGGGTCGAGGTACTCGTAGGTCTCGGCTTCCAGCGCCTCGGTGTCGATGATATCGACGTAGTAGGGGTAGGTGATCTTGCGGGTGTCGCAGTCGTACAGCGCCAGGTAGAAGTTTTCCGCGTCGATCAAGTTGGCCAACTGCTGGTGCACGCCCATCAGGAACTCGGAGCGCTCGCGGGTGGAGGTGGCCAGGTAGGTGATTTCGTACAACACGCGCTGGGTCAATTGAGCGCGGGCCAGGGTGATGGTCTGCAGGTGCTGGCCGAGCTGCTGGGCCAGGCCGCTCAAGGCCAGTTTGTTCTGTTCGTCGTCGCTGGCCACCGCCGGGGCCAGCAGCCAACCCAGGACGTTTTCGCCACTGCCGGTGGCCCAGCGCTGCAGCTGGTGGGTTTGGCAGAAAGTGTCGAGCTGCTCCGGGCGCAGGGTGGCGGGCCAACTCTGCTGCGGGTCGCCTTGCCCGCTCAGGTGCAATTGGTCGTTGACCCGATACCAGGCCCAGGCGCGGTTATGGACCCAGCCCCCGGCGATGCTGAGCAGGCTGGCGATGGCGCTCGCAGCGGTGGCGGAAAGGGGCAGACCATGGGGCAGAGCAGATGAATTCATTGGCACTCCGGGCCAGTAACGTCGGCTGGGGCTCATCTTCAGGCCATATGGCGGGGCTGGCAAGCCGCGTGACAGCGAGGGAGTAAGCCGATGGCAGGGCCAACGACCAAACGAAACGGATGAAGGGCCACTATTTTTTATTTCCAAAAATGGCGGTGTTGGATAAGTGCAGCTAGTGTCGATGTGTCAATGGCGAGATGAGGCACCCGCTGATCGGCCGGTAGTACCGTTCCTTGATTTCTTGGACTGGCAAATGGACGCCAAGCCAAAGTAGCCCTAAGGGCAGACTTGATCTGCTCTTGAGCTGGAACCGACTGCAGATGGTGGGCTGTAGGTTGGAATAGGCTGAATGTAGAGGGAATTGCAGTGCTTATGGACGTTTTATTCGTCACGCCAGATTCGTCAGCCAAAGCCTATCAAGGGCTGGCTGATGTGTACTCAGCAATAGAACCGCCCACCTGGTCGCTGCTTTTAGCGGAGTCATGCCGCAGCCTGGGTTTTAGCGCGGCGATTCTCGATTGCGATGCGCAGCGGCTGAGCCTGGAGCAGTCAGTGCTGCGCATAGAGGCCTATCAGGCGCGCCTGGTGGTCTTTGTGATCTACGGGCAGAACCCCAATTCCGGCACCACCAGCATGATCGGGGCGCTTGAGCTGGCGACTGCGCTCAAGGAACAGTCCCCGCTCTTCAAGATCTGCTTTGTCGGCTCGCACGTCAGTGCGCTGCCGCGCGAGGTGCTGGCGCACCCCTGCGTCGATATCGTGTTGCTCAACGAGGGCGTCTACGCGCTGCACAATCTGCTTAGAAGCAATCTGGGCGATGACCTCTGCACCATCAAGGGCATAGGTTACAAGCAGATCGGCCCGGCCAACTTCTGCATGCCGATGCTCAACCCGCCCGAGCGGTTGGTGCCCCAGGAGCGGATGGACATCGATATGCCGGGCTATGCCTGGGATCTGCTGCCTTATAACGAGCGCCCGCTGGATCTGTACCGCGCGCACTTCTGGCATGCCGGTTTCGATCACAACAACCGCACGCCGTTTGCGGCGATCTACACCTCGCTGGGCTGCAACTTCGGTTGCAACTTTTGCATGATCAATATCCTTAACCGCACCGATAACGCCGACGACGTCGATGCTTCGAGCTTTCGCGGCATGCGCTTCTGGAGCCCGGCGTGGGTGATGCGCGAAATGGAAAAGCTGGCCCGCTTGGGTGTGCATACCCTGCGCATCAGCGATGAGATGTTCTTCCTTAATCGCAAGTTCTATCAGCCGATTCTCGATCAGGTCATCGAGCGCGAATTCAATTTCAATATGTGGACCTACTCGCGGGTCGATACCGTTCGCCGCGATGCCTTGGAGACATTCAAAAAAGCCGGGGTGAACTGGCTGGCGCTGGGGGTCGAGGCCGGCAACCAGATGGTTCGTCAGGAAGTATCCAAAGGGTCATTTAAAGAGGTGAACATCCGCGATGTGTGCAATGGCATCCGTGACACGGGCATCAATGTCATCAGCAATTTCATTTTCGGATTTCCCGATGACACCCTCGACACCATGCAGGAAACCCTCAATTTAGCCATCGAGCTGAATTGTGAAATGACCAATATGTACCCCTGCCAGGCCTTGCCCGGCAGCCCCATGCACCGATCGGCGCGGGAAAACGGCTGGAAATTGCCGTCCAGCTACGAAGGTTTCGCGTTTTTGTCGTACGAGTGCGAGCCACTGCCAACGAAGTATCTGTCAGCCGCTCAGGTGTTGAAATTTCGCGATGAAGCCTGGCAGCAGTACTTCACGAATCCGCTGTATTTGGATCTCGTCCAGGAGAAGTTCGGCCTTGTGCAGCGTCAGAACATTGAAGCGATGACGCGCATCAAGCTCAAACGCAAATTGCTGGGGGATTGACCGTGATATTGACTCGCACACCCTATCGCATCTCCTTTTTTGGCGGAGGCACTGACTACCCCGGCTGGTACCGCAACGAGGGGGGCGTGGTGATTTCCACCTCGATCGACAAGTACTGCTATATCAACTGTCGCCATCTGCCGCCGTTCTTTGATCACAAGTACCGGATCGTTTACTCCAGCATCGAGAACGTGATGGAGCCGAGCGAGATTCAACACCCCGCGGTGCGTGAGGTGCTGCGCTATATGTGCTGTGACCGCGGGCTGGAGATTCACCACGACGGCGATTTGCCGGCGCGCTCCGGGCTGGGTTCCAGCTCTTCGTTTACCGTCGGGCTTTTACATGCCTTGAAAGCGCTTAACGGTGAGCAGGTTTGCCACGACTCATTGGCCAAGATGGCCATTCATGTCGAGCAGAATCTGATCAAGGAAAGCGTAGGTTCCCAGGACCAGGTGGCTGCAGCCTACGGTGGTTTCAACCGTATCGACTTTCATCGCAACGGCAACTTCGACGTGGCACCGATCATCCTGCCGGAGGCCCGCCTGCAGTACCTGCAGGACCATTTGATGCTGTTCTTTACCGGCTTTTCGCGCATCGCCTCGGAAATTGCACAGAGCCAGATCCAGAACATCTCCGCCCGCCACAGCGAACTGACGCAGATGATGCAAATGGCGGATGAAGCCATGTCGGTGCTGCAGTCCACCGGATCGCTGGACGACTTCGGCACCCTGCTGCATGAAAGCTGGTGCCTGAAAAAGAGCCTCTCCAATCGGGTCAGCAACAAAGACCTCGACCTTATCTATGACACCGCCCGCTCGGCAGGGGCGATGGGCGGCAAATTGCTTGGCGCGGGGGGCGGCGGATTCATGCTGTTTTTCGTCAAGCCTGAATTGCAGCGCCAGGTTCAGGAGTGCTTGCGCGACCTGGTCCATGTGCCGTTCCGCTTTGAGAACTCCGGGAGCCGTGTGGTTCTTTACCAGCCCAATGGATTTTGAGCATGTCGCTGTCTCTTGCTAAGCACACACGCATCTTTATCGCCGGGCACCGTGGAATGATCGGCTCGGCATTTGTCCGGCACTTCACCGCCGCTGGCTTCACCCAGTTGATTGTGCGCAGCCACGAGGAGCTGGAACTCACCGACAATGCGGCCGTTGCGGCGTTTTTTGCCGAGCAACGTCCGGAGGTGGTGATTCTTGCCGCGGGCAAGGTGGGCGGGATAGTCGAGAACCTCACCTACCCGGCGGATTTCATCACCCGCAACTTGCAGATCCAGACCAACGTTATCCACAGCGCCCACCATAACGGTGTAAAGCGTCTGCTGTTCTTCGCTTCGTCCTGCATGTACCCCCGCGAGTGTCCGCAGCCCATGGCCGAAACGGCGCTGCTCAGCGGCAAACCGGAAGTGACCAGCATGGCCTATGCGATGGCGAAGCTGGCCGGCCTGCAGATGTGCCTGGCGTACAACCAACAGTACGGCGAGCAGCGCTTTATTCCGGTTATCCCCAACAGCGTCTACGGGCCCAACGACAACTTCGATCCACAATCCGGGCATGTGCTGTCGGCCTTGCTCAACCGCTTTCACCGCGCGCTAAAAGCCGCAGACCCGGTCACCACGCTGTGGGGCAGCGGTCGGCCACGGCGCGAGTTTCTCCATGCCGATGATCTGGCGGCCGCCTGCCATCTGCTGTTGCAGACCGATCTTGCCGGCGTCGAACTGCCGATCAATATCGGTAGCGGCCACGACCTGCCGATCAGTGAGCTGGCCCAGTTGATCGCGCAAATCGTCGGTTATCAGGGCGATATCAGTTGGGACACCGAGCGCCCCGACGGCACCTTGCGCAAGCTGCTCGACAGCTCACGCATCCAGGCGCTCGGCTGGCAACCGGGCATCGCGCTGGACACCGGCATCCGCCAAACCTATGGATCTTTTCTGGAGAGCGGCCATGCATAAGATCGAGACGGCGTTTGCCGCGCAGTTGGAGGAAAAAGCGCGCTGGGTCTGGCGCGAAACCCTGAAAATCCACCAGCGATCTCCCGAGACCCGGGTGGCGTCTTCGCTTTCGCCCATCGAGATATTCGTCACCCTGTACTACGGCGGCTTCCTCCGCCAGAAGCCGGACGAGCCGCTCTGGCCGGGACGAGACCGCTGCATCATCAGCAAGGGCCACGGTTCGCTGTGCATGTATCCGATCCTCGCCGACCTGGGCTACTTCCCGGCGGCCGAGCTGGAGCGGGTGTGCATGGCAGGCAGCTTTCTCGGCGGTATTCCGGACCCGGTGATCCCCGGCTACGAAACCATCAACGGCTCACTCGGCCACGGCGTCGGGGTGGCGGCCGGTATGGCTTTGGCCCTGAAGCGCCGGGGGCAGGAGCAACGGGTGCATGTGCTTACCGGTGATGGTGAGCTGCACGAAGGCTCGAACTGGGAGGCCTTTATGTTTGCCGCGCAGCACCGCCTGGACAACCTTACCGTGCTGGTCGACAACAACCAGATCAGCATGCTCGGTGCCACCGACGAGATCATTTCCCATCGTGATCTGCAAGCCAAGTTCAACGCCTTCGGCTGGCAGGCGCAGGTGGTGACAGAAGGGCATTCACCCCAGGCGATTGCCACGGCGCTGAACGCCAGCCGGGCCAGCACCGAGGAAAAACCCCAAGCCATTATCGTCAACACCCGCAAGGGCCACCGGGTGCCAGGGCTGGAAAACGCGCCGCTGTCGCACGTTACCCCGATTGCGCCGGAGCTGATGGAACAGTTGTTGGGGGACCGAGCATGACGGGTATGCAACCGCCGTTAAAACCACGTGCCATGCGCGACACCTTGCTGACCTCGATTCTTGAGGCGATGGAGAGTGACGATGTGTTTTTCGTCACTGCCGATTTTGGCTCACCGGTGCTCGACCATATTCGCGAGCGTTACCCGCAGCGCTTCGTCAATGTCGGCATCGCCGAGCAGAACCTGATCAACGTCTCGGCGGGTCTGGCGCTGGAAGGCTTCAAGGTGTTTGCCTACGCCATTGCGCCCTTTATCACCATGCGCTGTTTCGAGCAGATCCGCGTCAACCTGGCGTTGCTGTCTACCGTGCGGCCACTCAACGTCACCTTGATCGGGGTTGGCGCTGGTTACAGCTATGTGGTCTCCGGGCCAACCCATCAGTGTTACGAAGACATCACGCTGATGCGCAGCATGCCCAATATGCAGCTGTTTTCGCCGGCGGATCAGATCACCTCCAGCCTGCTGGCCAGTGCCTGCCTAACCCGTCCCGGAATCAAATACCTGCGCCTGGATGCCCAGGTTCTGCCGGTGCTCTACGAGCAACAGCGGCCGGATTTCCGCCGCGGTTTTCAGGCCCATGGTGAAGGCCGGGAACTGTGCCTGGTGTCGACCGGCTATATGACCCACACGGCGCTCAAGGTGGCTGATGAACTGGCTGGGGAGGGTATAGACGTGAGGGTGGTGGATCTGTTCGATCTCAGCCGCTTCGACGAAGAGGCCCTGGTGACCTGCCTTCAGGGTGCCCGGGGGATCGTCTCGCTGGAAGAAGGCTTCCAGGGTGCCGGCGGCCTGGATTCCCTGTTGTTCAACCTGCTGTCCCGGCGAGTGCCGGGCAAGCCGTTCCTGAATATAGGTGTGGCACCGCACTATCGATTCGAACTGGGCGACCGGCAAACCCTGCACGAGCAGGTGGGGATCGGCGCTCAGGCGGTCATGCGGAAAATCCGCGATTTCAAGCAAGCACTCTGATCACGCAGCCACTTTGACCACGGAGCAGCCGTTGACGATGAAATATCCCCTGATGCGTAACAACATCCTGCGCGAAGACCTGGATGCCGTAATCGAGCACCTGCGCCAGGACGATCCCAAGCTTACCCACGGTGAAAACGTCAAACTCTTTGAGCAAGAGTGGTCGCAATGGCTGGGGGTCAAGTACAGCGTATTCGTCAATTCCGGGGCCTCGGCGAATCTGCTGACCATGGCCTTGCTCAAGCTTCGTCACCCGGAGGGCGGCGAAGTGCTGGTGCCGCCGCTGACCTGGGTATCGGATATCGCCAGCGTATTGCAGAACGGCTTTACCCCGGTGTTTGCCGATATCGATCCGCACACGCTGGCGATGTCACCCGCGGGCATCCTCGGCAAGCTCAACGAGCGCACCCGCGCCGTATTCCTGACCCATGTGCAAGGCTTTGACGGTATTGATGATGGGGTGCTGCAAGAGCTGGAACGCCGCGGTATTCCATTGATTGAGGACGTTTGTGAGTCCCATGGCGCTGAACATAACGGCCGACGTCTGGGCAGCCTCGGGTGGATCTCCAACTTCTCCTACTACTACGCCCACCATATGAGCACCATCGAGGGCGGGATGATTTGCACCAACGACCCGCTGGTTTACCAGCAGGCGCGCATGCTGCGCTCCCACGGCATGGTGCGCGAGGCGAATGATCCGGAGTTTCGCGCCGAGTATCAGCAAGCCAATCCGCAGCTCAATCCGGATTTCATCTTCGCCTTCCCGGCGTTCAATACCCGCAATACCGAAATCGGCGGCATCCTCGGGCGCACGCAACTGAAACGCCTGTCCGCCAACGTCGAGCGCCGCACCCAGAACCTGCGCCGCTTTCTCAATGGCATCGACCCGCTGAAATTTCGTACCGACTTCAAGCTGGAAGGCTCGAGTAACTATGCCTTCAATCTGATCCTGCGCGAGCCGGATGAGGTGCTGGTGCAACGGCTTATGGCGCATATGAAGGAAGGCGGTATCGAGTTCCGCCGCGGCAGCGCCGGCGGCGGCAACCAGCTGCGCCAGCCGTACCTCAAGGGCATCGTGCCGGCGGACTACCACCTCGAGTTTCCAGAGACCGAGCACGTACATTTCTACGGCTTTTACATCGGCAATTTTCCAGACCTGCGGGATGAGGAAATCGATGAGCTCTGCCGCTTCCTCAACCGTGTGTAAGCAATGACGGTCACTACCGCAGTGATTCTTGCAGGGGGCTTGGGCACGCGTTTGCGCAGTGTCGTTTCCGATGTGCCCAAGCCCATGGCACCGATCAATGGCCGGCCTTTTCTGGAATGGCTGATGGATTACTGGATCGAGCAGGGCATCAGTCGCTTCGTTCTCTCGGTGGGCTACCAGAGCCAGGTGATTACCGAACATTTCGGCAGTACCTATCGCGGCGCGAGCCTGGCGTATGCAATTGAATATGAGCGCCTGGGCACCGGCGGCGGCTTGCTGCTGGCGGCGTCGCAGTTAGGGGATGAGCAGGCTTTTCTGCTGCTCAATGGCGACACCTTCTTTGCCGTGCCGCTCGCTGCGCTGGATGACTTTGCCCGGCAAGCCGATGCGGACTGGACCCTGTCGCTGTTTCGCGCGGGAGAGGCGAACCGTTATATGGGCCTGGAGCTGGACGAAACCCAGCGGATTCTCTCGCTGGCCTCCCAGCGCGGGTTGCCGGGTTGCCTGGCCAATGGCGGCGTGTATTGGGTGCGGCGCAGCAGTCTGGCCCGCTTGCCGTTTACCACCGGCCAGGCGGTGTCCCTTGAGGACGAGCTGTTACCGACGCTTCTGGCGGATGGCGCTGGGTTATCGGGCTTTGCGGCGCACGGGGCTTTTATCGATATCGGAATTCCACAGGATTACCACCGGGCATCCCTGGTGCTGACAGGTACTGAATCGCACGCCTGAGCGGCCTGAGCTCAGGCGTTTTTATGCATGTACATAAAAAGGAAGCAGACGATGAGCCACAACATTCTTGTGACCGGTGGGGCAGGGTATCTGGGGTCGACGCTGGTGCCAGCATTGCTGGAGGCCGGGCATAAGGTCACGGTGCTGGATAACTTTCTGTTCAAGCAGGCGAGCCTCAACCATGTCTGCCATGCGCCGAATTTCAACGTGGTGAAAGGCGATATTCGCCTGGAAAGCGTGATCAAGCCGCTGCTGAGCAAGGCCGACGTGGTGATTCCGCTGGCAGCCCTGGTGGGCGCGCCGATGTGCAACGCCGACCCGGTTGGCGCGTCGAGCATCAACCACGATGCGATTGCCATGATGCTGCGCCTGCTGTCGCCCGAGCAGGTGGTGCTGATGCCCACCACCAATAGCGCCTATGGCACCGGTGATGCGGACAACTTCTGCAGCGAGGAGTCGCCGCTGCGGCCGATTTCCCAGTACGCCAAGGAAAAGGTCGAAGTGGAAAAACTGCTGATGGAGCGCGAGAACGCCATCAGTTTCCGCTTGGCGACGGTGTTTGGCATGTCGCCACGGATGCGCACGGATCTGTTGGTCAACGACTTCACCTATCGCGCGGTACACGACCGTTTTGTGGTGCTGTTCGAAAGCTCGTTCAAGCGCAACTACATCCACGTGCGCGATGTGGCGCGGGTGTTTCTGCATGGCCTGGAAAACTTCTCGGCCATGACCGGGCAGATCTACAACGTCGGCCTGTCGGACGCGAACATTTCCAAGCGCGAGCTGTGCGAACACATTCAGGCGCAGATTCCGGATTTCGTGTTTCTCGAGGCTCCGGTCGGCAAGGACCAGGATCAACGCAACTACGTGGTCTCGAACGCCAAGCTGGAGGCGACCGGCTATAAAACCAGCATGTCACTGGATGACGGCATCAAGGACTTGATCAAAGGCTTCACCATGATCAAGAACATGGTTTACGGCAACGTTTGACCGCCGCCTCGGGTTTAGACAACGCCTTGTTTTCGACAAAAAAAGGACCGCCATTTGGCTAGCCATCTTTCCGTGAGGCAGCTGTTGCGCGATGCCGTGCGCCATCGCCCGATGATCCTGGCACTGGCCATGCGTGAGCTGCAGAGTCGCTATATCGGTACTCTGGGCGGCATGTTCTGGGCGCTTGCTCACCCGCTGGCGATTGTTGTGGTGTTCTATTTTGTCTTCGCGGTGGGCTTCCGCGCCCAGGCACCGGTGAACACGCCGTTTATCCTGTGGTTCGTCTGTGGCCTGGTGCCCTGGTTCTTTTTCAGCGAGGTGCTGCCGGCGATAACCAACTCGATCACCGGCAATGCTCACCTGGTTAAAAAAACCGTGTTTCCGACCGAAGTGTTGCCGTTGGTTCACGTGATATCAGCGCTAATTCCCCACGGCATATTTCTTCTGGTGCTCGCGGCCATGATGCTGCTCTACCAGGTGCCGCTGGCTCCCGAGCGCCTGCTGTTTATCTATTTTCTGCTGTGCACCTGTGTGCTGTTGCTGGGCCTGGGCTGGCTGCTGGCGGCGTTGCAGGTGTTTTACCGCGACATCGGCCAGGCCCTGACCATCGGCCTCAACCTGTGGTTCTGGAGCACGCCCATCGTCTGGTCGCTGGACATCATGCCGGCGCGTATTGCGCAGTGGATGGTCTACAACCCGATGTACTACATCGTGCAGGGTTATCGCGCAACGCTGGTTTTTCCCACCGTCACCTTGCCGCCACTGGAGCAGACCCTGGTGTTCTGGGCGGTGGCGCTCTCAGTGTTGTTCCTGGGTGCCTTTGTCTTTTATCGATTGAAACCGGAATTTGCAGATGTCCTTTAACGCCATGGCCGCTGACCCCGTTATTTGCGTAAAGAACGTCTCCAAGAAGTTCAGGCTGTTCTCCTCGCCACGAGAGCGCCTGATCGAAAGCCTGCACCCGTTGCGCAAGCAATACCACAAAGAGTTCTGGGCGCTGCACGACGTGTCGTTCACGGTGGCCAAGGGCGAGTTTATTGCCATCCTGGGACGCAATGGTTCGGGCAAATCGACGTTGTTGCAGATCATCTGCGAGGTGATGCAGGCGACCACCGGCAGCGTCGCGGTGAACGGCAAGATCTCTGCGCTGCTGGAACTGGGCGCGGGCTTCAATCCGGAATTCACCGGCCGGGAAAACGTGATCCTCAATGGCTCGATCATGGGTTTCAGTCGCGCGGCGATGGAGGCGAAGATGCCCGGCATCGAGGCATTTGCCGAGATAGGCGAGCACTTCGATCAGCCGGTGAAAACCTATTCCTCGGGGATGTTCGTGCGCGTCGCTTTCGCTGCTGCCATCCATGTCGAGCCGGAAATTCTGGTCGTGGATGAGGCGTTGAGTGTCGGCGACGCCAAGTTTCAACACCGTTGTTTTCAACGTATTCGCCAGTTCGTCGAACAGGGCAAGACCATTCTGTTCGTTTCCCACAGTGTCGACACCGTATTGCGCCTCTGCCATCGAGGGGTGGTAATGGAGCAGGGCCGATTGTCGTTTGATGGGCCGATTGTCGACGCGGTTAACCACTATCAGGATCTGCTTTCCGGTGGGACTGGAATGCCCCCGGAATCTAGCGCTGGATCAGACGTGATGGCGTTGGACGAGGCAATCGACGAGGACGAATCACCGCACTTGCTCAGTAGCAGCACCAGCGATGTGATCTGTAACAAGCCTTCCTATAACGCCCATGAAACCCGCTTGGGCAGTGGGGAAGTGCAGATCGTGGATTTCGAAATCATGGCCAACGGCTGCCGGGATCCTCTCACTGTCCCTTCGGGGCAGACCATAGATCTGATGGTCAAAGTGCTGTTCCGCAAAACGCTGGAGAACGTTTCCGTCGGCTTTGCCATCGTCTCCCTCGACGGTACTTATGTGTTCGGCACCAATCTGCTGATGCTTGAAGCGCCACTGCTGTCGGCCATGGCGGGGGAGTGCCTGGTGGTGCGTTTTTCGCTCTACACGGCGTTGGTGGGGGCCGAATATTTTCTCGATCTGGGCTGCACCCAGCCGTCAGCCGACGAAGACCGCTTTCTGGATGTAAGGCGCTCCCTGGCGGTGCTGAGAATAGCGCAGACGCCAGGTATCGGAGGCTTTGCCAACCTGCAGGTCAAGCATGAGGTGCTGTCAGTTGCCGGCCTGCAAGAGCATCTGTTGTGAGTGGCGTACCCTGCAGCGACTTCTTCTCAAGCAAGGCCCAGTACTCGATCAAGTCCGCCGGAAAACCGTTTTCAGCCAGGAAGTCGGTTTGCATGGCCTGATAACGCTGATGAGCATCTGCATATAACTCGGGCCAGGTTTTCAACAGCTCGCTGATGCGTTTCTCCCACTGGTCATCATCCAGTTGGAAACAGCAGCGTGAGATGGCCGACGTATCGTTGGAGCCGATGGATATGGTTGCCCGCCCGCATCGCAAGGCGGCGATGATTCGCATCAGTGACAGCCAGCTCCATTCGGGACGCTGGGGAATATTCAAGACGATGCGTGCTGAGGTATTCAGGTGATCGCGACCCTTGCGAGACAGGAAGTAGAGCGTATGGGTCAGCGCATGATTGGCCGCGACAGTTTGCAGCACTTGTTTGCGATAGGTAGTTAATGCCCCGGTAAACACAAAATCATGCTGCGGTTCCTGCCCGGCGAGATCTACCCGTGGCAATGAGGGAAATGGCAATGCCCGCACCGGTATGCCTGGAAACATGCGATCGGAACCTATCAGCTGCGGCAGATCTCCCAGCACCCAGATAGCTCGCAGGCAGGGCAGACAATCCATCAGATTCTTGACGCGCGCCGCCTGGGTGGCGGGGTGCATATAGTCGTTATTGTTCCAAAGTGGCTCACCATGGATAAACAGTTCGCCGCCCTGCAGATCGAGATGTTCGGTCATGATCAGGGCAACCCGTTTGCCGGTTCGCGCGCAGAAATCGATGAGGGTCTGGCTGGTGCCTTCGGAGAAGTTCTCGATCACCACATTGAGGGCATCCAGCCGCGGCTTGCGGCTCATGGAAACCCGGTAGCCACGTTGCTGCATTACCAGGAAAAAGAACTCCACCTGATCGCTGATGCCGGCCAAGGGATGGTTGTAGACCCAAAGGTGCAGAGCGGGCAACGCTCGCTGGTTGTTCATAAGGCGCTCTCACGAATTGCCGCTTTCACGGTGTCTGCGGACTGTCCTGAATGGATGCGGCTGTAAAAGCCGGCTTGCACGCGGCCGATATCAAACTCGCCCTCCAGCTCCGGGATCGCATAAAAGACGCTGCCGTAGCGAACCAGGTTGAAGCCAGCCACGGCTTTCTCCACCAGCTCGATATCGTCACGCCCCGGTAACTCGTCAAGCTTGCGCAATAGGTCTTTGAGGCTGGTGCCGACTACACAGGGATCATATTTTCCGGTCTCGGCGTACGCCGGAATGAACTCTCCGGCCGACGGCGATATGCCATAGAACTTATAGCCATGACGGATTACGTTGAGCCCTTTGATATTCTCTGCAATCAACTCGATATCCGCCGGCGCAAAACTATTCTGCGGTGGCGTTACCGCGTTGCCGCCGGGCAGGATGCGCCGTAGTACGCGATGTGTGCGGCGCAACCAATTCAGTGCAATAGCCGCAGCAGAGAACAGCCGCGGATAGGGCATCAGCAGTTTGGCGACCTGGCCTTTGAACAGATGGAATTTGTGCCGGGGAAACTGCGAGAAAGGCGGCGCTATCAAGTAGCAGCCATTCAGGCGTTTGATGCTGGAGGCAAAGGTGAGGGAGGGGGCGGCTTTGTCGACGTACTCCGCCATTGGCGACCAGTGATTCAACTCCATGGAGCCGCCGCTGGGGTTGAATATCAGACAGCCGCCCAGCTCGGTCACGCGACCGCTACCTGCATCGAGACGTGCCACAGGTTGCGGGGCGCTGGTAAACAGCCGGGGCCAGTCGCTTTTTTCCACCAGGCAACTGGCCAACTGCAGCCCTTTGCGTCCGCCCGGATTGCCGGCCACACCGTTTCCGGCAGACACAGGCAAGGCCTGGTAGCACCGCTGAACCTGCGACCAGAAATCCTCGCTGAAATGAGTGCCGGAGAAGGCATCGCGGGCCTTTGATAAGGCTTCACGTTGCAGCGCCGCATACTCCGCGGGATTGGCCAGTAATCGTCCCAGGCGCACCGTTAGTTGCTCCACCAGGTCGTCTTCCAGCTCATTGCTGCGTTGGAAGCTATTGAACGTCAGCCCGGTTTCGCCATCTTGCCGCCAGTTGTTCGCGTAGATGCCGCGCAACACCACGCCGTCGGCAGCATCCAGCACATAACGATCGGTGCCCACGGTATCTGACACCACGGGCACTGCTCCTGCGGCCATGGCCGACATGATGGACACTGAGTGTAGGGAAACGCTCGGTAGCAGCAGAAAGTGCGCGGCCTGCATCAGTGCGTCGAGTTCAGCTTCACTCAGGTAGTTCTCGATCCAGATAACCGAGTGACCCTCATGCTGGCGTAACCACTGCAGATCCACGCGGTACTCGGCAAGCTCGCTATCAAGAGGCCGTGCGCAGCGCATGATCAGACGCCCGGTACCTGGTTGCGGGTTGGTGCGCTGCCAATAGCGCAAGGCAAGGTGGCCTCCGCGCAAGAAGAAGTTCTTTGGGTTCTGGTTGGCTGAGTTGACGAACAGGAATATCGGCGCGTGCAGTTCGCCTTTTTCTACCGGTGACGGTATTGCTTCACTGGCAAACAGGCCAATCCTCGACGCGTGCAATTTGCTGTCGATAGTCGGCGATATGAAGAACCGGCGAAAATCGTCGAGGGTTTGTCCTATATGGGAAAAAATCCCCAAGCATAGCGGGTGCTCGAAGATCGCCCGGTAGTGCTCCCGCACCTGTTGCACTTCATTGGAGGCGAAGCCTCCGCTGCCCTGGTGCGCGAGCGGAAAGAACACCGGAGCAAAGGCTTCGCAATGGAACACGAACGGGCGCTTGAAGCTGGGGAAGGGGGCCGTATGGTGAAATTCGATGTCCCCTGGCAGCAGCCGAGTCAGGCTGAAGTTGGCTTGCCAGAAATGGTTGAGGTAGCCCTTTTCTATAGGGTTGCTACGCGGCGCAAAATCCTCGGCATCCCGCGTTACCTCATGCAATAAACCTCTCCTGAACTCAGAGTCACCGCGAAGCTTTTGCGACAGCGCGATATTGTCCCAGGCCGATAACGTCACCCAGTCGGGCTTGGCCTCAAACAGCGCGCGATACAGCGGGTGGAAGCCATTCAACGGCATGTAGTGGGTCAGGCTCCAGGGAGCCGCCACTGATAACTGAGCGTTCATTTGTTTCTCCGTAACGACTCGCTCTCCGCCTTTTGGTATAGCTCGGACAGATCGCTGGAATACAGAACGTTTTCCACTCCATGGATATTTTGCAAAGCATGCCCTCCCTGCCTGACGTCGATCGGCCCCAGTTCTTTCTTGAGCGAAAAGTATTCATCTTCCCAGCGGAAAAAATTCCAGATTGCGTCTTCCCCAATCCACACGGGGGGATAGAGCTTGATATGGACGGCTTTGGCAGCAGAATCGACCGCGCGGTAGCTGATCGTCTGCTCCAGCACCCGCTCCATGATGAGCGCCATGGGCATCTCGGTTTTATAGCGCTCGAAAACCTGCTCGGCGCTTTGATGCCAGCCCGAATCAAGGATATGCAGCGCATGCTGGTGAAACAGCTCGCTCTGCGGGCATATGCCGGCAATATCGCCCTGGCGCGTAGATACGGGCACATGCTCAGCAGCTACAGCTCGTCTGGCCATCATCAAGCGTCCCAGGCGCGTTGGTGAGGGTATTGGCCATTGAGCAGACTGCTTGAAATTAAGGCCCACGCGGCTATTGCTGATTAACTCGGCAATACCGGTAGGTGAAAGCAATCCCTGGGGCCATACCACCTTTGCGTGTTTTTCCAGTTGTTTGACGACCTTCTCCCGGTAGGGTGTTCTCAGACCGAAAAAACAGAAATCGATATGGGGTCTGGTATTCAGGTCGGCAGGCACGAGGCGCTCTGAAAAGCCCAATTCAATAAAGGCAGTGGGGCAAAACTGAGCGTAGAACGGCACAGTGCTTTCTATCATCGTCCAGATGAATTTCGCGTGCCGCGCGACCTCGGAAAAGGTGTCGAATCTGGCTGTCCACCTTGGGTCGCTCTGCCAGTTGAAGCCCTCTCCGTCGGGTATTTCCGTGGCAATTATTCCGAACTCAACGCCCGCGCCAAGCAGCTCCTTAAGCATTCCGGGCTCGAAGTACTCCCAAAACAGATTGATAGCGGACCGTTCCACAGAGGTTTCGGAGAACGTCACCTTATGGCCCAGCTCAAGCAGTCCAGCCTCGAACCAATCGGCCATATCAGTCAGTGTCGATCTACCGACTGCATTGTGATTGGCGGTGCAAAAGTGGAACCAGGCCATATCCATACTTTCCTTAACTGCTTAAATAGCTCCGGCTCCTTGGGGCATTCGTGCTTTACGGATCAGTTGGACAGTTTGGTTTCGCCGCCCCCTTTGACCACAAACCGCAATAGCCCATGGGCGGCGGAGTGGCGCAGGGTGAACCAGATCCATAGATAGGTGCGCCAGCGAAGCGGCAAGTCGAAATCAAGAAACAGGCGCTTGAAGTAAAACAGCGATGAGCTGCGGCCCGTTGCCAGTGGGACGTCGACTGCCGTTTCAGTTGCCGCCTCGGCAGGCTGCCCCTTCAGGGCGCGGAGGAGGCGTTTGGCGGCATCACTCCGAGCGCTGCTTAAACGAATAAAGATCGAGTCATCCTGAAAGCGACCGCGCTGCTTGTAGGTGTCATCGTAAGCCGCCTTGCCGGTTCGGTAGTGCAAGTGCTCAAAGATCACATCGTCCAAATAGATAAAACGATCAAAGCCCTGATGCTGCAGGCGTTTGAAAATATCGAAGAGATGCACGTCGATAAAGGCACCGGCGTAGGCGGCGGGGTAGGGGTCAACCAATAACTCGCAGGTTTTGCGCGACAGTATGGGGAAGGTCGCCAGGCCGCCCTTTTTCAGCAGGTCATTGCAGTAGCCCAAGTAGATCCGGTCGGAGAAACGCTCGTCCATGGCACGCAGGGCAGTGTCCCAGCCGACGGTACGTATCACCATGTCATCGTTGACCAGGACAATGATCTGCCCCTTCGAGGCTCGATAACAGGAGGTGTTATAGACCCCCATTGACTGTTTGGGGCCGATGATACGTTCCGTGTGCAGCGCGCCTCCATCCAGATGATGGCTGCCCGTGTCGTCGTCATCGACATACAGAATGACTTCGACGGCGTGCAGTGCTTCTGCTGTGTCCACCACGCTCTGTAGAAAACGCTTAGCCAGTTCCGGTCGGCCACGAGTCGGCAATAACAGCGATATGTGCACGACTTCTACAGTGGCTTTCTTATTCCCTGGCATCGAAGTGTGTGTAGCGACGGGTAGCCCGGCATCCATATGTCTCTTCCCTGTCAGGTATCCCATCAAACATAGCCGAAGATCTGTGATATGCCTGGCCGCATGAGCTAGAGGGCTTAAATACCTTTCGCCTGCATAGCCGCTTGTCTCGGAGCTTAAGGCCGGAAAAAGGAAAACCCAGGGAGCTTTGACCGTAAAAAGGTCCCGCTCAGGAGTCAGGTCGATTTGAGTAGGCTGCTGCACTTGGTTAACGGAAGAAGCCAGCTATGATTTTCTGCGTGCGCGCGGCAGTCATAAAATAAAAAGCGTGCATCGCTCGATAATTAGCCAATCGGCTCGGTCAGACACGCTCTACCTTCCATTTTGGGGATCGGCAAGAATGGGGATGCTTCGGTTATTTCTGGCGTTGTCGGTAGTCCTGCATCACATACCGCAATCTCCTTTCCGCTGGCTGCACGGCTCCGTTGCAGTGATCGGTTTTTTTATGGTCTCAGGGTTCTACATGACTCTGGTGATCAATGAAAAATATCGAATGGCCGAAGGACCATGGATTACCCGTTTTTATCTGTCACGGGCGTTCAGGATTTTTCCGGTGTACTTGGCCATGCTTCTGGCCATGGTGCTTTGGTATTTCATCACTCATACACCGAGCGTCTTTACCGCCAATATGGGGCGTGGTTTCTGGGCGCAGCTCAGCCTGGTCTGGATGAACCTGTTCATCTTTGGGCAGGACTGGCATCAGCTCACCGCGTATTCGCTGGCTGAAAATGACGTCAATGCCTATACGGCGTTTATGGCGGAGCACTTGGGCAGGCCCTATTTCGATAACAGCATGATGCTGATCGGACAGGCGTGGACGCTTGCCATCGAGCTGCTGTTTTACCTGGTTGCACCCTTCGTGGTGCACAGTCGTCGCCGTATTGTTGTTCTGATTATTGCCAGCCTGGCGGTGCGTGCAGCGTTTCGGCCGTTGGCGGACACCTTTAATCCGCTGGCCTGGGGTTATTACTTTTTCCCCTCGGTACTGTGTTTCTTCCTGATGGGGAGCCTGGCCTATTACCTCTATCGGCAAGTGAATCAGCGTGCCTGGGCAAGCAAGGCTGTCCTGCCGATGAATCTTTTGTTACTGGGTGGCGTGTTGTACGTGATGGCCGTGAAAGGTTACCCAATCATTGAGAAGGCCACGGGCTACGACACCGTCGCGTTGTGGCTGCGGTACTGTGTTTTTGCCCTGTGCCTGCCTTTTGTATTCCTGCTGTGGAAAAACAACCGCGTTGACCGTTGGCTGGGGGACTTCAGTTACCCCGTTTATATCGTCCATGGCCTGGTCATTGGCATCGTGTTGGGGAGAACCGGTCTAGCGCAGGGAGGCTACGCCGCGCAGATAACGATCGTGGCTGTTTCGCTGCTTATCGCCGGTTTCGCCTGCGTGGCAATCGAGACGCCTTTTGACAGGTGGCGCCAGCGCCGATTTGTCGCTTCGATTTCTTCTGCGCAGCCGCTGCATGCGTCAGTGCCTCTGAAGTGGGCAGGGGCGACTACGCTGGCAATCTGTCTGTATATCGGTGCGCTGACCACTTTCGCCCCCTTGCAAGCGCCGCCTGCCCGGCTGGTAAAAGTCGAAGAGGCGCTGCACTACAACATCGTCAGCTACAACGACAAGTTTTATGGGATCGCGTTTGGCATCCCCATCGAGTGGGGTGGCCACAACTATGAAGCGACCCCTGGCCTGATCATCGCCAACTCGCAGGAAGAAGTGAGCGCGGCAATCTACAAGAGGGCGGGCAGTACAGTTCAGTGAGTGGCCCAGCCTGAAAGAAGACCTCGCTCCCGCGGTAAGCCGCGAGGGGTTGGCGTGATCCTCTCCTCAATCTAATCGGCCTGCGTCTGCGGGCCTTCGCGAACTCGTCGAAGGCGGGCCAATGGCGCGAGCCCCGGGCGATTTTTCGGTGCGTTTCTTCTGCTTAGAACTCGTAAGCCGCAGCGCCGCCGAGTTGCGTACTTCTGAGGTCGGCATACGGCGGGGCAGAGTCCGGATGGTGCCACCGCCTGCGACGTCTGGACGCCTGTGCATTGGCCCTGACTTCACGGCACGATGCCGGCAGTCCAGGTGGCAGTAACAGGAGGTGATATGCACATATCCAATGCGAGCCAGGCACGGCAAACCGCGCCGCTATGGCACCTGGGTTTTCGTCCGTTCTTTTTGGGCGGCTGCTTGTTGGCAGTGTTGGCCATCCCGCTGTGGTTATTAGCCTTGCTGCAGCCACAGTGGCCGGCCCCCATGGGCGGCTGGTTGGCGTGGCATCGCCATGAGCTGATCTTCGGTTTCGCCGGGGCGATCATCGTGGGGTTTCTGCTCACGGCAGTGCAGACCTGGACTGGGCGCCCAAGCTTGTCCGGCATACCGTTGGCGGCGCTGGTGCTGGTCTGGCTGGTGGCACGGTTGAGTTGGTGGTCGGCGATGCCGTTGTTGTTGCTGATGGCCAATCTGCTGTTTCTGCTCGCCGCCGCGTTGGTATTGGCGCGTCTGTTGTGGAGCGTCCGCCAGCGCCGTAATTACCCCACCGCCGGCTTGCTGGTGCTGCTGGCCAGCGCCGATCTGCTGGTGTTGCTTGGCGTGGTGACGGGGCACGAAGCCTGGCAACGCCAGGGGGCGTGGGCATCGGTCTGGCTGGTCGCGGCGATGATAGGGCTGATTGGCGGGCGGGTGATTCCTTTCTTTTCCCAGCGCGGGTTGGCCAGGCAGCAGGCAGTTCAGCCCTGGCCTTGGCTCGACTGGGGCCTGTTGTCGCTGACCATCGTGCTCGCTGCCGCCTACGCGGTTGGCCCGGCACTGCAGCCGCATTGGGCCATTGGCATGCTGTTTGCGCTGCTGGCTGCGGGGCATGCCGCGCGTTTGCTGCGCTGGTTCGACCACGGCATCGCGCAGGTACCGTTGCTGTGGTCGCTGCACCTGGCCTATGCCTGGCTGATAGCGGCATGTGGCGGTATGGCTGCCTGGCATTTCGGTGCACCCTTTCCCGCGAGCGCGGCGTTGCATGCGTTGACGGTGGGCGCTATCGGCGGGCTGATTCTAGCCATGTTGGCGCGTATTTCACTGGGCCATACCGGGCGCCCATTGGTGCTGCCGCGCGGCTTTGCGTGGGCCTTTGTGTTGGTGAATCTCGGCGGCCTGTTTCGGGTAGTGGCTGTACAGTTCTGGTATCTGCCTTCGCTTTGGCTGGCGGGTACTTGCTGGTGCGCGGCCTTTGCGCTGTTTCTGTATCGCTATGGGCCGATGCTGTGGCGGCCACGGGCTGATGGTCAGCCGGGGTAGGGGAGACGGTTATGCATTTTCTGTGGGTAAAAGTTATTCACCTGAGCGCCGCGGCGTTTTTTATTGGCGGGGTGTTTTTCGAAGTGATGATTCTGAGCCGCGCCACCGGGGTATTGCCTCCCGGTGTGCTCGGTCAGTTTTCTCAGGCGCTGGGCCAGCAGGCGCGCAAGGTTATGCACTGGGTAGTGTTAGCGCTGTATGGCACCGGTCTGACGTTGGCCTGGCACTATCGCGTGGCGCTGGCGAATCCATTTTCCAGTTGTTTTGGCACGCTGCTGACGCTGAAGATCTGCCTGGCGTTGAGTATTCTCGGGCACTTCATGGCAGTGGTGGTATTGATGCGAAGCGGGCGCATGACGCCTGCCCGTTCGCGCTTTATTCACGTCAGCGTGCTGGTGCAGATGCTGGGGATCGTGTTTCTGGCAAAGGCGATGTTTTTGCTGAATTAAGCATTGCAGCGGCGAACGCACTGAAATGAAAAAGCCCTCGTAAGGAGGGCTTTCTTTGAGCGCGCTACAGACTTAGACGTTAAAGCGGAAATGCATCACGTCGCCGTCTTTGACCACGTACTCTTTACCTTCCAGGCGCCACTTGCCAGCTTCCTTGGCACCGGCTTCGCCCTTGAACTGGATAAAGTCGTCGTAGGCGATCACTTCGGCGCGGATAAAGCCTTTTTCGAAGTCGGTGTGGATAACGCCGGCGGCTTGCGGGGCAGTGGCCCCTACGCGGACGGTCCAGGCACGCACTTCTTCAACGCCGGCGGTGAAGTAGGTTTGCAGGTGGAGCATTTCGTAGCCGGCGCGGATCACGCGGTTCAGGCCCGGCTCTTCCAGGCCCAGGGCCTCGAGGAACATGTCCTTTTCTTCGCCGTCATCGAGCTCGGCGATTTCGGCTTCGATCTTGTTGCACACCGGTACCACAATCGCGCCTTCTTCGTCGGCAATGGCCTTGACCACGTCCAGCAGCGGGTTGTTTTCGAAGCCGTCTTCGGCGACGTTGGCGATGTACATCACCGGCTTGGTGGTCAGCAGGTGGAAGCCGCGCACGATCAGTTTTTCGTCGGTGCCCCAGTTCTTCATCAGGCTGCGCGCGGGCTTGCCTTCAGTGAAGTGGTTGATCAGTTGTTCCAGCAATGCCTTCTGGGCCACGGCGTCTTTGTCGCCGCCCTTGGCGTTGCGGGTAACTTTCTGCAGTTGTTTTTCGCAGCTGTCGAGGTCGGCGAAGATCAGTTCGAGGTCGATGATCTCGATGTCGCGCTTGGGGTCGACGCTGTTGGAAACGTGGATCACGTTGTCGTCTTCGAAGCAGCGCACCACGTGGGCAATGGCGTCGGTTTCGCGGATGTTGGCGAGGAACTTGTTGCCCAGGCCTTCACCTTTCGAAGCGCCGGCTACCAGGCCTGCGATGTCCACGAATTCCATGGTGGTCGGCAGGATGCGCTTGGGGTTGACGATGGCCGCCAGGGCGTCGAGACGCGGGTCGGGCATCGGCACGATGCCGCTGTTCGGTTCGATGGTGCAGAACGGAAAGTTCTCTGCCGCGATACCGGATTTGGTCAGGGCGTTGAACAGGGTGGACTTGCCGACGTTGGGCAGGCCGACGATGCCGCAGTTAAATCCCATGGTGTAATCCTCGCGGAAGTGAATTCGCTAAAAAGAGTGGTCAAGCCTTCTGGCTGTGCAGGAGTTTCATCGCGCGGTTCCATTCCCCGGCGTAAACCTCTGGCATCACGCCGAGGGCAAAGTCGATGCTGGCGTCCAGTTTTTCCTGCTCGGCGCGCGGTGCGCGGCCCAGAACAAAACCGGAAACTTTACTGGCTTCACCGGGGTGGCCAATGCCGAGCCGCAGACGGTGAAAGGTATTCTGATTGCCGAGTTGCGCAATGATGTCGCGCAAGCCGTTGTGGCCGCCGTGCCCGCCGCCTTGTTTGAATTTGGCAACGCCCGGAGGCATGTCGAGTTCGTCGTGGGCTACCAGAATGGCGTCGACCGGAATGCGGTAGAAACTGGCCATGGCGGCAACCGCTTGGCCGCTACGGTTCATAAAGGTAGTGGGGATCAGCAGACGAATATCGTGGCCTTGATGGCTGAAACGAGCCGTCAGACCGAAAAATTTGCGCTCTGCCACCAGGTTGGCCCGTTGGGCTGCGGCGAGACGCTCAACAAAAAGGGCCCCTGCGTTATGCCGGGTCTGTTCGTATTCAGCGCCTGGATTACCCAGGCCGACGATCAGTTGTACGGCAGTCACGACAGGAGCCCTTCCTTAGACCCAGCGAGTATTACTCGGCTGCGCCTTCTTCTTTTTGTACGCGGGAAGCGTGGATGTTGGCAACCGGCAGGTCTTTGCCGTGAGCCAGAGCAACCAGTTCAACGCCGGCTGGCAGAACCAGGTCGGACAGGTGAACGATCTGACCGATTTCTACTTTAGCCATGTCAACGTTGATGAATTCCGGCAGGTCTTTCGCCTCGCAGGAAACTTCAACTTCAGCAGCGGTGTGCGAAACTTCGCCGCCTTGCTGCTTCACGCCAACCGATGTTTCTTGGTTGAGGAAGTGCAAAGGAACGTGAACGGTCAGTTTCTGGCCAGCTACAACGCGAATGAAGTCAGCGTGCAGTACGTGACCTTTAGCTGGGTGACGTTGCAGGGCTTTGATCACTACAGTTTCAGTCGCGCCGCCAACGGACAGGGCGATTACGTGGCTGTAGGCAGCTTCGTTTTCCAGCAGCTTGGCAACTTCTTTGGCCAGCAGAGTGATGGAAACAGGAGCTTTGTCACCGCCGTAAACTACGGCAGGAACTTGGGCGGCGAGACGACGCAGGCGGCGGCTCGCACCTTTCCCCAGGTCGGAACGCACTTCAGCATTCAGGGCAAAATCAGTCATGGTGAATCTCCAAAATAAACTTCGCCGCCCTCATTGCTTGCGACCGGCAATGGAAGGCGGTGAGGCAAAAAGCCCCGCACGAGGCGGGGCACTTTCGTTCTGCACTATGCAGCCAGGGTTTTGACCCTTAGCGGAACATCGCGCTGATCGATTCTTCGTTGCTGATGCGGCGGACCGCTTCAGCGACTACCGGCGCGATATCCAACTGACGGATACGTTTGCAGGCTTGAGCAGCTGCCGACAACGGGATGGTGTTGGTCACCACCAGTTCGTCGAGCATGGAATTTTCCAGATTTTCGATGGCACGACCGGAAAGAACGGCGTGGGTTGCGTAGGCGAAAACCTTGGCAGCACCGTGTTCTTTCAGGGCCTTGGCCGCGTGGCAGAGTGTGCCGGCGGTGTCGACCATGTCATCGACGAGGATGCAGGTACGGCCTTCAACATCACCGATGATGTGCATCACTTCGGAGTGGTTGGCTTTTTCACGGCGCTTGTCGATGATCGCCAGGTCTACACCCAGGGATTTGGCGACAGCGCGAGCACGCACTACACCGCCGATATCCGGGGAAACGATCATCAGATTTTCGAAGCGCTGGTCTTCGATATCGTCCACCAGTACTGGCGAGCCGTAGATGTTATCTACCGGGATATCGAAGAAGCCCTGAATCTGGTCGGCGTGCAAATCAACAGTCAGAACGCGGTCGATACCGACGACGGTCAGCATGTCAGCCACCACTTTGGCGCTGATTGCTACACGCGCGGAACGCGGACGGCGATCCTGACGTGCATAACCGAAGTAGGGGATCACGGCTGTGATTCGAGTAGCCGAGGAGCGGCGGAAGGCGTCAGCCATTACCACCAGTTCCATCAGGTTATCGTTGGTTGGCGCGCATGTCGGCTGGATCAGGAAGACGTCTTTACCGCGGACGTTTTCGTTGATCTCAATGCTGATTTCGCCATCGGAAAATTTTCCAACGGAGGCATCGCCGAGTGGGATATGCAGCTGACGTACGATACGTCGCGCCAGATCGGGGTTAGCATTCCCCGTAAAGACCATCATCTTGGACACGCGCAGTACCTGCCGGCTGAGGGTATACCTGGATGAGTATAGAAAATGGCAGGGGCGGCTGGATTCGAACCAACGCATGGCAGGATCAAAACCTGCTGCCTTACCGCTTGGCGACGCCCCTGTAATGTGCAACTGGATGCTTAGCATCCGCTTCTCAGGACAGTTTTTGTAACCGCTGGTGCAACATCGAAACGTTACAACCTTTAGCAACAAACCCTGGCAGGGAGGCTGGAAGTTGGGCCGCGACTTTATCAGCTTCGGCTTTGTTAGGGAAGCTCCCAAAAACACAACATCCAGTGCCGGTTAATCTAACTGAAACAAATTTGTTTAGCAAGATCAAAGCGTTACGAACATCTGGGTAACGCTTCTCGACCACCGACTGACAGTCATTACGACCGCCCCGCTCGAGAACGGCGTGCAATGTAATCGGCGCAGTGTCGCGTGTCAACTCCGGGTCAGAGAAAATTTCTGCTGTGCTGACAGATACTTGCGGTATTGCCACGAGAAACCACGGTTCGTCCAACTCCACCGGAGTCAGCACTTCACCCACGCCTTCAGCAAATGCGGCGTGTCCACGGACAAAGACCGGTACATCGGCACCCAAACCTATACCCAGTTCGGCCAGTTGATCGTGATTCCAACCCAGCTGCCAAAGATGGTTGAGGCCGAGCAGGGTAGTGGCTGCATCGGAGCTACCACCGCCAATTCCGCCGCCCATGGGCAAGCGTTTTTCCAACCAGATATCGGCACCGAGCGGACAGGCACTTTTGTTTTGCAGTTGCCGCGCAGCTTTTACGATCAGGTTGCTGTCGTGGGGAACGCCATCAATTTCCGTGTGCAGACGAATCTCGCCGTCATCGCGCAGGGCGAAGGTCAGCTCGTCGCTGTAGTCGAGAAATTGAAACAGGGTCTGCAGTTGGTGGTAGCCATCGGCACGGCGGCCGAGGATATGCAGCATAAGGTTGAGTTTTGCCGGTGCGGGCAAGGTCAGGCGTGCAGTGGGCATCACTGGCCCAGCTGGCGCGGTTGCCAGTCCTTGATCACCAGGGTGACGTCGAGGTCGCGGCCATGCAGCTTCATGCGCTCGGGCAGCCAGTAACCGTTCTGTTCGGTGTAGCTGAGGTATTCCACCTGCCAGCCGTCCTGACTCAGACGCTGCAGATGGCTGTCGGTGTCGAGGGTAACGGTGCTTTTGCTATCCGGAGCCGGCAAGCCGCGCACCCACCAGGTCAGGTGAGAAATGGGCAACTTCCAGCCGAGCTGTTGTTCCAGCAGTTCTTCGGGTGTGCTGGCTTGGTAGCGGCCCTGGTTGGCCACCTCCAGCGTCACGTCGCCGGCATGTCCGGTCAGGCGCGCGGCCCCCCGCCCCAAGGGGCCGGACAGGCGAATGTCGAAGTAGTCCTGACGCTGCAGCCAGAACAGCGTGCCGCTGCCGGAGTCTTTCGGAGCGCGAATGCCCACCTTGCCGCTGATCTGCCAGCCGTTGAGGGCAACAGTGCGGTCTTTGTGGGCTTGCCACTTGGCCGGGTCGCCCTGGCCTTCCAGCGATTCATGGGAGGTGAAGCCTGCGCAACCGCTGAGCACGGTGAGCAGGCCAATAACGAGGAGGTGGCGCAAACGCATGGGTTAAAGCTTCTCGGAACCGGTCAGGCGCAATAGGGTTTCGCGCAGGATGGTGTTGTCGGGTTGTTCTTTTTGCGCCGCTGCCCAGACTTTCTGCGCTTCCGGCTGCTTGCCGTTGGCCCACAGTACTTCGCCGAGGTGGGCGGCGACTTCGGCATCGGGGAAGCGCTCAAGGGCCTGACGCAGCAAGCGTTCGGCTTCATTGAGGTTGCCCATGCGGTAATTGGCCCAGCCCAGGCTGTCGAGAATCGCCGGGTCATCCGGGCTCAACTTGTGGGCTTTCTGGATCAGCTCGCGGCCTTCGGCATAGCGCGTGGTGCGGTCCACCAGGGTGTAACCGAGGGCGTTGAGGGCCATCGAGTTATCCGGTTCGCGGCTGAGGATGGTGCGCAGGTCGGCTTCCAGTTGGGCCAGATCGTTGCGCTTTTCCGCCAACATCGAGCGGGTGTAGAGCAGATTCAGATCGTCCGGGTATTGCTTGAGGGCTTTCTGGATCACGGCCCAGGCATTGTCATAGTGCTGGCGGCTGGAGTGGGCTTCAGCTTCGATCAGATACAGCTGGATGGCGTAGTCCGGCTGCTCGTCGCGGGCTTCGGCAAGCAGTTTAGAGGCTTCGCTGCTGCGCCCACTGTCGAACAGAATGGTGGTCTGCTGCAGTTGCGCTGGCAGGTAGTCGTTGCCAGGACCAACCAGGCCGAACTCCTGCAAGGCGCTGTTTTTGTCGTTCAGCTCTTCGTAGGCGCGACCCATATTAAAGTGAGCGGCGTCGACATGGCTGTTGCGCTCCACCAGATCTTCCAGGTAACCGATAGCTTCCTGCCAGGCCTGGGCTTCCAGGCACACCAGAGCCAGGGAGAAGCGCAGGTCATCGTCATCAGGGAATTGCTGGACCAGGGAGGCGAATTCGACCTTGGCGTCTTCCAGGCGATTCTGTTCTACCAGCAGGCGGGCATAGGCCAGACGCAAACGTTTGTCGTCGGGGTGCTGCTTGATGCCTTTTTCCAGTAGCGGAACGGCTTCATCACCCCGCTTCATGCCTTGCAGCAGGCGGGCGCGTAGCAGCAGCGGGGCGACGTCGTGGGTCGCGGCCTTCTGGTCTTCAAGCAGCTTCAGGGCGGTATCGGGATGGCCGTCCTGTTGCATGAGCAAGGCTTTGCCAAACAGCAGCTGGCCGTTGTCCGGGTACTTCACCAGCAGGCGGTCGAAGCTTTGCAGCAGGCCGGCGCGGGTGTCGGGATCGGTTTCAGCAGCGGATAAAGCCAGGAAGTCGAAGTGGGTGTCGCCCTGGCCTTGCAGGACTTTCTCCATGTACACCATGGATTCGTCGTAACGCCCGGCGCGGGCCAGTTGAATGGCGGCGGCGCGCTGCGCTTCGAGATTGTCCGGGGCGTTTTTGGCCCAGATCAGCGAGGTTTCCAGCGCGGGCTCATCGGCTCCCAGGTATTCGGCAATGCGGAACCCGCGCTCGGCGACGCCGGCATCCTGGGTTTCGTTGGCTTGCTGAATATAATTTTCCAGGGCGATATCGAAGCGATTGCGTTGCCCGGCGAGCTCGGCGGTGAGCAAGGAAAGCAGGGTTTCCTCGCTGAACGAGCCGTACACCTGAGGCTTGGCAACGGCGGCCGGTGCGGTGTCTTCCACCGGCGGGGAACCGTCCTGACTGGAAGGGCTCAGGTTGGCGCAGCCCCCGAGAAACAAGACGGCGGCGAACAATGGCAGCGATTTATTCATATATAGGAAAGGGCGACTTACCTGCGGTCTGGGCATCATGACACAAGCCGTTGGGCAAACCCATGGGGCGAGCGCCTATCTATGGTTGGCTCTGTGCGAGACAGGCTACCGGCAATTAGGACAATGGTCAGCGGTGGTTGTTCTCAATCTGGTGAAGTAGGACAATTGGCGGCTTCCCGATTCTGTCAGCGACCCTGCATGACCTTTCTTGCCCTCGGTATCAACCATAAGACCGCCTCGGTGGATGTCCGCGAACGTGTGGCGTTCACCCCGGAGCAGTTGGTTGATGCATTGCAGCAGTTATGTCTGCGCACCGCCAGCCGCGAGGCGGCGATTCTCTCGACCTGCAACCGCAGCGAGCTGTATATCGAGCAGGACAGCCTGACCGCCGACGGCGTGTTGGCCTGGCTGGCCGACTACCACAAACTCAGCCTGGATGAACTACGCGCCTGTGCCTACGTGCACCAGGACGACTCCGCCGTGCGCCATATGATGCGCGTGGCTTCCGGTCTGGATTCCATGGTGCTCGGCGAACCACAGATTCTCGGCCAGATGAAGTCCGCCTACGCCGTGGCCCGCGAGGCCGGCACCGTCGGCCCACTGCTCGGCCGTCTGTTCCAGGCGACCTTCAGTACCGCCAAACAGGTACGTACCGACACTGCCATTGGTGAGAACCCGGTGTCGGTAGCGTTTGCCGCCGTCAGCCTGGCCAAGCAGATTTTCTCCAACCTCAATAACAGCTCGGCGCTGCTTATCGGTGCTGGTGAGACCATCACCCTGGTGGCCCGCCACCTTTATGAACAAGGGGTAAAACGCATCGTCGTTGCCAACCGTACCCTGGAACGCGCCAGCCAATTGGCTGAGCAGTTCGGTGCCCATGCCGTGCTGCTTTCGGAGATTCCCCAAGAGTTGATCAGCAGCGATATCGTCATCAGTTCCACCGCCAGCCAGTTGCCGATTCTCGGTAAAGGCGCGGTGGAAAGTGCGCTGAAGCAGCGCAAGCACAAGCCGATTTTTATGGTCGATATCGCCGTACCACGGGATATCGAACCGGAAGTAGGTGAGCTGGACGACGTCTACCTGTATACCGTCGACGACCTTCACGATGTGATCGCCGAGAACCTGAAAAGCCGCCAAGGCGCAGCCCAGGCCGCCGAAGAGCTGGTGGCCATCGGCACCAGCGACTTTATGTCGCGTCTGCGCGAGCTGGCCGCCGTCGATGTGCTCAAGGCCTATCGTCAGCAAGCCGAGCGCTTGCGCGACGATGAACTGGCCAAGGCTCAGCGTATGCTTGCCAACGGCACCTCAGCCGAAGAAGCACTGGCGCAACTGGCGCGCGGCTTGACCAATAAATTGCTGCACGCCCCCAGCGTGCAACTGAAAAAACTCTCGGCCGACGGGCGCATCGATGCGCTGACCGTGGCTCAGGAACTCTTCGCGCTCGACGAGAGCACCACGGATAAAACCCCGCAATGAAAGCGTCACTGCTGAACAAACTGGACATGATCCACGACCGCTATGAAGAGCTGACGGCGCTGCTTGGCGACGCCGAAGTGATCAGCGATCAGAGCAAATTTCGTGCGTACTCCAAGGAATACGCCGAGGTCGAGCCGGTGGTGCAACTGTTCCAGGAATTCCGCAAGGTCACCGCCGATATGCAGGGTGCCCAGGCGTTGCTTAAAGACAGCGACCCGGACATGCGTGAAATGGCCGAGCAGGAAGTGGCCGAGAGCAAAGAACAGTTGGCCGACCTGGAAGTGCGCCTGCATCGCATGCTGCTGCCCAAAGACCCCAATGACAGCCGCAACGTGTTTCTCGAAGTGCGTGCCGGTACCGGCGGTGACGAGGCGGCTATCTTCTCCGGCGACCTGTTCCGCATGTATTCGCGCTATGCCGAAAAGCGCGGCTGGCGGGTGGAGGTCCTGTCCGAGAACGTCGGTGAGCATGGCGGCTATAAAGAAGTCATTGCCCGCGTCGAGGGCGACAATGTTTACGCCAAGCTCAAGTTCGAGTCCGGTGCCCACCGTGTGCAGCGGGTGCCGGAAACCGAATCGCAGGGCCGCATTCATACCTCGGCCTGCACCGTCGCCGTGCTGCCGGAGCCCGATGAGCAGCAGGCCATCGAGATCAACCCGGCGGATTTGCGTGTCGACACCTACCGCTCCTCCGGTGCCGGTGGCCAGCACGTCAACAAGACCGACTCGGCCATTCGCATCACCCATATTCCCTCCGGCATCGTTGTCGAGTGCCAGGAAGAGCGTTCGCAGCACAAGAACCGCGCCAAGGCGATGGCCTGGCTGTCGGCCAAGCTCAATGATCAGCAGGAAGCTGCCGCGCACAAAGAGATTTCCGACACCCGCCGCTTGCTGGTCGGTTCCGGTGATCGCTCCGAGCGCATCCGTACCTACAACTTTCCCCAGGGGCGGGTGACCGATCACCGCATCAACCTGACCCTCTACAACCTGGATGATGTGTTGGCCGGTGGCGTCGACGCGGTGATCGAGCCGCTGCTCAGCGAGTACCAGGCCGATCAGTTGGCGGCATTGGGGGACTGACCCTTGACCAGCCAGGGCAGCGCCCCAAGCATTCAGAATCTGCTCGGCAGTGTGGTGTTGTCTGGCTCGGACACTGCCCAGCTGGACGCCGAGTTGCTGCTCGCAGCGGTGTTGGGCAAGCCGCGCAGTTTCCTGCGCACCTGGCCGGAGCGCGAGCTAAGCGCTGAACAGTTGCAGCAGTTCGAAGCGGCCATTCAGCGCCGTCAGCAGGGTGAGCCGGTGGCTTATATTCTTGGCCAGCAGGGCTTCTGGAGCCTGGATCTGGAAGTCGCCCCGCATACCCTGATTCCGCGTCCTGACACCGAATTGCTGGTGGAAACCGCCCTGGAGTTGCTGCCGCACAATCCTCTTGCCGCCCTCGATCTGGGCACCGGTACCGGTGCCATCGCCTTGGCTCTGGCCAAGGAACGGCCGGGCTGGAGCGTCACCGGCGTGGATCGAGTACCGGAAGCCGTGGCCCTTGCCGAGCGCAACCGCAGCCGCCTGCAACTGAACAACGGGCAATTTCGCCAGAGCCACTGGTTCAGCGCCGTGGCCGGCCAACGCTTTACCCTGATCGTCAGCAACCCGCCCTATATCTGCGCCGGCGACAAGCACCTGAGCGAAGGCGACGTGCGCTTCGAGCCCGCCAGTGCGCTGGTGGCGGGTGCCGATGGTTTGGACGATATCCGCTTGATCATTGAGCAAGCCCCCGAGCACCTGGTGGCGGGCGGCTGGCTGTTGTTGGAACACGGTTTTGACCAGGCTGCCGCCGTCCGTGAGCTGTTGGCAGCCCGAGGCTTTACTGAAGTCGATAGCCGTCGCGACCTGGGCGGCCATGAACGAATCAGCCTGGGGCGCTACCTGCATGAATGACTCACTCAACGACGAGGAACTGCTGCGTTATAGCCGGCAGATCCTGCTCAGCCAGATCGATATCGACGGCCAGCTGCGTCTGAAAAACAGCCGCGCCCTGATCGTCGGTCTTGGCGGCCTGGGTTCGCCGGTGGCGCTGTACCTGGCGGCGGCCGGGATTGGCGAATTGCATCTGGCCGATTTCGATACGGTGGATCTGACCAATCTGCAGCGCCAGATCGCTCACGACACCGCCAGCATCGGCCAGAGCAAGGTCGACTCGATGAGTGCGCGTCTGCTGGCGATCAATCCGAACCTTGAGCTGCATGCCCATCGCCAGGCGCTGGACGCTGACAGCATGGCTGCGGCCGTGGCGGCGGTGGATCTGGTGCTCGATTGCTCCGACAACTTCGGCACCCGCGAGGCGGTGAATGCGGCGTGTGTGGCTGCCGGCAAACCGCTGGTGAGTGGTGCCGCGATTCGCTTGGAAGGTCAGCTTTCGGTGTTCGATCCACGCCAGGCCGGCAGCCCCTGTTACCACTGCCTGTACGGGCATGGCAGCGAGGCCGAGCTGACCTGCAGTGAGGCGGGGGTGGTCGGTCCGCTGGTGGGGGTGGTCGGCTCATTGCAGGCCCTGGAAGCCTTGAAGCTGCTGGCCGGGTTTGGTGAGCCGCTGGTGGGGCGGTTGTTATTGATCGACGCCCTTGGTTCGCGCTTTCGTGAGCTGCGGGTCAAACGCGATCCGGGCTGCGCTGTGTGCGGGGCGCGGCCATGAATAAAGCGGCACCTATCGGCGTGTTCGACTCCGGCGTCGGCGGCCTGTCGGTGTTGCTGGAAATTCAGCGCCTGCTACCCAATGAAACCTTGTTGTATGTCGCCGACAGCGGCCATGTGCCCTACGGCGAAAAAACGCCGGAATTTATCCGCCAACGCAGCACAGTCATTACCGACTTTCTTCTCGGGCAGGGCGTCAAGGCCTTGGTGGTGGCCTGTAATACCGCCACCGCCGCTGGTATCAATGAGCTGCGCGCGGCGTACCCGCAGTTGCCCATCATCGGTATGGAGCCAGCGGTAAAACCGGCTGCCGCCGCAACCCGCAGCGGCGTGGTCGGCGTGCTAGCCACCACGGGTACCTTGCAGAGCGCCAAGTTCGCCGCCTTGCTCGATCGCTTTGCCAGCGATGTGCGGGTTATTACCCGGCCTTGCCCGGGCTTGGTGGAGCTGATCGAGGCTGGCGAACTGCACGGCGAGGTCACCCGCGAACTGTTGCGAGGTTACGTCGAGCCGCTGCTGGCCGAGGGGTGCGACACCCTGATTCTGGGCTGCACCCATTACCCCTTTATCAAGCCGCTATTGCTGGAATTGGTGCCGCCGTCGGTGACGCTGATCGACACCGGTATGGCGGTGGCCAGGCAGCTGCAACGGCTGCTCGGCGAGCGCGACCTGTTGGCCGAAGTGGCGGGGCTGGAGACCCGTCTGTGGTCTAGTGGAAATATATCGAACCTAATACAGGTAATGCCGCTCCTACTTGGCAGAAAGGCCAGCGTCGCTTCGCTGCAGCACTAGTGCCGTGGGCGAATGCCCCTTGAGGACGACGGAAATCTCACTGGATTCTTTAGTCGGTTTTACCGCTGTCTGTGCCTTTCGTTTATAGCGAAGATTTCTATAATCGAGCTCGTACGCAGATATCTGTGATCAATCCGATACAAAAGGATGTTGCGATGAAGTTGATTTCCTTGGCTGCGGCTGCAGCCCTCTCCTTAGGTCTGTCCCTTTCCGCTAGTGCTGCGGACGTCACCTTCGCCATCGGTCAATCCGGTGAGTCGACCATGGTCTATCGCCTCGGTACTCAATTCGATTTCGGCACCAGTTGGTGGCAAAGCGACGTCGGCCATCTGACCGGCTATTGGGATGCGGGCTACACCTACTGGCAGGGCGACAAGTCCTCCAGCAACCACAGTATTTCCTTAGCGCCGGTATTCGTTTACGAGTTCGCCGGTGAAAACGTCCGTCCCTATATCGAAGCTGGCGTTGGCGTGGCGCTGTTCGCCAATACGGAGCTGGAAGACAACGACCTGGGCTCCTCCTTCCAGTTTGAAGATCGCCTGGGCCTTGGCCTGCGCTTCGCTGGTCAGGAGGTGGGCGTTCGGGCGATTCACTATTCCAATGCCGGGATCAGCCAGCCGAACGACGGCGTAGAGGCTTACACCCTGCATTACCGCGTGGCTTTCTAAAGGCCCGTGACGCAACTGCAAAAGCCCGGCTGAAGCCGGGCTTTTTTCTGCGTAGCGCTTGGCTCAGTTCTGCGCCATCTTCTGCTCATGGGCTTTCAGCAGCTCTTTGGCATGGGCCACTTCCAGGGCTTCCATGGCATTGATCGGTTTGATCGCCACGGCGTCCTTCAGGTGTTGCACGACCTTGGTTTCTTCGTCGTCGCCGTATACATACACCAAGGCATTAGCGTACTCGTAGTGGCCGATGGGCAGGTTGTCGGCCTGTTTGAAGGAGCGCGCAAAGTAGGTTTCCATCTGATCGGCGCTGACCCCGTAGGTCATCTTGCCCACCAGCTTGCCGACCTTGCGGATCACGCCGGCTTCATAGCCGCCATACAGGGCGAGCGCGAACGGTTGTTGTGGCTGTTTGGCCAGCAGGGCGTCGAGTTCCCTGGGGATCTGGCTGGTATAGCCACGCTTGAGCACCACCGGCACCGACAGCTCTTCGCCCAGGCGTGCCTTGGCATAAACGCGGCCGAACTGCGCCACGGTGTCGCTCTGCACCAGCTCGCCGGCCTTGTCGGTGTAATCGATCACCTCTTCCAGCAGGCGGTGTTTTTCGTCCTGGTTTGGCACTAGGAACATGGCGTACACCACCTGGGCGAACATCGCCGGGATCTGGCCGCCGACGCCGAGTGCCAGGCCTTCTTTCTTGGCTTGGGCAAAGTCCCCTTTGAACATCAGACGCCAGACGTTCTGCAGTTTCTGCGCATAGATTTCGGCTTCTTCCGGTTTGCCGGTAAAGCCTGTGTTGCCAGTGACGGTCATCTCCAGCGCTTTGGGGTAGGTGGTGGCCATCTTTATTACCCACTCCGCATCCGGGAACGGGTAGTTGTCGCCAAATCCGCGGGTCAGCTGTGGCCAGGCCTGGCGCAGCTTGTCGCCCGAGTAGTCATAGGCGGCCTGGTCGTAAGGGAAGGGTTTCCATTTTTCATCTGCCACAGCCATCAGGCTGCACAGCGTAAGCACGGCAAAAATTAATGGGCGCATGACAAGTACCTGTTTTTGTTAGAGGTTCACGCGCCGATCATAGGTCGCAGGCGAGGGCGACCAACCCCCATCCTAGGAATGGCTGTCCTTTTGCTGGAATTGGCGTCGGTACTGGTTAGGCGACAGTTCTGTGTGCTGACGGAACAATCGGGCAAAGAAGCTGGCATCGTCGTAGCCCACTTCGTAGCTGATGGTCTTGATGCTTTTGCGCGTGGCGCTCAGCAAACCCTTGGCTGTTTCGATCCGTAACCGTTGCAGATAGTGCAGCGGCTTATCGCCAGTGGCGGTCTGAAAACGCCGCATAAAGTTGCGAATGCTCATGCCGTGCTGGCGGGCCACGTCTTCAAAACGGAATTTCTCTGCGAAGTTTTCTTCGAGCCATTGCTGAATCTGCAGGATGGTCACGTCCTGGTGCAGCTTCTGTCCGCCAAAGCCGATACGCCCCGGGGTGTAGTTGCGCTGCACTTCATAAAGAATGTCACGGGCCACGGCCTGCGCCACGCTGGCACCACAGAAGCGTTCGATCAGATACAGGTAGAGGTCGCAGGCCGACGTGGTGCCGCCGGCGCTGTAGAGATTGTCGGCGTCTGCAAGGTGTTTTTCCTGATTCAGCAAAACCTTGGGGAAGCGTTCGCTGAACTCGCGGAAAAAGCGCCAGTAAGTGGTGGCTTCTTTACCGTCCAGCAGCCCGGCCTGGGCAATCCAGAACACCCCCATCGCTTCACCGCAGATAACGCTACCGGCCGTGTGTTGCTTGCGCAGCCAGGTGAGAATCTGTGGATAGCGCTGGCAGAGCAGATCGAAATCGCCCCAGTAGGCCGGCAGGATGATGATGTCGGCAGGCTCCAGGCCGCCACTTACGGGCAGCACCACATCGCTGAAGCTGCGGGGCGGCTGGCCGTCGGGGCTGACCAGGTGGATATCGAACGCGGGCGTCAGGCCCAGACCCAGTTGCCGGCCATAACGCAGGCTGGCCATATGGAAGAAGTCTTTGGCTTGCATGAGGGTGGAGGCGAATACGCCCTCGATGGCCAGGATAGCGACGCGCTTGAGGGCGCTGGACTGAGCAGTCGGCATGGATACTTGTTCTTATTAGGGGATAGTGGTCAGTAGCTGGCTGGATCGTCTTATTTTTTGTCGCATGTGTCCAGTGTGTCGAAACGTTTGACTGTCCTACAGTCGGGGCCTTGCCAATCCCGGCGTTAGACGTATTCAGTGGGTAAAACAATGATTCCAAGAACCCTGTTCAGCTCTGACCATGAGCTGTTTCGTGACAGCGTGCGCAAGTTCCTTGAGCAGGAAGCCGTGCCTTACCACCATCAGTGGGAAAAGGATGGCCATATCGACCGGGCGCTGTGGAACAAGGCGGGCGAGGCCGGCATGCTCTGCTCCCATCTGCCGGAAGAGTACGGTGGTATGGCAGCCGATTTCCTTTATAGCGCCGTGGTGATTGAAGAGATCAGCCGTCTGGGTCTGAGCGGTATCGGTTTCTCCCTGCACTCGGACATCGTTGCGCCGTACATCCTGCATTACGGCTCCGAGCACCTGAAGCACAAGTACCTACCGAAACTGGTGTCGGGCGAGATGGTCAGCGCCATCGCCATGACCGAACCGGGTGCCGGTTCGGACCTGCAGGGGGTGAAAACCACGGCGGTGCTGGACGGTGATGAATACGTCATCAACGGCTCCAAGACCTTTATCACCAACGGCTTTCTGGCCGATCTGGTGATAGTGGTGGCCAAGACCGATCCTAAAGCTGGCGCGAAAGGTACAAGTCTGTTCCTGGTCGAAGCGGGGACGCCGGGTTTTGCCAAGGGCAAGCGCCTGGAGAAAGTCGGCATGAAAGCGCAGGACACGTCTGAACTGTTTTTCCAGGACGTACGTATTCCCAAGGAAAACCTGCTCGGCCAGGCGGGCCAGGGTTTCGCTTATCTGATGCAGGAGTTGCCCCAGGAGCGCCTGACCGTGGCGCTGGGCGCGCTGGCCAATGCCGAGGCGGCGTTGCAGTGGACCCTCGATTACACCCGGGAGCGCAAAGCGTTTGGCAAAGCGATCAGTGAGTTCCAGAACACCCGTTTCAAACTGGCCGAAATCGCCACCGAAGTGCAGGTAGGGCGAGTGTTTGTGGATCGCTGCCTGGAGCAGCACCTCGAAGGCAAGTTGGACGTGCCGACTGCCGCCATGTGCAAATACTGGACGACCGATCTGCAATGCAAAGTGCTGGATGAGTGCGTGCAGCTGCACGGCGGCTACGGCTATATGTGGGAGTACCCGGTGGCGCGTGCGTGGGCCGACGCACGGGTGCAGCGCATTTATGCTGGCACCAACGAGATCATGAAAGAGATCATTTCGCGATCGTTGTAAGACGTTGACGAAATTAAAAAGCCCGGCTCAATGGCCGGGCTTTTTTGTTTCTGCCGTGTGTTACGGCGCGGGGTTCGGCTGGGATTTATGGATAGCGTCGATCTGCTCCAGCAGCTCAGGGCTGAGGGTCAGGTCTGCACTGGCCAGGTTGCTTTGCAGCTGTTCGTTGCTGGTCGCGCCAATGATATTGCTGGTGACAAAGGGGCGGGCGGTTACAAAGGCCAGGGCCATCTGCGCTGGATCCAGCCCGTTCTCACGCGCCAGAGCGACATAGCGGGAGCACGCCGCTTCCGCCTGCGGATTGGTGTAGCGAGTAAAGCGGCTGAACAGACTGATGCGTGCATTGGCCGGGCGAGCCCCGCCTTCGTATTTACCCGAAAGCATGCCGAACGCCATCGGCGAGTAGGCCAGCAAGCCGCATTGCTCGCGGATCGCCACTTCCGCCAAACCCACTTCAAAGGTGCGGTTGAGCAGGTTGTAGGGGTTCTGGATCGATGCCGGCCGCGGCAGGCCGAGCTGCTCGGACAACTGCAGAAACTTCATGGTGCCCCACGGCGTTTCGTTGGACAGGCCGATGTGGCGGATCTTGCCGGCCTTTACCTGTTCGTCCAGTGCTTCGAGGATTTCGCCGATGGGGGTGAAGTCCTGCTCTTTATGTTGGTAGCCGAGTTGGCCGAAGAAGTTGGTGCTGCGTTCGGGCCAGTGCAATTGGTATAGGTCGATATAGTCGGTCTGCAGGCGCTTCAGGCTGGCATCCACCGCTGTAACGATATGGGCGCGGTTGTGCTTGAGCTGGCCGTCGCGAATGTAATCGATACCGTTGCCGGGGCCGGCGATCTTGCTGGCGAGAATCCAATCGCCGCGGTTGCCACGGGCTTTGAAGTAGTTGCCGATGATCTGTTCGGTGCGGCTGTAGGTCTCTGCACGCGGTGGCACAGGGTACATTTCCGCCGTGTCGATAAAATTGACCCCCGCCGCGCGGGCCATGTCGATTTGCTCGAAGGCCTGTTCCTGGGTGTTTTGCTCGCCCCAGGTCATGGTGCCCAAGCAGATTGCGCTGACGTCGAGATCGGTGCGGCCGAGCTTACGAAACTGCATGAATTTCTCCTCGTGCAAAAACGCACATCAAATCAGGTTGATATTTTTCCTGCAATCGGCATAATTCCGCAGCTGTTTTCAGCAGGGGATGCCTAGCCTGCTTGAACTCGCCGTACGGACGTGATGACCCGAGCCCCCGATAGCGTCCGTCTCTGGCTGCCTTTGCTTGTCAAAGCGCGCACTATTCAGTAAGATCCGCCGTCTTATTTTCAGGGCGGCCCCTGAGGCTATTAAAGAATGAAAACTTTTACTGCTAAACCGGAAACTGTTAAGCGCGACTGGTTTGTCGTCGACGCTGCAGGTCAGACTCTGGGTCGTCTGGCCACAGAAATCGCTAGCCGTCTGCGTGGCAAGCACAAAGCTGAATACACTCCTCACGTTGATACCGGTGACTACATCGTCGTCATCAACGCTGAGCAAGTACGTGTAACTGGCGCTAAGACCACCGACAAAATGTACTACTCTCACTCCGGTTTCCCGGGTGGCATCAAGTCGATCAACTTCGAAAAGCTGATCGCCAAGGCGCCTGAGCGTGTGATCGAGACCGCGGTTAAAGGCATGCTGCCGAAGAACCCGCTGGGTCGCGACATGTACCGTAAGCTGAAAGTGTACGCGGGTGCTGTTCACCCTCACACTGCTCAGCAGCCCCAAGAACTGAAGATTTAACGGAATAGTTCATTATGTCGGCGACTCAAAATTACGGCACTGGCCGTCGCAAGACTGCAACCGCTCGCGTCTTCCTGCGTGCAGGCACTGGCAAGATCTCCATCAACAACCGCACCCTGGAAAACTTCTTCGGTCGCGAAACTGCCCGCATGGTAGTTCGCCAGCCGCTGGAGCTGACTGAGACTGTCGAGAAATTCGACATCTACGTCACCGTTCTGGGTGGTGGTGTCAGCGGTCAAGCTGGCGCAATCCGTCACGGCATCACTCGTGCTCTGATGGACTATGATGAAGCTCTGCGTCCTGCTCTGCGCAAAGCTGGTTACGTCACTCGTGATGCTCGTGAAGTTGAACGTAAGAAAGTCGGTCTGCGTAAAGCGCGTAAGCGTCCGCAGTACTCGAAGCGTTAATTCGCACTTCGTTCAAAGACGCCCAGTTTCCCAAAGGAACTGGGCGTTTTTTATGGGCGAAAGTATTGCTTGCGACAACTTGCCGCATGCGCAAATGCCGCGTCCGGCAAGGCTTTCAGCCATTTTGTATCCAGTAATTGCCTTGTCAGAAATGGGGCTTTTCTTTACCATTTGGCAAATTTTTTGCGCGGCTTGAATTTTACTTAGTAGATGCCTGAATAACAGGCCACAAAGCTGATGGGAGACGACTGAATGAGCAATGACGGCGTGAATGCAGGCCGGCGTCGCTTCCTTGTAGCAGCCACTTCGGTGGTTGGTGCTGCAGGAGCGGTGGGTGCTGCGGTCCCGTTCGTGGGGTCATGGTTCCCGAGTGCCAAGGCCAAGGCCGCTGGTGCTGCGGTGAAGGTGAATGTCAGCAAGGTCGAGCCAGGTCAGCAGATGATTGCTGAATGGCGCGGTCAACCGGTGTTCATCGTTCGCCGTACAGAAGAAATTCTGGGCAACCTGACCAAGATCCACGATCGGATGTCTGACCCGGAGTCGAAAGCTTCCGTACAGCCCACCTATGTCGATCCGACGGTGCGCTCGATCAAGCCAGAAATTCTGGTGCTGGTCGGTATCTGTACCCACCTGGGTTGCTCGCCATCCTTCCGTCCTGAAGTGGCTCCGGCCGACCTCGGCGCTGAATGGGTCGGTGGCTATTTCTGCCCTTGCCACGGTTCGCGCTACGACCTCGCCGGTCGTGTGTATAAATCGCAACCAGCTCCGTTGAATCTGCCAGTGCCGCCTCACTCTTACGAGTCCGAGTCCGTCATTGTCATCGGTGTGGACCAGGAGAAAGCCTGATGAGCAAATTCATGGAGTGGGTAGATGCGCGCTTTCCCGCCACTAAAATGTGGGAAGACCATCTCAGCAAGTATTACGCACCGAAGAACTTCAACTTCTTCTACTTCTTTGGCTCCCTGGCCCTGCTGGTTCTGGTTAACCAGATCCTGACTGGTGTCTGGCTGACCATGAGCTACACCCCGTCCGCCGAAGAGGCTTTTGCCTCCGTTGAATACATCATGCGTGATGTGGAGTACGGCTGGATCATTCGTCTGATGCACTCCACCGGCGCTTCGGCGTTCTTCATCGTGGTTTACCTGCATATGTTCCGTGGCTTGCTTTACGGTTCGTACCAGAAGCCGCGTGAGCTGGTATGGGTATTCGGTATGCTGATTTACCTGGCCCTGATGGCTGAAGCCTTCATGGGTTACCTGCTGCCGTGGGGCCAGATGTCCTACTGGGGTGCCCAGGTGATCATCTCGCTGTTCGGTGCCATTCCGGTGATCGGCGATGACCTGACCCAGTGGATCCGTGGTGACTACCTGATCTCCGGTATCACTCTGAACCGCTTCTTCGCATTGCACGTTATTGCTCTGCCAATCGTGATTCTGGGCCTGGTGGTCCTGCACATTCTGGCGCTGCACGAAGTGGGTTCGAACAACCCGCAAGGCGTGGACATCAAGAAGTTCAAAGACGAAAACGGCGTACCGTTGGACGGCATTGCTTTCCACCCGTACTACACCGTTAAAGATATCGTCGGCGTGGTGGTGTTCCTGTTCATCTTCTGCTCGATCATCTTCTTCTTCCCGGAAATGGGTGGTTATTTCCTCGAGAAGCCGAACTTCGAAGTCGCGAACTCGTTCAAGACCCCAGAGCACATTGCCCCGGTCTGGTACTTCACCCCGTTCTACGCAATCCTGCGTGCTGTACCGGATAAATTGCTCGGCGTAATCGCCATGGGTGCTGCTATTGCCGTGCTGTTCGTGCTGCCGTGGCTTGACCGTAGCCCGGTCAAATCCATGCTCTACAAGGGCTGGATGAGCAAAATCTGGCTGGTGGCCTTCTGCGTGTCCTTCATCATCCTCGGCGTATTGGGCGTTCTGCCGCCTACCGACGAGCGCACGCTGCTGGCGCGTATCTGCACCACCCTGTACTTCGCATACTTCATCCTCATGCCGTTCTACACCAAGCTTGAGAAGACCAAACCGGTTCCGGAAAGGGTGACTGGCTGATGAAAAAGCTATTTGCTGCACTAGTTTTCGCTGTTCTGCCGGCCATCGCGTTCGCCAACAGTGGTCATGGTCCTGAGTTGGAGTCGGTCGATATCGACCTCACCGACAAAGCTGCCATGCAAGACGGCGCACGTACTTTCGCCAACTACTGCATGGGCTGCCACAGCGCCAAGTTCCAGCGTTACGAGCGTGTTGCCGACGACCTCGGTATCCCGCACGAGCTGATGCTCAGCAACCTGGTTTTCACCGGTGCCAAAATCGGCGATCTGATGAAAAACAGCATGTCGCCAGTGGATGCCAAGAAGTGGTTCGGTGCGGCTCCGCCCGACCTGACTCTGGTTGCCCGTGTGCGTGGCAACGATTGGCTGTACAGCTACCTGCACGCCTTCTATGAAGACCCGGCACGCCCATGGGGTGTGAACAACAAGGTCTTCCCGAACGTAGGTATGCCGAACGTTCTGGTCGGTCTGCAAGGTCGTCAGGTGGTAGGTTGCAAGCAAGTACAAGTGGTTGAAGAGGGCAAGAAGCAGTACGACCCGCTCACCGGTACTCCGCTGACCCACGAAGCCTGTGACCAGCTCACCATCGTGCCGAAAACCGGCAAGCTGAATGAGGCCGAGTTCGACGAGAAGGTTAAAAACCTGGTGACCTTCCTGGCCTACTCCGCCAACCCAGTGAAGCTGAAAAGCGAGCGCATCGGTACCTACGTATTGCTGTACCTGGCCTTCTTCTTTGTGTTCGCGTATCTGCTGAAACGTGAATACTGGAAGGATGTGCACTAAGTAACTGGTATTCTCCGCTGTCGACTTGCGCGCCCTATTGGGCGCGCACGTTTTTGTGCTACCGATAACTTTAACAAGCGAGGAGGATCGCCATGGGCGTGACCAACCGGTTGGCCTGTTACTCCGACCCCGCCGATCACTATTCCCATCGCGTACGTATCGTGCTCGCCGAGAAAGGTGTAAGCGCGGAAATCATCAATGTGGAACCTGGGCGCACGCCGCCCAAACTGGTTGAGGTCAATCCTTACGCCAGCCTGCCGACGTTGGTGGACCGTGACCTGGCGTTGTATGAATCGACCGTGGTGATGGAATATCTTGACGAGCGTTATCCCCATCCGCCGCTGTTGCCGGTTTACCCGGTGGCGCGGGCCAACAGTCGTTTGCTGATTCACCGCATTCAGCGCGATTGGTGTGTTCTGGTGGATCTGATTCTTGATCCGCGCAGCAAAGAGCCGGCCCGTGTGCAAGCACGCAAGGAGCTGCGTGAAAGCCTTACCGGCGTGTCGCCATTGTTCGCCGACAAGGCTTATTTCCTCAGTGACGAGTTGAGTTTGGTAGATTGTTGCCTGTTGCCGATCTTGTGGCGCTTGCCGATCCTCGGTATCGAGCTGCCCAAGCCGGCCAAACCCTTGCTCGATTACATGGAGCGCCAGTTTGCCCGCGAGGCCTTCCAGGTCAGCTTGTCGGGTGTTGAGCGCGATATGCGCTGAAGCTGAAGGAGCTTTCGATGAACTCCAGTCGTCCGTATCTGATCCGCGCCTTATACGAGTGGATCGTTGACAACGATTGCACGCCACACCTGCTGGTGAATGCTGAATACCCGAACGTGCAAGTGCCACAAGGCTTTGCCAATGACGGCCAGATCGTCCTCAACGTGTCGCCCAGCGCTGTACGTCATCTGCATATGGATAACGACGCGGTGAGCTTCGAGGGGCGCTTTGGCGGGGTTGCTCATACCCTGTTCATCCCGGCATCGGCCGTTTTGGCGATTTACGCACGGGAAAATGGTCAGGGCATGGTCTTCGACTTGGAGTCGCCAGTGGCGGACGAAGAGCCTGAAGATGATCCGGATGGTGATGGTCCTTCAGGCAGCGAGCCGCCGCGCCCAAGCGGTCGGCCGAGTCTGAAAGTGGTGAAGTGAAACGTAGGTTGGGTTGAGCCGCAGGCGAAGCCCAACGGTTACGCAAAATCCAATAAAAAAGGCGATCCGAAGATCGCCTTTTTTATTGCCCGCTGTTCACGTCAGTCGACGTACTCGAACAGCTTCACAATCTTCTGCACACCCGACACACCCTGCACCAGATTGGCGGCCAGTTGCGCCTGCTGACGGCTGACCACGCCCATCATGTAGACGATGCCGTTCTCGGTGATCACCTTGATATTCGAGCTGGATACGCTGTTGTCAGCCAGCATCTCGGTCTTGATCTTGGTGGTCAGCAGCGCATCGTTGCTGCGCGCCAGGGCCGAGGAGGGGGCGATCACTTGCAGTTCGTTGTACACCTTGCGCACGCCCTGTACGGAGCGGGCTGCTTGCTCGGCGGCGGCCTTCAGGTCGGCGCGTGGAGTTTGCCCGGCGAGCAGCACGATGCCGTTATAGCTGGTGACGATGATGTGCGAGCCATTGGCCAGGTCGGGGCTGGCCTGGTTGATTTTCTGCTCGACATTCGAGGGGATGAATTGGTCATCGATCTTGTTGCCGAACGAACGGCTGCCGCACCCGGAAAGCACCAGGGTGACGGCAAGAGCGGCAAGGATTAATGGCGTACGGGTCATTCTTCACTCCCAAACAGTTGGCTATCAATCAGGTCGCAGAGGCAGTGGATGGCCAGCAGATGGACCTCCTGGATGCGTGCGGTAACTTTCGAAGGAACACGAATTTCCACGTCTTCGGGCAACAGCAGCGAGGCCATGCCGCCGCCGTCGCGGCCGGTGAGGGCAACCACCACCATTTCACGGTCGTGGGCGGCCTGGATGGCTTGAATCACGTTGGCCGAGTTGCCGCTGGTGGAAATCGCCAGCAAGACGTCGCCCGGTTGGCCCAGGGCGCGGATCTGCTTGGAGAACACCTCGTTGTAGCTGTAGTCGTTGGCGATCGAGGTGATGGTCGAGCTGTCGGTGGTCAGCGCGATGGCTGGCAGGCTGGGGCGCTCGCGCTCGAAACGGTTGAGCAGTTCCGAGGAGAAGTGCTGGGCGTCACCGGCCGAGCCACCGTTGCCGCAGGTGAGAATCTTGCCTTCATTGAGCAGGGCCTGAACCATGGCCAGACTGCCGTGCTCGATGTAGGGAATAAGCACTTCCATGGCTTGCTGTTTGGTTTCGATACTGGCTTGAAACAGCTGGCGGATACGGGATTGCATGTCCATCGGAGATGACCTTCAGTGTGGCTGCTGATCAGCTGGCCCAGGGGAATTCTGGAACCTGCCTGTTGCAGGTGAAAATCGCTCGGCGCCGCAGTGGTTACTGCGCTGTGCCGAAACCAGGTTCGGTCTTGCACTCGGTTGCTGCCGCACAGCGCACTGCCGGCAATCGGTTGTGGTTAATCAGGCTTCAAAGGCGTTGCGAATCCAGTTCAGTCGGTCCGCTGGCTGTGCGCCGCTATTGATGGCTACGACATCGAAACGGCACGGGTGTTTGGCCCAACGCGACTCCTGTTGCAGAAAGCTGCTGGCCGCGAGGATCAGCTTCTGCTGCTTGCGGCCGTCAACGCTTTCGACTGCGCCACCCCAGGCGGTATGCCGGCGGGCGCGAACTTCGACGAATACTACTGTATCGCCGTCCAGCATGACCAGATCGAGCTCGCCGCCCTTGCAGCGCCAATTCCTGCTCAGCAGTTTCAGGCCGTGGCGGCGCAGGTGCTCAAAGGCCTCTGCTTCGCCTTCACTGCCGGCCTGCTGGGTGTTGGCGGCGATCAATCAGAAGCTGCTGCTGACAGGCAGACGTTGCACGGTGCCGTCACGGAACTCGGCCCACGGCAACTGGCGTTCTACGCGCTGGTTGGCGTTAACGCTCAGGCTGCCGGACAGGCCGTCAACGCGGCTTTCTGGCAGGGCTTTCAGTTCGGTCAGACGGGGTGCCAGGCGGTACGCGTCAACGCCCATCGCATACAGACGGCCGAGGCTGCCCGCGGCCTGTGGCCACTGGCTGCTGACCTGTTGACGAAGCGGGTCGTTGGCATCCAGCAACCAAGGGGTTTCGCAGAAACGAATGCCGTCCAGATCCTGGTACTGCGCCGGGTTGCTGCCGCCGGTGAACAGGTGCGAAGTGGCATACACCGGTACATCGCCGGCGTACTGGAAGGCCAGGGTCGGTTTGATCTGCTGGGCCTGCTGCGGAGTGGCAGCGAGGAAGATAAAGTCGATGTCCTGACGGCGTGCCGGCTGTGCGGCGAGTTGCGTGCCCAGCACGCTCTGCAGACGCTTGGCGCGGGCTTCGCTCTGGCGCAGTTGGAACAGGTCGGCAATCTGTTGGGCCAGCTCGACCGGCTGATCAACATGTTCGGCAGCGATCAGGCTGCCACCTTTGGCTTGCCAGCTTTGGCGGAAGGCATCCAGCACGCGGTCGCCCCACTCGCCACGGGGCACCAGGGCCACGGCGCGGCGCATGCCGTCATCCCAGGCACGGCGCGATACTTCACGGGCTTCATCTTCGGCAGCCAGGCCGAACTGGAACAGTTGCGGTGGGCCTTCACGGCCGGCGTCGGCGTAGTTCAGGGCCAGCGTGGTGATCGGCAACTGCTCGCGGTCACTCAGTTGCTTGACCAGGTTTTTCTCCAGCGGACCCACTACCAGTTGAATGCCAGCTGCTTGGGCCTGGCGGTAGAAGTCATCCATCGAGGCCAGGCGCGAGCTGTCGAATACTTCGATGCTTGGCGGATTCTGGCCCGCTTGCTGGGCCTGGAAATGCGCGGCCATAAAGCCGTCACGCAGGGCGCGGGCTACGGACGCCAGCTGGCCATCTTGCGGCAGCAGCAGGGCGATTTTGGTCAGCGGTTGGCTGGCCAGTTCCTTGAGTTTGCTCAGCGCTGCCGGCAGTTGTTCAGCGGCCGGGTGTTGCGGGTTCTGTTGGCGCCAGGCGTCGATGGCGGCTTGCTGCTGTTGCAGGGTGCCAGCGGTTTTCACCACGCTGGCCAGTTGCATCCAGCCTGCCAGGTCGGCGTCACCGCCACCTCGCAGTTGATCGGCCGGCAGTGACGACACCAATGACCAGATGCTTTCGTGATTGCTGCGCGCCGCTTCGCCGTTCAGCAGCGGTGCGATAAACACACGCTCGCGGGCAGCCGCCAGGGGTTGCCCGTCGGCCTCCAGCGCCTGGGCGCGAACCAGTTGGGTGCGTACTTGCTGGTCTACCGGCAGCTCGGCCAGGCGTTGCATACCAGGTTGGTCGAGGGCCTGCAGAGCGCTTTTCGGCTTGCCGCGGGCCAGGGCGATTTCGGCACCAAGGGTGCCGGCGAACACTTGCTGTGCGGGTTTCAGGGTGGCGACGGGCACTTGCTCGAGAATTTGCGCGGCGCGGCCCAGATCCTTCTGTTGATAAGCCTGATCGGCAGCGGCCAGGCGCAGCGAGGCGGCTTGTTCCGGCTTGGCCTCGGCGGCCTGCTGCAGCAATTGATCGATGCTGGCCTGCGGGGTGCGGGGCAATTCGCCAAGGGTGGAGGACGGCGAGCTTGAGCAGGCGGCCAAGAGAGCGGCGAGGCTGATAGCGAGGAGCGGGCGCAGGCCGGCGGTCAGGCGGATGATCATGTAGGCGTTCCTGGTACTTGATCGAAGAGGGCGGATTGTACCCAAGGGCCAGCGCAGGCGCGATGTTGATGGCGTGAATCGGGCTACAATGCGCGCTTTCTGTGATTCATGAGGTGTGCGTTGTGACCACTCAGGGTGTTTTGAATTCCACCACCGGCACGCTTTATGTGGTGGCCACACCCATCGGCAATCTCGACGATATCAGTGCGCGCGCGCTGAAAGTGCTGCGCGACGTGGCGCTGATTGCCGCCGAAGACACCCGTCATTCCATTCGGTTGATGCAGCATTTCGGCATCGGCACGCCCTTGGCGGCCTGCCATGAACACAACGAGCGCGATGAAGGCAGCCGTTTTCTGGCGCGGCTGCAGGCCGGAGATGACGTGGCACTGATTTCCGATGCGGGCACGCCGCTGATTTCCGATCCGGGTTATCACCTGGTGCGCCAGGTGCGTGCCGCGGGTATCAAAGTCGTTCCGGTGCCGGGGCCCTGTGCCTTGATCGCCGCGCTCTCGGCGGCAGGGCTGCCGTCTGATCGTTTTATCTTCGAAGGTTTTCTGCCGGCCAAAGCGGTGGGGCGTCGTGCCCGCCTGGAAGCGGTCAAGGAAGAACCGCGCACGCTGATCTTTTATGAAGCGCCGCACCGGATTCTGGAATGCCTGGAGGATATGGAGCTTGTGTTCGGTGGCGAGCGGGTGGCGCTGTTGGCGCGTGAGCTGACCAAAACCTTCGAAACCCTCAATGGCCTGCCTTTAACCGAGCTGCGTGCCTGGGTGGCGAGCGACAGCAACCAGCAGCGTGGCGAATGCGTGGTGTTGGTCGCGGGCTGGCAAGCGCCGGAAGGCGACGAAGCGGTAAATGCCGAAACCCTGCGCGTGCTCGATCTGCTGCTTAAGGAAATGCCGCTCAAGCGTGCGGCAGCTTTGGCGGCGGAGATCACCGGGGTGCGTAAGAATCTGCTCTATCAGGTGGCCCTGGAGCGGCAATAACGGTTTATTGGCTTGTTCTAACGGAAGGCTGCCGCTACCCTAGGCGGCGGAGAGTCGATTGGACAGTCGCTGCCTCATTTTGTTCGCAAGATGGGGGGGAGGAAAGTCCGGGCTCCATAGGGCGGAGTGCCAGGTAACGCCTGGGAGGCGCGAGCCTACGGAAAGTGCCACAGAAAATAACCGCCTAAGCGCTTCGGCGCCGGTAAGGGTGAAAAGGTGCGGTAAGAGCGCACCGCACGTCTGGTAACAGTTCGTGGCTAGGCAAACCCCACTCGGAGCAAGACCAAATAGGGTTCCATGGCGTGGCCCGCGTCGGAACCGGGTAGGTTGCTAAAGGTGTCCAGTGATGGCCATCGTAGAGGAATGACTGTCCTCGACAGAACCCGGCTTACAGATCGACTCTCCACCTCCTTCCGCTGTTTGCTTTACCTCCCGTCGCTGCGTTTTCCAGATCGAAAAAATCTCACTCTTAAGAAGTTACTTTAAGTTCGAGGCGCAGCCCCTTGAACTCGTTCGGCTGTATCCGTCAAAACACTGCTAAAACCCCCCTCCCTTGTTCCAAAAACATCGCTAAATCACCGTCCTATAAGGATTTTTCCCTGCAAGCGCGCCTTGACGGTGGGGTGGCTGCGTTCCTATAGTGTGCCGAAGTGGTACAAAGTGGTACGAAGTGGGTTTTGTGGGCATGGAAAGCTAATAAAAAAGGGGAAGCGCTGTCGTGTTTCGCGGAGCTAACGCAATCAGTCTCGACGCCAAAGGGCGCCTCGCGATGCCAAGTCGGTATCGGGACGAGATCGTGTCGCGTTCGGCTGGCCAGCTCATCGTAACAATCGACGCCATTGACCCCTGCCTCTGTGTCTACCCGCTGCCTGAGTGGGAAATCATCGAAACCAAGCTCCGTGAGCTGCCGTCCCTGCGTGAAGAAACCCGTCGCCTGCAGCGTTTGCTGATTGGCAATGCGGTGGATATCGAGCTGGACAGCGCTGGTCGTTTCCTGGTGCCACCGCGCTTGCGCGAGTACGCCAAGCTGGACAAGCACGCGATGCTGGTCGGGCAACTGAACAAATTCCAACTGTGGGACGAAAACGCCTGGAACGCGCTTGCTGATGCGGACCTGGCAGCCATTAAACAGCCGGGCGGTCTGCCGGACGAACTGCGTGATCTGATCCTGTGACAACTACCAATAGCAGTGGCTTTCGCCATATCACCGTTCTGCTCGATGAAGCCGTAGAGGCTCTCGCCGTGCGTCCGGACGGCTGCTATCTGGACGGCACTTTCGGTCGCGGCGGACATAGCCGGCTGATTCTGCAAAAGCTTGGCCCAGACGGGCGGCTCCTCGGTTTCGACAAAGACCCTCTGGCGATTGCGACCGGAGACGCGCTGGCGGCCGAAGACGGCCGCTTTGTCGTTGTGCAGCGCAGTTTTGCCGAGCTTGGCGAAGCGGTGGCTGAGCGTGGCGACAGCGGCAAGGTTTCCGGCATTCTGCTCGACCTTGGTGTGTCCTCGCCGCAGCTGGACGACGCCGAGCGCGGCTTCAGCTTTATGAACGACGGCCCGCTGGATATGCGCATGGACCCGAGCCGTGGCGTCAGCGCCGCGCAGTTCATCGCCACCGCAGCGGAAGAAGAAATCGCCCGGGTCTTTAAAGAATACGGTGAAGAGCGCTTCGCCAAGCGTATGGCTCGTGCCGTGGTGCAGCGCCGCGAAGTCACGCCGTTCGAGCGCACCGCCGACCTGGCGGAAGTATTGAAGGTCGCCAACCCGGCCTGGGAGAAGGGCAAGAACCCGGCTACCCGTGCCTTTCAGGGTTTGCGCATTCATGTGAACAACGAGTTGGGCGATCTTGAACGTGGCCTGCATGCGGCCATGAACGCCCTCGAAGTGGGTGGCCGCCTGGTGGTGATCAGCTTCCACTCGCTGGAAGACCGCATCGTCAAACTCTTTATGCGTCGCCTGGAAAAAGGCGAAGCCGACAAGCTGCCGCGCAATCTGCCCGTGCGGGTTGAACGCTTCGAGCCGTTTATCAAGACCATCGGCAAGGCGCAGTTCCCGTCCGATGCCGAGCAATCGGCCAACCCTCGCTCGCGCAGTGCGGTTATGCGTGTGGCGGAGAAGTTGCGTTGAGCCGGGCATTCGCCAAGCCGTTGCCGGCCGGCAGCACCTTGCTGCTGATTCTGTTTGTTGCCGTATTGGTTTCGGCCATTGCCGTCTCTTATAGCGCGCACTGGAACCGCCAGTTGCTCAACTCTCTGTATGGCGAACTCAGCGTGCGCGACAAAGCGCAGGCCGAGTGGGGTCGTCTGATTCTTGAACAAAGCACCTGGACCGCCCACAGCCGTATCGAAACGCTGGCCAGCGAGCAGCTGAAAATGCGCATTCCTGAGCCCGCCGAAGTACGGATGGTGGCGCCATGATGAAGCTCGAAGGCGCACTCTACCCCTGGCGTTTCCGTGTGGTGCTTGGCCTGCTCGGTGTCATGGTTGCGGCCATCTGCTGGCGCATCATCGATCTGCAGGTGCTCGACCACGCCTTCCTGCAAGGTCAGGGCGATGCCCGCAGCGTGCGTCACGTACCTATTCCTGCCCACCGCGGCCTGATCACTGACCGTAACGGCGAGCCGCTGGCCGTCAGTACCCCGGTCACTACCCTGTGGGCCAACGGCAAGGAACTGCAAGCCGGCAAAGACCGCTGGCCAGCATTGGCCGCCGCACTTGGCCAGGAGCCCAAGGCTTTCGCCGCGCGGCTGGAGGAAAATGCCGGGCGCGAATTTATGTACCTGGTGCGGGGGCTGACCCCGGAACAGGGCCAGTCAGTGCTCGACCTCAAAGTGCCAGGCGTCTACTCCATCGAGGAGTTTCGTCGTTTCTACCCGGCCGGCGAAGTGACCGCGCATGTGGTGGGCTTTACCGATATCGATGACCACGGCCGCGAGGGCGTGGAATTGGCGTTTGACCAGTGGCTGTCCGGCGTACCCGGCAAGCGCGAAGTGCTGAAAGACCGCCGTGGCCGCCTGATCAAAGACGTGCAAGTCACCCGCAACGCCAAGGCCGGCAAGGCCCTGGCGCTGTCCATCGACCTGCGCCTGCAGTACCTGGCGCACCGCGAGCTGCGCAACGTAGTCACCGAGTTCGGTGCCAAGGGTGCCAGCCTGGTGATGCTCGATGTGAAGACCGGCGAAGTGCTGGCCATGGTCAATCAGCCCACTTACAACCCCAACAACCGGCGCAACCTGCAGCCGGCCATGATGCGTAACCGCGCCATGATCGACGTGTTCGAGCCGGGCTCCACGGTGAAACCGTTCTCCATGAGTGCGGCGCTGGAAAGTGGGCGCTGGAAGCCGACCGATACCGTCGATGTCTACCCGGGCACCCTGCAGATCGGCAAATACACCATCCGCGACGTTTCCAAGAATGAAGGCGTGCTGGATTTGACCGGCATCCTGATCAAGTCCAGTAACGTGGGCATCAGCAAGATCGCTTTCGATATCGGCGCAGAGCCGATTTACAACGTGATGCAGCAGGTGGGTCTGGGTCAGGACACTGGCTTGGGCTTCCCCGGCGAGCGCGTCGGCAACCTGCCCAATCACCGCATCTGGCCGAAAGCCGAAACCGCGACACTGGCCTACGGCTACGGTCTGTCGGTCACCGCCATTCAGCTGGCCCACGCCTATGCCGTGCTAGCCAACAACGGCCGCAGCATTCCGATGACCATGACCCGCGCCGATGGCCGTACCCAGGATGGCGTGCAGGTGATTCCGGAAGCTACCGCAAAAACCATCCAGGGCATGTTGCAGCAAGTGGTTGAAGCACCAAGTGGTGTGTTCCGCGCCAAGGTGCCGGCCTACCACGTAGGTGGCAAATCCGGTACCGCGCGTAAAGCCACAGTCGGCACCAAGGGCTACACCGCCAACGCCTACCGCTCGTTGTTCGCCGGTTTTGCACCGATCAGCAATCCGCGTATCGCCATGGTCGTGGTGGTGGATGAGCCAAGCACCGGCGCCTACTTCGGCGGCCTGATCTCCGCCCCGGTATTCGGCAAAGTCATGGCCGGCGCGCTGCGCCTGATGAACATTGCCCCGGACAACCTGACCCCGGCCGATGTCCAGCCTGCCGTGGCACTCACTATTCCTCGGGAGTTAGCGCGCTAATGCCAATGCCCCTGAACCAATTGCTGCCGCAAGCGGAAAGCTCGGTATTGATCCGCGAGCTGACCCTGGACAGCCGTAAAGTTCGCCCTGGCGACTTGTTCCTCGCCGTGCCTGGCGGTCAGCAGGATGGCCGCGTCCATATTGCTGATGCCATCGCCCGTGGCGCGGCTGCTGTGGCCTATGAAGCCGAAGGCGCTCCAGTCATTAGCGCTCAGGGTGCCGAGCTGGTGCCGTTGAAAAATCTGGCAGGCCAGCTATCGTCGATTGCCGGGCGTTTTTATGGCGAGCCAAGCCGTGGTCTGCACCTGGTGGGCGTCACCGGCACCAACGGCAAAACCAGTATCAGCCAACTGATTGCTCAGGCGCTGGACCATTTTGGCGAGCGCTGCGGCATCGTCGGCACTCTCGGCACCGGTTTCCACAATGAGTTGGAGCAAGGCCGCCACACCACGCCCGACCCGATTGGCGTGCAAGCGGTATTGGCCAATCTGAAACAAGCGGGCGCTCGCGCCGTGGCCATGGAAGTGTCCTCCCACGGTCTGGACCAGGGCCGCGTTGCCGCCTTGGCCTTCGACGTGGCGGTGTTCACTAACCTGTCGCGCGACCACCTGGACTACCACGGCTCCATGCAGGCCTACGGCGAAGCCAAGGCCAAGCTGTTTAGCTGGCCGACCCTGCGTTGCCGCGTGCTGAACCTAGACGACGCGTTCGGTCGCCAACTGGCCGGCGAAACCCACGAGTCGCGCCTGATTACTTACAGCCTCGAAGACCGCAACGCCTACCTCTATTGCAGCGAAGCGGTGTTCGACGACCACGGCGTACGCGCCAAGCTGGTCACCCCGAAAGGCGAGGGCAGCCTGCGCAGTTCCTTGCTCGGTCGTTTCAACCTGAGCAATCTGCTCGGCGTGGTCGGTGCCTTGCTCGGCCTGGACTACCCGCTGGACGAAATTCTCAAAGTACTGCCGCAGCTGGAAGGCCCGGCTGGCCGTATGCAGCGCCTGGGTGGCGGGGCCAAGCCGCTGGTGGTGGTCGACTATGCCCACACCCCGGACGCCCTGGAAAAAGTCCTCAGCGCATTGCGCCCCCACGCCACTGGCAAGCTGCTGTGCCTGTTCGGCTGCGGCGGCGACCGTGATCGCGGCAAACGTCCGCTGATGGCCGAAGTGGTCGAGCGTCTGGCCGATGGCGTGATGGTTACCGACGACAACCCGCGCAGCGAAGCGCCGGAACAGATTTTTGCCGATATCCGTGCCGGCCTTAAGGCACCGGAGCAGGCGCAGTTCGTCTATGGCCGTGGCCAGGCGATCGCCCAGTTGATTGCCAGTGCCGACGCTGCCGATGTGATCGTGCTGGCCGGCAAGGGCCATGAGGATTACCAGGAGATCAATGGCGAACGGCAGCCGTTCTCCGATCTGCATCAAGCCACCAACGCCCTCGCTGCGTGGGAGGCCGCCCATGTTTAAAGCCTTGCGCCTGAGTGAAGTGGTCAACACCCTCAACGCTTGCCTGGTCGGTGCCGACGCCACATTTAGCGCCGTCAGCACCGATAGCCGCGCGATCCAGCCGGGTCAGCTGTTTGTCGCCCTCACCGGTCCACGCTTCGACGGCCACAGCTACCTGCAGGAAGTCACCCAGAAAGGTGCGGTTGCCGCTCTGGTCGAGCGTGAAACCGTAGGCGTGAGCATTCCCCAGCTGGTGGTTGCCGATACCCGTCACGCCCTGGGGCAACTGGGTGCGCTGAATCGTCAGGCCTACACCGGCCCGCTGGCGGCCATCACCGGTTCCAGTGGCAAGACCACGGTCAAGGAAATGCTCGCCAGCATTCTGCGTGCCGGCAGCAACGGCCCGGTATTGGCCACACGCGGCAATCTGAACAATGACCTTGGCGTACCGCTGACCCTGCTGGAACTGGGCGCGGAGCATCAAGGTGCAGTGATCGAACTGGGTGCCAACCGCCTCGGCGAGATTGCCTACACCGTCAGCCTGGCCAAACCCCAGGTCGCGGTACTGAATAACGCCGGCACTGCCCATATCGGCGAGTTCGGCGGTGCCGACAAGATTGTCGAAGCCAAAGGCGAAATCATCGATGGCCTGAGCGCCAGCGGCATCGCCGTGCTCAACCTCGACGACAAGGCGTTTGCGATCTGGCAAGGCCGTGCCGGCAACCGCCAGGTACTGAGCTTTGCCCTGAGCAACCCTGCGGCCGATTTTTACGCCAGCGACCTGGGCCGCGATGCCCGTGGTTGCCCGTCCTTTACCCTGAACAGTCGCCTGGGCAGCGCCACCGTGCAGCTCAATCTGCTCGGCACCCACAATGTCGCCAATGCGTTGGCGTCAGCGGCTGCAGCGTCGGCCCTCGGTGTGCCGTTGGTCAGTATCAAGGCCGGTCTGGAAAACGTGCAGCCGGTCAAAGGCCGCGCCGTAGCGCAGTTGGCGACCAATGGCGCGCGGGTGATCGACGATACCTACAACGCCAACCCGACTTCCATGTGCGCCGCCATTGATATACTCGCCGCCCTCGAAGGCCGGACCGTTCTGGTTCTGGGCGACATCGGCGAGCTGGGCGAGTGGGCTGAACAAGGCCACCGCGATGTCGGTGCCTACGCTGCCGGAAAAGTCGATGCTCTTTATGCCGTCGGCCCGAATATGGCCCATGCCGTGGCCGCATTCGGCACCCAGGGCCGGCACTTTGCCGATCAGGCCAGTCTGATCGCTGCCGTCAGTGCCGAGCCCGGCAACACCACCATTCTAATTAAAGGATCGCGCAGCGCAGCGATGGAAAACGTCGTCGCGGCTTTGTGCGGCACTCAGGGGAGTCATTAAATGCTGCTGCTGTTGGCCGAGTATCTGCAACAGTTCTACAAAGGCTTTGCGGTCTTTCAATACCTGACCCTGCGCGGGATTCTGGGTGTGTTGACCGCGTTGTCGCTGTCGCTGTGGCTGGGCCCCTGGATGATTCGTACTCTGCAGATTCGCCAGATCGGTCAAGCCGTGCGTAATGACGGCCCGCAATCGCACCTGTCGAAATCCGGTACCCCGACCATGGGCGGTGCCTTGATTCTATCCGCCATCGCCATCAGCACCTTGCTCTGGGCCGACCTGACCAACCGTTATGTGTGGGTGGTGCTGACAGTGACCCTGCTGTTCGGCGGCATCGGTTGGGTCGACGACTACCGCAAAGTGATCGAAAAGAATTCGAAAGGCCTGCCGAGCCGCTGGAAGTATTTCTGGCAGTCGGTGTTTGGCCTGGGCGCGGCGATCTTCCTGTATATGACTGCGCCAAGCGCGGTGGAAACCACCCTGATCGTGCCCATGCTCAAAGATGTCAGCGTCGCGCTGGGCGTGGGCTTTGTGGTGCTGACCTACTTCGTGATCGTCGGCTCCAGCAACGCGGTCAACCTGACTGACGGCCTCGATGGCCTGGCGATCATGCCCACGGTAATGGTCGGCGGCGCCCTGGGCATTTTTTGCTACCTGTCGGGCAACATCAAATTCGCCGACTACCTGTTGATTCCTTATGTGCCGGGTGCCGGCGAGCTGATCGTGTTCTGCTCGGCGCTGGTCGGTGCCGGCCTGGGCTTTCTGTGGTTCAACACCTACCCGGCGCAAGTATTTATGGGCGATGTCGGCGCGCTGGCCCTGGGGGCCGCTCTGGGCACCATCGCCGTGATCGTCCGCCAGGAAATCGTGCTGTTCATCATGGGCGGCGTGTTTGTGATGGAAACCCTTTCGGTGGTGATCCAGGTGGCGTCGTTCAAGCTCACCGGCAAGCGCGTATTCCGTATGGCACCGATCCATCACCACTTTGAACTCAAAGGCTGGCCTGAGCCGCGCGTAATCGTGCGCTTCTGGATCATCACCGTGATTTTGGTGCTGGTCGGCCTCGCCACCCTGAAACTGCGTTAAGGACCAAGGAACCCAATGAGCCTGATCGCTTCTGACCACTTCCGCATCGTTGTCGGCCTCGGCAAGAGCGGCATGTCCCTGGTGCGTTTCCTCGCACGCCAGGGCATCCGCTTTGCTGTGGCCGACACGCGCGAGAACCCGCCGGAACTGGCCAGCATTCGTGCCCAGTACCCGCAGGTGGAAGTGCGTTGTGGCGAGCTGGACGTGGAGTTCCTGTGTCGCGCCGACGAGCTTTATGTGAGCCCCGGCCTGGCCCTGGCCACACCGGCGCTGCAGCAAGCCGCGGCCCGTGGCGTGAAGCTGCTGGGTGATATCGAATTGTTCGCCCGCCATGCCAAGGCACCGATTGTGGCCATCACCGGCTCCAACGCGAAAAGCACCGTGACCACCCTGGTGGGTGAGATGGCGGTGGCTGCCGGCAAACGTGTGGCAGTGGGCGGCAACCTTGGCACCCCGGCACTGGATCTGCTCAGCGATGACGTCGAGCTGTATGTGATCGAGCTGTCGAGCTTCCAACTGGAAACCACCGACCAGCTGAATGCCGAAGTGGCCACCGTGCTGAATATCAGCGAAGACCATATGGACCGTTACAGCGGTCTGCCGGCTTATCACCTGGCCAAGCACCGGATCTTCCGTGGCGCGCGGCAGGTGGTGGTGAATCGTCAGGACGGCCTGTCCCGTCCGCTGATTGGCGAGAACACGCCGTGCTGGACCTTCGGCCTGAACAAGCCCGACTTCAAAGGCTTCGGCTTGGTGGAAGAAGGCGGCGAAAAATACCTGGCCTTCCAGTTCGACACGCTGATGCCAGCGCGTGAACTGAAAGTGCGTGGTGCCCACAACCAGGCCAATGCCCTGGCGGCATTGGCCCTGGGCCATGCTGTGGGCTTGCCGTTCGAAGCGATGTTGCAAGCGCTGCGTGAATTCACCGGCCTGGCGCACCGTTGCCAGTGGTTGCGTGAGCGCGATGGCGTGAGCTACTACGACGACTCCAAAGCCACCAACGTTGGTGCCGCTCTCGCCGCCATCGAAGGCCTGGGTGCGGATATCGCTGGCAAGCTGGTGCTGGTCGCTGGCGGTGACGGCAAGGGCGCGGATTTCTCCGCCCTGCGTGCGCCGGTGGCGGCCCATTGCCGTGCGGTGATCCTGCTCGGTCGCGATGCGCCGCTGCTGGCCGATGTGCTGGCCGATACCGGTGTGCCGCTGATTCGCGTGCAGACACTGGACGAGTCGGTGGCCAAGGCCGCCGAGCTGGCGCAAAGCGGCGATGCCGTGCTGCTGTCGCCGGCCTGTGCCAGCCTGGACATGTTCAAGAACTTCGAAGAGCGCGGGCGTCTGTTTGCCCAAGCGGTAGGGGGGCTGAACTGATGCTCGCCCGTCTGCTCAGCGTTCTGCGCCCGTACCCGTCGCCACTGTTCAGCCGTCGCGGCATCGACCTCGACTTCCCGCTGCTGGCCGGTTGCCTGGCGCTGCTGGGCCTGGGCCTGGTGATGATTACCTCGGCCTCCACCGAAGTGGCGGCGGTGCAGACCGGCAATCCGTTCTATCACATGATCCGCCACCTCATTTATATGTGCATCGGCCTGGGTGCCGCCGGTTTGATGATGGTGATTCCCCTGGCCACCTGGCAGCGCATGGGCGGCACGTTGCTGGTGGTCGCCTTCGGTTTGCTGGTGCTGGTTTTGGTGCCGGGCATTGGCCGCGAAGTGAACGGTTCGATGCGCTGGATCGGCTTCGGTGCGTTCAACGTACAGCCGTCGGAAATCGCCAAGGTGTTCGCCGTGATTTACCTGGCCGGCTACCTGGTACGCCGTCAGGAAGAAGTGCGGGAAAGCTGGATGGGCTTCTTCAAGCCTTTCATCGTGCTGCTGCCAATGGCCGGTCTGCTGCTGATGGAGCCGGACTTCGGTGCCACCGTCGTACTGATGGGCGCTGCGGCGGCCATGTTGTTCCTTGGTGGCGTGGGCCTGTTCCGCTTCTCGCTGATGGTGGCCTTGGCCGTAGCCGCCGTATTTGTGCTGGTGCAGGCGCAACCCTACCGGATGGCGCGTCTGGTGACCTTTACCGACCCGTGGGCCGACCAGTTCGGTTCCGGCTACCAGCTCACGCAAGCGCTGATTGCCTTTGGTCGCGGCCAATGGCTGGGCGTGGGCCTGGGCAACAGCATCCAGAAGCAGTTCTACCTGCCCGAAGCGCACACCGACTTCGTGTACTCCGTGCTGGCCGAAGAGCTTGGCCTGTTCGGTTCGTTGGCCACCGTAGCGCTGTTCGTGTTCGTCAGCGTGCGCGCTCTGTACATCGGCCTGTGGGCCGAGAAAGCCAAACAATTCTTCGCCGCCTATGTCGCCTATGGCCTGGCGTTCCTGTGGATTGGTCAATTCCTGATCAATATCGGCGTGAACGTCGGCCTGCTGCCGACCAAGGGGCTGACCCTGCCGTTCCTCAGTTATGGCGGCAGTTCGCTGGTTATCTGCTGCGCCTGCCTGGGCTTGCTCCTGCGTATCGAGTGGGAGCGCCGGACGATTCTGGGCAGCGAGGATGTCGATTTCGTCGAGAGCGATTTCGCCGAAGATGCGCCTGCCGGCAAAGCGTCCAAGGAGGTGGTCCATGGCCGCTAATGTTCTGATCATGGCCGGCGGTACCGGCGGTCACGTGTTCCCGGCCCTGGCCTGCGCCCGCGAATTCCAGGCCCGTGGTTACACCGTGCACTGGCTGGGCACGCCGCGCGGCATCGAAAACCAATTGGTGCCGGAAGCCGGTCTGGAATTGCACCTGATCAACGTGGCCGGCCTGCGTGGCAAAGGCTTCCTCAACTTGTTGAAAGCCCCGTTCAGCCTGCTGCGCTCGCTGTTCCAGGCGCGTCGGATCGTGCGCAAGCTCAAGCCGGTGTGCGTGCTGGGCTTGGGCGGTTATGTCACCGGCCCTGGCGGGCTGGCGGCGAAGATGGCCGGCGTGCCGCTGATCATCCACGAACAAAATGCGGTGGCCGGTACGGCCAACCGCAGCCTGGTGCGTTTCGCTACCCGTGTGTGCGAAGCCTTTCCAAACACCTTCAAGGCCTCGGCCAAGCGCCGCACCACTGGCAACCCGGTGCGCGAAGAGCTGTTCCTGGAAACGCCGCGCGACACCCTCAAAGGTCGTCGTCCACGGTTGCTGATTCTGGGTGGCAGTTTGGGCGCTGAGCCGTTGAACAAATTGTTACCCGAAGCACTGCGCGAAGTGGCGGCGGAAATCCGTCCGGAAGTGGTGCACCAGTCTGGCAAGAACCACGATGAAATCACTGCGGACCGTTATCAGGCCGCCGGTGTCCAAGCGCACGTTGCGCCCTTTATCAAAGACATGGCCGGTGCGTATGCCTGGGCCGACCTGGTGGTGTGCCGCGCAGGCGCGCTGACCATCAGTGAACTGGCTGCTGCCGGTCTGCCGTCGATGTTGGTGCCGTTGCCGCACGCCATCGACGATCACCAGACCCGCAATGCCGATTATCTGGCGCGTGAAGGTGCTGCCTTCCTGCTGCCACAAGCGACTACTGGCGCCGCCGAACTGGCCGAGCGCCTGACCGAGGTTTTGATGCATCCCGAACGTCTGATTTACATGGCCAGCACCGCTCGCCGCCTGTCCAAGCCCGACGCGACGCGCACCGTAGTCGACATTTGCCTGGAGGTGGCCCGTGGTTGAGAGCCAGAAAGCGTTTCCGCAGCCAGAAATGCGCCGCATCCGTCGCATCCACTTCGTCGGTATCGGCGGCGCGGGCATGTGCGGTATTGCCGAGGTGTTGTTGAACCTCGGTTATGACGTCTCCGGCTCCGACATCAAAGGTTCGGCCGTCACCGAGCGCCTGCAGAATTTCGGCGCGCAGATATTTATCGGTCACCGCGCCGAGAACGCTCAGCACGCTGATGTGCTGGTGGTGTCCAGCGCCATCAACACCGCCAACCCGGAAGTGGCCAACGCCGTTGAGCGGCGCATCCCCATCGTGCCGCGCGCCGAGATGCTGGCTGAGCTGATGCGCTATCGCCACGGCATCGCCGTAGCCGGTACCCATGGCAAGACCACCACCACCAGTCTGATCGCCTCGGTTTTCGCCGCGGCCGGTCTGGACCCGACCTTCGTTATCGGTGGCCGCCTGAACGCTGCCGGCACCAACGCCCAGCTCGGCACCAGCCGCTATCTGGTGGCCGAGGCAGACGAGAGCGACGCCAGCTTCCTGCACCTGCAGCCGATGGTGGCCGTGGTCACCAATATCGACATGGACCATATGAGCACCTACGAAGGTGACTTCAACAAGTTGAAGAAAACCTTCGTCGAGTTCCTGCACAACCTGCCGTTCTACGGTCTGGCGGTGGTGTGCATCGATGACCCGGTGGTGCGCGAAATTCTGCCGCAAGTGAAACGCCCGACCATGACCTATGGCCTGAGCGAAGACGCCGATGTGCGCGCCATCAACCTCCGTCAGGACGGCATGCAAACCTACTTCACCGTGCTGCGCGCCGGCCGTGAGCCGTTGGATGTGTCGGTAAAAATGCCGGGCAACCACAACGTACTGAACTCGCTGGCGACCATCGCCATCGCCACTGACGAAGGACTCAGCGATGAAGCCATCGTGCAAGGCTTGTCGTGCTTTGAAGGCGTGGGTCGGCGCTTTCAGGTGTACGGCGAGTTGCCGGTGGAAGGCGGCAACGTGATGCTGGTGGACGACTACGGTCACCACCCGCGCGAAGTGGCGGCGGTGATCAAAGCCGTACGCGGCGGCTGGCCTGAGCGCCGCCTGGTGATGGTCTACCAGCCGCACCGCTATAGCCGTACCCGCGATCTGTACGACGATTTCGTGCAAGTGCTGGCCGACGCCAATGTGCTGTTGCTGATGGAAGTGTACCCGGCGGGCGAGGAGCCAATTCCCGGTGCCGACAGCCGTCAGCTGTGCCATAGCATTCGTCAGCGCGGCCAGTTGGACCCTATCTATATCGAGCGCGGCACCGAGCTGGCGCCGATCGTCAAGCCGTTGCTGCGCGCCGGCGACATCCTTCTGTGCCAAGGTGCCGGGGATATCGGTGGCCTGGCGCCGCAGTTGTTGCAGAGCCCGTTGTTTGCCGGCGCGGTTGCCGCCGGTGGGAGTAAGAAATGAGTCGCCTGTTGCAAGCTAACCTGGCCCCTGAAGCCTTCGGCCGCGTTGCCGTGCTGTTCGGCGGTAAAAGCGCTGAGCGTCCTGTGTCGCTGAAGTCCGGCGCTGCCGTGCTGGAAGCGCTGCAAGCGGCTGGCGTGGATGCGTTTGGCATCGATGTCGGCGATGACTTCCTGCAGCGACTGGTCAGCGAGAAGATCGACCGCGCCTTTATCGTGCTGCACGGTCGTGGCGGCGAAGACGGCAGCATGCAAGGCCTGCTGGAGTGCGTGGGCATTCCGTACACCGGTAGCCGTGTGCTGGCCTCGGCCCTGGCCATGGACAAGCTGCGCACCAAACAAGTCTGGCAGAGCCTGGGCCTGTCCACGCCGCGTCATGCGGTGTTGGCCAGCGTTGATGACTGCCGGTCGGCGGCCACGGAACTGGGTTTCCCACTGATCGTCAAACCGGCCCATGAAGGTTCCAGTATCGGCATGGCCAAAGTGACCAGCGTGGATGAGCTGATCAGCGCCTGGCGTGACGCCAGCGGCTATGACTCGCAGGTGTTGGTCGAGCAATGGATCTCGGGTCCGGAATTCACCATTGCCGTATTGCGTGGCGAAGTACTGCCGCCGATTGGCCTGGGCACCCCGCACACGTTTTACGACTACGACGCCAAGTACCTGGCCAATGACACCCAGTACCGCATCCCGTGCGGCCTGGACGCGGCCAAGGAACAGGAACTCAAAGACCTCACCGCCCGTGCCTGTGAAGCCGTAGGTATCCAGGGTTGGGCGCGTGCCGACGTGATGCAGGACAAAGACGGCAAATTCTGGCTGCTGGAAGTCAACACCGTTCCGGGTATGACCGACCACAGCCTGGTACCCATGGCCGCTCGCGCAGCAGGGCTGGATTTCCAGCAGCTGGTCGTGGCGATTCTTTCCGACAGCGTTGAGGCTCGATAAGACCATGCACGGCGCAACCCTCCGTCATCAGCAACCTGTTCCCGGCCGCGGCGCTTTGCCACGCAAGCCGGCGCAGCGGGGTGCCAGTCGGATGGTGGCCAAAGAACCGTTGTCGGTGCGCGTGCCCAAGCCGAGCTTCTCGGCGATCAAACGCGTGCTTTGGCCGGTGCTGTTGCTGGTGCTCGGTTTTGGTACCTACGAAGCGGCGCAGCGCCTGCTGCCGTATGCCGACCGGCCGATTGCCAAAATCAGCGTGCAGGGCGAGCTCAGCTATATCAGCCAGCAGGCGGTGCAGCAGCGCATCGCGCCTTACGTGGCGGCGAGCTTCTTTACCGTCGACCTGGCCGGCATGCGTGCCGAGCTGGAAAAAATGCCCTGGATTGCCCATGCCGAAGTACGTCGCGTATGGCCGGACACCGTGACCATTTCACTGGAAGAACAACTGCCAGTCGCTCGTTGGGGCGACGAAGCGCTGCTGAATAACCAGGGCCAGGCCTTCACCCCGCGCGAGTTGGCCAACTACGAAAATCTGCCGCAACTGGTGGGCCCGCAGCGCGCTCAGGAAGATGTGATGCAGCGCTACCAGATGCTCAGCCAGATGCTGCGCCCGCTGGGTTTCTCGGTGGCCCGCCTGGAGCTGCGTGAGCGCGGCAGCTGGTTCCTCACCACCGGGGTGAATAACACCGGACAAAGTATTGAGTTGTTGTTGGGTCGCGACCATCTGGTCGAAAAAATGCGCCGTTTCGTGACCATCTACGACAAGAGTTTGAAAGAGCAGATCGCCAATATTTCGCGCATCGACCTGCGTTACTCCAACGGCCTGGCCGTGGCGTGGCGTGAACCGATTGCGCCGGCGACGGCCAAAACCGTCGCCCAGAAGTGAATTCAGGAGAAGGCAGCAACATGGCAAACGTGCAGAGCGGCAAGATGATCGTCGGCCTCGATATCGGCACCTCCAAAGTGGTGGCGCTGGTGGGCGAGGTCACGGCTGACGGCCAGCTGGAAATCGTTGGTATCGGTACTCATCCATCCCGTGGCCTGAAGAAGGGCGTGGTGGTGAATATCGAATCCACCGTGCAGTCGATTCAGCGCGCCATCGAGGAAGCGCAGATGATGGCTGGCTGCCGTATTCACTCGGCCTTCGTCGGCGTGGCCGGCAACCATATCCGCAGCCTCAACTCCCACGGCATCGTCGCCATTCGCGACCGTGAAGTCAGCCAGGCCGACCTCGAGCGCGTACTGGATGCCGCCCAGGCCGTGGCCATTCCGGCTGACCAGCGGGTGCTGCACACCCTGCCGCAGGACTACGTGATCGATAACCAGGAAGGCGTGCGCGAGCCGCTGGGCATGTCGGGCGTGCGTCTGGAAGCCAAGGTGCATGTGGTGACCTGCGCGGTGAACGCGGCGCAGAACATCGAGAAATGCGTACGCCGCTGCGGTCTGGAAGTAGACGACATCATTCTTGAGCAGCTGGCTTCTGCGTATGCCGTGCTGACCGATGACGAGAAAGAGCTGGGCGTGTGCCTGGTGGACATCGGCGGCGGTACTACCGATATCGCCATCTTCACCGAAGGCGCGATTCGCCACACCGCGGTGATCCCGATTGCCGGCGACCAGGTCACCAACGACATCGCCATGGCGCTGCGTACCCCGACCCAGTACGCCGAAGAAATCAAGATTCGCTACGCCTGCGCCCTGGCCAAGCTGGCTGGCGCTGGCGAAACCATCAAGGTGCCAAGCGTGGGTGATCGTCCGCCCCGTGACCTGTCGCGTCAGTCCCTGGCTGAAGTGGTGGAGCCGCGTTACGACGAGCTGTTCACCCTGGTCCAGGCTGAGCTGCGCCGCAGCGGTTACGAAGACCTGATCCCGGCCGGCATCGTCCTCACCGGCGGCACTTCCAAGATGGAAGGCGCGGTGGAACTGGCTGAAGAAATCTTCCACATGCCGGTTCGCCTGGGCATGCCGCAAGGCATCAAAGGCCTGGCGGACGTGGTGCACAACCCGATTTATTCGACCGGCGTGGGCTTGCTCATGTACGGGCTGCAAAAGCAGAACGACGGCATCTCGCTGTCGGGTGGCAGCAGCTACAACGACGAACCAAAGACACCTGTACTGGAGCGGCTGAAACGCTGGGTCCAGGGCAATTTCTGATGTTAAACCGCGTGTGCTGTAGGCGTTACAACTAGAAAAGCAAAGGAGAGGGGACCATGTTCGAGCTCGTAGACAATATCCCGCAAAGTGCAGTTATCAAGGTCATCGGTGTGGGTGGCGGCGGCGGTAATGCTGTTAACCATATGGCCAAAAACAACATTGAAGGCGTCGAGTTCATCTGCGCCAACACGGACGCTCAGGCATTGAAAAATGTCGGCGCGCGTACCGTGCTGCAACTCGGTACTGGCGTGACCAAGGGCTTGGGCGCTGGTGCCAACCCGGAAGTCGGCCGTCAGGCTGCCATGGAAGACCGCGAGCGTATCGCCGAAGTGCTGCAAGGCACCGACATGGTCTTCATCACCACCGGCATGGGTGGCGGTACCGGTACCGGTGCGGCCCCGATCATTGCTGAAGTGGCCAAGGAAATGGGCATCCTCACCGTTGCGGTGGTGACCCGTCCGTTCCCGTTCGAAGGCCGCAAGCGCATGCTGATCGCCGAAGAAGGCATCCGCGCGCTGTCGATGAGCGTTGACTCGCTGATCACCATTCCCAACGAAAAACTGCTGACCATCCTCGGCAAAGACGCGAGCCTCTTGTCGGCTTTCGCCAAGGCTGACGATGTACTGGCCGGTGCCGTGCGCGGTATCTCCGACATCATCAAGCGTCCGGGCATGATCAACGTCGACTTCGCCGACGTGAAAACCGTGATGAGCGAAATGGGCATGGCGATGATGGGCACTGGCTGCGCCAGCGGTCCGAACCGTGCCCGTGAAGCGACCGAAGCAGCGATCCGCAACCCGCTGCTGGAAGACGTGAACCTGCAAGGCGCTCGCGGCATTCTGGTGAACATCACCGCCGGTCCTGACCTGTCTCTGGGTGAGTACTCCGACGTGGGTAACATCATTGAGCAGTTCGCGTCCGAGCAGGCTACCGTCAAGGTCGGCACTGTGATCGACCCGGACATGCGCGACGAACTGCACGTGACCGTGGTGGCTACAGGCCTGGGCGCGAAAATCGAGAAGCCGGTCAAGGTTATCGATAACACCGTGCAAGCAGCTGCCATGCCGTCCGCCGCTGCACCACGCCACGAACAGCCTGCGGTGAACTACCGCGACCTGGATCGTCCGACCGTAATGCGCAATCAGGCTCATGCTGGCGCTGCTGCTGCAGCCAAGCTGAACGCGCAGGACGATCTGGATTATCTGGATATCCCGGCGTTCCTGCGTCGTCAGGCTGATTGATGAAATGTATCAGGAGTATTGGGGTGATTGGTGTTCAGCACAGGCCGGGTCTGGTATCATCCCCGGCCATTGTTGAAAACAATTCGCAACTAGTGTTATAGCGGCCAATCCATGATCAAACAACGCACCCTGAAGAACATCATCCGCGCCACCGGCGTCGGCCTGCATTCTGGGGAGAAGGTTTACCTGACCCTCAAGCCGGCACCGGTCGATACCGGTATCGTGTTTCGTCGTACCGACTTGGACCCCGTCGTGGAAATTCGCGCACGTGCCGAGAATGTCGGTGAAACCACCATGTCGACCACACTGGTCAATGGTGATGTGAAAGTGGACACCGTGGAGCACCTGCTTTCGGCCATGGCTGGCCTGGGCATCGATAACGCCTACGTCGAGCTCTCCGCGTCCGAAGTGCCGATCATGGACGGTAGTGCTGGCCCCTTCGTATTCCTGATTCAATCCGCTGGTCTGCAAGAGCAGGAAGCGGCGAAGAAATTCATCCGCATCACCCGCGAAGTAACGGTTGTAGAGGGCGACAAGCGCGCCACCTTCGTTCCCTTCGATGGTTTCAAGGTGAGTTTCGAGATCGATTTCGATCACCCGGTTTTCCGCAATCGCACCCAGAGCGCGAGCGTGGATTTCTCCAGCACCTCCTTCGTAAAAGAAGTGAGCCGTGCGCGGACTTTCGGTTTTATGAGTGACATCGAGTTCCTGCGTTCACAGAACCTGGCACTCGGCGGCAGCGTAGAAAACGCCATCGTGGTTGATGAGTTTCGCGTATTGAACGAAGACGGCCTTCGCTACGAAGACGAATTCGTTAAGCACAAGATTCTTGACGCTATCGGCGACCTCTACCTGCTGGGTAACAGCCTGATTGGCGAGTTCCGCGGCTTCAAGTCGGGGCATGCGCTGAACAACCGTCTGTTGCGCACCTTGATTGAGCAACGTGACGCTTGGGAAGTGGTGACTTTCGACGACGTGAAGAGCGCGCCGATTTCGTACATGCGACCAGTTGCGGCTGGTTGAGCAATACCCTCCTTAGCTGTTTCTTAAAGCCACCTTCGGGTGGCTTTTTTTATGAGCATTTAAAAGCAATCGCGGCTGAAGCCGCTGCTACGGAATACGCGGTCCCCGTAGGAGCGGCTTCAGCCGCGACGCTTTTCTTTACCAGTCGAACTCAATCTTTCCCGTGCCGCGCCAAGCGCTCCAGCGCCGCGCGTAAGCCCGGGTCGCTGATCCCTTCCGCCACTTCCTGAATCCCTTCTGCCGTTTCGCTAGACAGCTGCATCGTGTGCCCGCGCATCTTGGCGACGCCGACCCGTGGCTGCACTTTAAAGAGAATGCGGGTGAGGCCGCGGAACGCTTCCAGCATTTGCAGTTGCCGCTCCAGGCGGCGCTGTTGATAGCGCAAACGGGTGGCCCAGTGGCCGTCTGTGACAATCAGTAGCAGGCAGCCTTCGCGCCACGAGGCAACGTGGCAGTGTTCACGAGCGGCAGGTTGCAGTTGGCTTTCCAGCAGGCGCTGCAAATGATCCAGGCGATGCGCCTGATTGATCAGCGCTTGCAACGGCTTGGCGTCGCGGAGCACAGCGGTGTGGCCCTTGGCGGGCAGCGGGCGGAAAGCCATGGCGACGGGTCTTCGGGGGGTGGGCGGTCATGGTAGCAGAAGCAGCTTGGCGTCTGCGCCGAGGGCTGTCGGGCAGGGGGTTGATTGAGGAAAAAGTGCCCCCATATACAAGCCTTGGAAATGTTTACTAGTTGTAACTGGTCAGGTTTTACGTCGACAACAATCAGACTGAGTAGTCAATTTTGTAGTCCGTAACTGAATAGCCTGTGGCGAAAACATCAGCTGCTGGCACAGTGCAACAACGCTACTTTCCTCAATAACGATTCCGGGTAGAATGCCCGCTTCGCAAGCAGCCATGAAGGCTGCGCGGGCTGCTCACGGGGCCGCCCTCCATCCATATGTGTGGAAGATCCTGCCGATATGTTTGCGCCTTTGTTAAAAAAACTCTTTGGAAGCAAGAACGAGCGCGAAGTGAAGCGCATGCAGAAGGTGGTGCAAGCCGCCAATTCGTTCGAAGAGCAGATGCTGGCTCTGTCCGACGAGCAGCTGCGCGCCAAGACCGAAGAGTTCAAGGCCCGTCTGGCCAAAGGCGAAACCCTCGACCAACTGTTACCTGAAGCCTTCGCGGTCGCCCGTGAAGCGGGTAAGCGCGTGATGGGCATGCGTCACTTCGACGTTCAGCTGATCGGTGGCGCCACCCTGCATGAAGGCAAGATCGCCGAGATGCGTACCGGTGAAGGTAAAACCCTGGTGGGTACCCTGGCCGTTTACCTCAACGCCCTGTCTGGCAAAGGCGTACACGTGGTTACGGTGAACGACTACCTGGCTCGCCGCGACGCCAACTGGATGCGTCCGCTGTATGAGTTCCTCGGCCTGTCCGTAGGTATCGTCAGCCCGTTCCAGCCGCCGGAAGAAAAGCGCGCCGCTTATGCGTCCGACATCACCTACGGTACCAACAACGAATTCGGCTTCGACTACCTGCGCGACAACATGGCGTTCAGCGTTGAAGAGAAGTTCCAGCGTGAGTTGAACTTCGCGGTGATCGACGAAGTGGACTCGATCCTCATCGACGAAGCCCGTACCCCGCTGATCATCTCCGGCCAGGCCGAAGACAGCTCCAAGCTGTACATGCAGATCAACCTGCTGATTCCACGCCTCAAGCAACATATCGAGGAAGTGGAAGGCGTAGTGACCCAGGAAGGCCATTTCACCGTTGATGAAAAGACCCGTCAGGTCGAACTCAACGAAGCCGGTCACCAGTTCATCGAAGACATGCTTACCCACGCCGGCCTCCTGGCCGAAGGCGAAAGTCTGTACTCGGCGCACAACCTCGGTCTGCTGACCCACGTGTATGCCGGCCTGCGTGCCCACAAACTGTTCCACCGCAACGTCGAGTACATCGTGCAGAACGACCAGGTTCTGCTGGTCGACGAGCACACCGGCCGTACCATGCCGGGTCGTCGTCTGTCCGAAGGCCTGCACCAGGCCATCGAAGCGAAGGAAGGTCTGAATATCCAGGCCGAGAGCCAGACCCTGGCTTCCACCACCTTCCAGAACTACTTCCGTCTGTACAGCAAACTCTCCGGCATGACCGGTACCGCTGACACCGAAGCGTTCGAGTTCCACCAGATCTACAACCTGCCGGTGGTGGTCATTCCGCCGAACAAGCCGCTGGCCCGTAAAGACTTCAACGACCTGGTGTACCTGACCCAGGAAGAGAAGTACGCCGCCATCGTTGCCGACATCAAGGAAAGCCAGGCTGTTGGCCGTCCGATCCTGGTGGGTACGGCGTCTATCGACAGCTCGGAATACGTGTCCAAGCTGCTGGAACAAGAAGGCATCGAGCACAAAGTACTCAACGCCAAGTTCCACGAGAAAGAAGCCGAAATCATTGCCCAGGCCGGTCGCCCGGGTGCGCTGACCATCGCCACCAACATGGCTGGTCGCGGTACCGACATTCTGTTGGGCGGTAACTGGGAAGTCGAAGTGGCCGCCCTGGAAAACCCGACCGAAGAGCAGATCGCGCAGATCAAGGCCGACTGGCACAAGCGTCACCAACTGGTGATCGAGTCCGGTGGCTTGCATGTAATTGCGTCCGAGCGTCACGAATCGCGCCGTATCGACAACCAGCTGCGTGGCCGTTCCGGCCGTCAGGGCGACCCGGGTTCCAGCCGTTTCTACCTGTCGCTGGAAGACAACCTGATGCGCATCTTCGCCTCCGACCGGGTGAAGAACTTTATGAAGGCCCTGGGCATGCAGTCCGGCGAAGCCATCGAGCACCGCATGGTCAGCAACGCCATCGAAAAGGCCCAACGCAAAGTGGAAGGCCGCAACTTCGACATGCGTAAGCAACTGCTGGAGTTCGACGACGTCGCCAACGAGCAGCGCAAAGTGATCTACCACATGCGCAACAGCCTGCTGGCCGCCAGCGATATCGGCGACACCATCGCCGACTTCCGTCAGGAAGTGCTGGATAACACCATCAATCAGCACATTGCCCCGCAATCGCTGCCCGAACAGTGGGATATCGCCGGTCTGGAAACTGCGCTGTTCAACGACTTCAGCATCAAGTTGCCGATCCAGCAGTGGCTCGACGACGACGCCCAGCTGTACGAAGAGCCGCTGCGTGCGCGCATCCTCGAAGAGCTGCTGAAGGCCTACAACGAAAAAGAAGACGCGGCCAGCGCCGAAGCCCTGCGTACCTTCGAGAAGCAGATTCTGCTGCGCGTACTGGACGACCTGTGGAAAGACCACCTGTCGACCATGGACCACCTGCGCCACGGTATTCACCTGCGTGGTTACGCGCAGAAGAACCCGAAGCAGGAGTACAAGCGCGAGTCCTTCACCCTGTTCCAGGAACTGCTGGATTCGATCAAACGCGACACCATTCGCGTTCTGTCCCACGTCCAAGTGCGTCGCGAAGACCCGGTCGAAGAAGAGGCGCGTCTGCGCCAGGAAGCCGAAGCTCTGGCCTCGCGCATGCAGTTTGAACACGCCGAAGCCTCGGCGCTGGACGAGCCTGAGCTGGAGCCGGAAGGTGAAGTGGCAGTCGCCACATTCGCACCCGTACGTAACGATCAGAAGATCGGTCGCAACGAACTCTGCTACTGCGGCTCGGGTAAGAAATACAAACATTGCCACGGCCAGATTTCTTAAGCCTGCAATGTAAAAGCTGTGTGATAAAACGCCGTGAACGAATTGCCGTTCGCGGCGTTTTTGCTTGAATTCATGCTGCGCCGAAGGGGCGCGGTTTTACTCGGTTTCTGCCAAGGAGCTCATCCCCATGCCTGTTGGTCTCGGTCCTCTGCCTACGCTGCACCCTGTCGCTGGTTTTGAACTCGGTATTTCCTCTGCCGGCATCAAGCGCGAGGGGCGCAAAGACGTGGTGGTGATGCGCTGTGCCGAAGGCTCGAGCGTTGCCGGAGTGTTCACCTTGAATGCTTTCTGCGCCGCGCCGGTGATTCTGGCGAAGAAAAACGTGGTCAACCCGGTGCGCTACCTGTTGACCAATACTGGCAATGCCAACGCCGGTACCGGCGAACCAGGCCTGCTAGCCGCTGCGCGTACCTGCGCCAAGCTGGCTGAACTGACCGGCGTGCCAGAGACCTCCGTGCTGCCGTTCTCCACTGGCGTTATCGGCGAGCCGCTGCCGGTGGAAAAAATCGAAGGTGCCCTGGCTGCCGCGCTGGCAGATCTGTCTGTGGATAACTGGGCGGCTGCGGCCAGCGGCATCATGACTACCGACACCCAGCCCAAAGGTGCCAGCCGCCAGTTCGTGCACGAAGGCGTGACCGTCACCGTAACCGGCATCAGCAAGGGTGCCGGGATGATCAAGCCGAATATGGCCACCATGCTTGGCTATATCGCCACTGACGCCAAAGTCTCCCAGGGCGTATTGCAGGACCTGCTACGCGATGCGGCGAACAAGTCGTTCAACCGCATCACCATCGACGGCGATACTTCTACCAACGATTGCTGCATCCTGGTCGCCACCGGCCAGGCCGAGCTGGCGGAAGTCACCCAGGCCAGCGGCGCGCTGTTCGCCGAGCTGAAGCAGGCCGTGCTGGATGTGTCCATGGAGTTGGCGCAAGCCATCGTCCGTGACGGCGAAGGCGCCACCAAGTTCGTCACTGTGCAAGCCAACGGTGGTGCTACCCACCAGGAATGCCTGGACGTCGCCTACGCCGTCGCCCACTCGCCGCTGATCAAGACGGCCCTGTTCGCCTCCGACCCGAACTGGGGCCGCATTCTGGCCGCTGTGGGTCGTGCCGGTGTGGCGCAGCTGGATGTGAGCAAGATCGACGTGTTCCTCGGTGACGTGTGCATCGCCAGCCGTGGCTGCCGCGCGACCACCTACACCGAAGAGCAGGGCGCTGCGGTAATGGCCCAGGAAGAGATCGGTATCCGTATCGAGCTGGGCCGCGGCACCTGCAGCGAAACCATCTGGACCACCGACCTGTCCCACGAGTACGTGCGCATCAACGCCGAATACCGCTCCTAAACCGTTTTGTGGGAAGGGCTTTAGCCGCGAGCTTTTGATAGAACATCGCGGCTAGAGCCCCTCCCACAGGGAATGCAGTATTCCCCGGACTTATCCGCGCATGAACAATCGGAATTTGCCCTGGGCCCAGACGCTGCCTATTGTCGCAGTTCGTTAATTGGGCTCAACAAAGGATGATGCACATGGCTCTCTCCCTGGTAATCGGCGACAAGACTTACTCCTCCTGGTCGCTGCGCGCCGCATTGGCGCTGGAGCTCTCCGGCACCCCTTACAGCGAGCAGGTAATCCGCCTGAACCAGCCGGATACCCGCGAGCGCATCCTCGAGCACTCGCCCACCGGTAAAGTGCCGCTGCTGAAAACTGCAGAAGGCTCGATCTGGGATTCCCTGGCTATCAGCGAATACCTCGCCGAAACCTTCCCTGAGGCCCATCTGTGGCCCCGTGGTGCCTATGCGCGTGCCATCGCCCGTAGCGTATGTGCGGAGATGCACAGCGGCTTTGTGCCCCTGCGTACGGCGATGCCCATGGACCTGTCGCGCGATCAGGCGTTGCCCGAGGTGCCGGCTGATGTTCTGGCCGATATCGAGCGCATCAGCGCCATCTGGGCGCGCTGCCGGAGCGAGTTTGGCCAGGACGGCCCCTATCTGTTTGGCCATGTCAGCCTGGCGGATGCCTTTTTTGCCCCGGTCGCCGTGCGTTTTCGCGGCTACCGGGCGGTGCTGTCGGCCGAGGCCGCAGCCTATGTTGAAACCATCTACCAGTGGCCGGCGTTCCAGCGCTGGCAGCAGGCAGCACGAGAGGAATAAACGGCGTGAAACGAGTGCATGTGGCGGCAGCGGTTATTCGTGGGACCGATGGGCGCATTTTGCTCGCCCGTCGCCCCGACGATAAACATCAGGGTGGCCTGTGGGAGTTCCCCGGCGGCAAGGTCGAGGAGGGCGAGTCGGTGCGCGCTGCCCTGGGCCGAGAGCTGGCCGAGGAGCTGGGCATTCAGGTGACGGCTGCACGGCCGCTGATTCAGGTGCGCCATGACTACCCGGACAAACATGTGCTGTTGGATGTCTGGGAAGTCAGCGCCTTTACCGGCGAGCCCCATGGGGCTGAAGGCCAGCCATTGGCTTGGGTAAGCAACCGTGAACTGAACGACTACGAATTCCCCGCCGCCAACCGCCCGATCGTGGCTGCTGCGCGTCTGCCCGAGCATTACCTGATTACCCCCGACAACCTGGAACCCAAGCAACTTTTGCTAGGGCTCAAGGCGGCCTTGGAAGGCGGCATTCGCCTGGTCCAGCTGCGTGCCCCGAACATGTACGACCCGCAGTACCGCGACCTTGCGGTGGACGCTGTCGGCCTGTGCGCCGGCCGTGCGCAGCTGATGCTCAAGGGACCGCTGGAATGGCTGGGCGATTTTCCGGCGGCTGGTTGGCACCTGACGTCGACCCAATTGCGCAAGCTGGTCAGCGGTGGTCGGCCGTTCCCGACGCATCGCTGGTTGGCAGCGTCCTGTCATAACGCTGAAGAGTTGGCGTTGGCGACGGAGATGGGCGTGGACTTCGTCACCCTGTCGCCGGTGCAGGCAACTCAGACTCACCCCGAGGCTCAGCCGTTGGGCTGGGAGGCGGCGCAGGAAATGATTGCGGGCTTCAATCAGCCGGTGTTTCTGCTCGGTGGGGTTGGCGCAGGGGCTACCGAAAAAGCCTGGGAGGCTGGTGCCCAGGGTGTGGCCGGCATTCGTGCGTTCTGGCCGCAGTTTTCTGACTGATAAATCCTCGTAGGAGCGGCTTTAGCCGCGATGCTTTTGATTCTGAAAAGCTCGCGGCTGAAGCCGCTCCTACAGGTCTGGTTATAGGACCGTCAATCTCACTCCGGCTTCGGCGCCGCCTGCCAAAGCACTTCGTTGATTTGCATACGTCGCCCAATCAGACGCGCCGCGACAAACAGCAAATCCGAAAGCCGATTTACATACGCCAATCCCACCCCTTTCAACGGTTCCAGCGCATTCAATTGCTGACACCGCCGTTCAGCGCTCCTGGCCTGCGCTCGGCACACATGGGCCTGCGCCACCAGCAATGAGCCACCCGGCAGAATAAAGTTCTCCAGCGGCCCCAGCTCTTCATTCCACAGATCGATGGCCGCCTCCAGGCGCTCTACCTCGGCCTGGTTCAACGCCTGGTACTGCGGCATCGCCAGTTCGCCACCGAGGTCAAACAGCCGGTGCTGGCAGGGCGTCAACACATCAATCACCTCGCTCAGCCCCGGCCACATCACTTCATGTTCGGCCAAGCCGGCCAGCAGCAAGCCAAGCTGGCTGTTGAGGCTGTCCAGCTCGCCCATGGCTTCGACACGAGGGTGATCCTTGGGCACGCGGCGGCCATCGGCCAGGCCGGTTTCGCCGGCATCGCCGGTGCGGGTGTAAATCTTCGACAGGCGAAAACCCATGTTCAGCTCTCTTCGAGGTAATCGGGGGGGGGCGTTGCCAGGGGCAGACGCAGGGTGAAGCAGGTGCCCTGGCCCAGGGTGGACTGCACCTCCATCTGGCCTTTGTGGTTGTTGGTAATGATGAAGTAGGAAACCGACAAGCCCAGGCCGGTGCCTTGGCCGACTTCCTTGGTGGTGAAGAAGGGTTCGAAGATGCGTTTGCGCACCAGCTCCGGCATGCCAATGCCGTTGTCTTCCACCTGAATCTCGGCCCAGGGCTCGGCCAGCCGGGTGCGCAGCACGATGCGCCCTGGTTCCAGCAACGAACCGGGTTTGGCCTCGCGCTGGTGAATGGCCTGGGCGGCGTTTTTCAGCAGGTTGAGCAGCACCTGTTCCAGCTCGTTGGCGATGCCCGGCACCAAGCCAACCTGCGGGTCGAATTCGCGCTCGATATTCAGGCCTTTGAAGTCGAAGCCTTCGGTGAGGTCGAAGTCGTTGCCGGCGATTTCTACCGCTTGGTCGAGCAGGGCGGGTAACTGGCAGGGGGCCAACTGCCGGTTGCTCATGCGGCTGAAGCTGAGCATATGGGTGACGATCTTCGCCGCCCGGGACCCCGCCTGCTGAATGCCATCGAGCAACTGCGGGACTTCGCGGCCTTGCAGGTATTGATAGACGGTATCCAGCGAGACGCCCACGGCGTCGGCCACTTCCTGATTGCGCGGCAGCTCGGCGGACAAGCGCCGGCGAATGTTCTGCACGTTATGCAGAATCGCCCCCAGGGGGTTGTTGATTTCGTGCGCCATACCGGCTGCCAGGCCGCCCACGGAGAGCATTTTTTCCGACTGCACCATCATTTCTTCCAGCGACAGGCGCTGGCTGATGTCATCGATACGGATCACCACGCCGCGCCCGGCACCACCCATCAAGGGGTAGAAGGTGAGGGCGTAATGGCACTTGGTGTCGCCTCGGGTCCAGGTCACCCGCTCGATTTTTTCCACCGTGTGGCGTTCGGCGGTGCGCTTGAGTTGCGGCAGGTAGGGTTTCAGCGGCGGGAAGGCGAGGAATACTGGCTGGTTCAGGGCTTCGTCCAGGCGTGTGCCGGAGAGGGCGCTGGCTTCCTGATTCCACTGGCTGACATACAGCTGTTCATCGAGGGCAATCAGCGCCGAGGGCATGGAGTCGATGATGCTATTGAGGTAATTCTGAAAGCCGGTGAGCTTTTTCTCGATCTTGCTACGCACCTGTACTTCCAGCTCCAGCTTGCGATTGGAGTGGCGGGTTTCTTCGGCCAGCCGCTGAGCCTGGTCGAAGGCCATCTGCGCGTCGTCGCGGGCGCGCTTGAGCTGCTGCTCGCGGGCTTCGATGCGCGACAACATGGTATTCACCGCTTCGGCCAGGCTGCCGATTTCGTCCTGATTGCCGCGCTCGGCGCGCAGGGCGTAGTTCTCTTCGCGGGTCACCTGGCGCGACAGCTCCTCCAGGCGGCGAATCGGGCGGGTCACCAGCCGGCGGATCTGCCGCGCCACCAGCGACCAGAGCAGCACACTGCAGGCCAGAATCACCAGGCTGGCGGTCAGGGTACCGGTGTAGAACGCGCCGGGCAGTTCGCTGGAGGCCACCAACAGCAAATGGCCGGGCGGTTTGCCTTCCTGCGGCAGTTCGAACAATTGGTTGGTGCGAAATTCGCCATAACGCCAGGTGGACAGTTGTTCGATGCGGCGTGGCAGATGCAGTTTTTCGCCATGCTCCAGCTGCGCCAGACGGCGGCCATCGCTGCCATACAGTGCTGCGGCGCGCAGCGGGCTGTAGCTGTCCAAGCGTTGCAGCAAGGCTTCGGCGGTGGCGCGTGAGCTCAAGGCCTCGTTGCTCAAGGCGGGTGTGGACAGCAGGCGACCGAGGGTCTGCAGGGCCTGGGGTGCCATATTTTCCTGGGAGATCCAGTAGGCGGCACTAATAAACGCCAGATTGGCCACCAGCAACACCGTGGTCAGCAACGCCAACAACGCCGCCAACAACTTGCGGCCGACCGACAGGTTTTCCAGGCGCTTGCGCAGGGACATAAGCGAGGCAACACCTTTTCTAGAGAGGTGGGCAGGGTAACGCCTGGTCAGAGGTAGCTCAACGACTTCAGGGATGCTGCTTTTGTAGAAGCGGCTTTAGCCGCGATTGGGTCGTGCATACGACAAACGCATCGCGGCTGAAGCCGCTCCTACGGATTTGCGCGACGTGCTAGTCGGTCGGCAGGCCTTTACTGCCCAACTCTGCCTGCAGGCGCTCCAGCAACACCTGCAAATGCGGCACCGCGCAGTTATGCCGCTGCGCCACCGCGCAGGCATGGCCAATCAGATAGCTGATCTCCGTACGCCGCCCCTGCGCTGCATCCTGATGCATGGATGAGTAGTTGGCTGCGGTGGCCTTGATGACTCGTTGCACTTCTTCGTCCAGATGCTCCGCCGCTGCCGTTTGGCCGCACAGGCTGAGCAGTTCGCTCAGTTCGGCGCACAGGGTGGCCACTTCCGCCGGATGCTCCAGCAGAGCGCCATTGCGGCAGTCATAGAGCACCGTGAGTGGGTTGATGGCGCAGTTCAGCGCCAGCTTGCGCCATAGGCGACTGAGGATATCGGGTGTCCATTCATGGGAAATACCGGCGTTTTGCAGGTCGGCCAGCCACGCGGATGGGACGGGGTTCTGCGGGTCGCCCAGCCAGGTATGGCCATGGCCGGCAAACACCACGCGGAAATCGCCGTCACGAAAGGCACCTTCGGTACTGGAGGCAAGAATGCAACGGGCTCTTGGCAGGCGGGCGGCCACGGCGTCCTGACTGCCCATACCGTTTTGCAGTAGAACCACCTGGGCATCCGTGGTCAGCCGATGGGCCACGCTGGCTGCGGCAGCCTCGGCGTCATAGGCCTTGCACGCCAGCAGAAGCAAACGAATGGGGCTGGTGTCGTCGACGCTTTGCGCCGGCACTGGATACAGGCTGGCCTGGCCCTGTTCCACCAGCGTCAGGCCGCCCAGCTGACGGTAGCTGGCCAGACGTTGACGATTGCGTAGCAGCAGGGTGACCGGCACATTGGCGCGGGCCAGACGGGCAGCCCAGAGGGTGCCCAGGCTGCCCGCACCGAGAATGTGCCAATGCATTTACTTGTTCAGCGGCAGACGCACCGCAGCGACGCGACCGCTGCCATAGGCTTCGGGCAGCAGGGTGGTGGCCTGGTCGATCAGCGCCTGAGGCTGGATCGGCAGCGCCTTGGCGTCCATTCCCACCAGGCTGATACCGGCCTTGAGGGTGATAAAACCTTCGCTGGTCTTGAACGCTTTGAGATTGAGCCCTTCATGCAGGCGTTTGAAACTGCTTGGCGAGCATTCCTGCAGGTCTTCCAGCAGGGTCAGCAGGCCGAAGTGGTGATCGTCCAGTCGAACCAGCACGTCCAGCGGCCGCACCAACTGTTGCAGACGGCGGGCAACGCCATGCAGCAGCTCGTTGTAGAAGCTTTCGCCGTACTGCTGACGCAAGTTCGGCGCGTCCTGCAGGCCGATCAGCAGATAGCACACGGCACCGCCACGGGACTCCACCTGGCGGATGCTGTCGATCATCATCTGATGCAGATAGCGCGGGTTGCCCAGGCCGGTCAGCGGGTCGACCAGATTGCGCTGTTCCAGGCTGGAAATGTTCTGGGTGAGCATGCGGTTTTCCTGCAGCAGGCGCTGCAAGGTGTTGCACAGACGGTCGGCGGCGTACACCCGTGGCACCAGTTGCTCGCTCATGGCCGACTTGCTGACAAAGTCATCGACGCCACGGTCGAAGGCCTCACTCAGTACGTTTTCGCCTTCCTTGCCGGTAAGCAGCATGACGTAGGTGTAGTGGTCCGCCATTTCGTCCAGTTGGCGGACGCGGCCGGTCAGTTCCAGGCCGTCGATTTCCGGCATCAGCCAGTCGGCGAGCAGCACGCTGGCAGGACGTTGTTCCAACAGCGTCAAGGCCTCCAGTGCGCTGCTGGCAAAGCGCACATCGAGGTAACCGGCTTGGCTCAGGGCTCGGCCGATCATGGCGCTGGAGAACTTGGCGTCGTCCACCACCAGGATGCTGAGATGGGGGTTGGGCATTGGCAGACTCGAGAGAAATAATGAAGGTGCCGGCGGTTGGCCGGGCGGTGTTTGTATCGGCAGATATATAATGATCCGGCATTTTAACCGTCAAGCTTGGCGTGCATTGTCTGTAAGACTTATCACGCCGTCTATCTGGAGAATTCCCATGCCCTCGTTCGACGTGGTGTCCGAACTGGACAAACACGAAGTGACCAATGCTGTCGACAACGCGATTAAAGAGTTGGAGCGTCGTTATGACCTGCGTGGCAAAGGTACTTTCGAGTTCAAGGATCTGACCATCAACCTGACCGGTGACGCCGAATTTGTACTCGAGCAGATGGTGGAGATTCTCAGACTCAGCCTAGTCAAGCGCAAGATCGATGTGCAGTGCCTGGAGCTGAAAGATGCGTATCCATCGGGCAAGAGTGTGAAGCAGGAAGCAGTTCTGCGCGAGGGCATCGATAAGGACCTGGCGAAGAAGATCGTTGCCCATATCAAAGACGCCAAACTCAAAGTCCAGGCCGCCATCCAGGGCGAGCAGGTTCGGGTGACCGGCAAGAAGCGGGATGACCTGCAAGAAGCCATCGCGGCGCTACGTGCAAAAGAGTTCGGCATGCCCCTCCAGTTCAACAATTTCCGCGATTAGTGTTCCAGACACTGTGAAAACTACTGCGCTCGGCTAGGCGGCGTTGAAAACAGACTCACAATGCTCATTGGCTACAGCCAACTCCGCTTGTTCGCCTGTTTCCGCCTTGCCTATCCTTCGCTCGCTACGTTTTCACAGCGTCTGACCGGATATTGGCTCGGGCCAAATTCGGGAACCATCCCATCTACGAGACGTCGCAACCTACATCACAGCTGTTTTTCATGACCGGCGTACGGGCGGTCAGGCAGTGGGGGAGTGGGTTATGGATTTCAATGCGCAAGTGGACCACCTGGTGGACGCTTCACAGGCGTGGTTACCGGTCATCATGGCCTATAGCGGCCGTGTGCTGCTGGCCTTGGTGGTATTGGCGATCGGCTGGTGGCTGATCAACCGGCTCACGAACAACCTCAGCGCGCTTATCGGCAAACGCCTGGGAGACCCGGCCCTGCAAGGGTTTATCGGCACCCTGGCCAATATCATTCTGAAAGTGCTGCTGGTGATCAGCGCGGCGTCGATGATTGGCGTGGAAACCACCTCCTTTATCGCCGCCATTGGTGCTGCCGGCCTGGCCATCGGCCTGGCGCTGCAGGGCAGCCTGGCCAACTTTGCCGGTGGCGTGCTGATTCTGCTGTTTCGTCCTTTCCGTATTGGCGATGTCATCGAAGCGCAAGGCGTTACCGGCACTGTGGATAACATCCAGATATTCCACACCGTGCTGCGCACCGGCGACAACAAGACGGTGATCATGCCCAACGGCGGTCTGTCCAACGGCATCATCACCAACTACAACCGCCAGGCCACGCGCCAGGTGGTGTTCGATATCGGCATCAACTACGACGCCGACCTGCAAGCGGCCAAGCAGGTGCTGATGGACATGGCCGAGGACGAGCGTGTGCTCAAGGACCCGGCACCAGCCGTGGTGGTGGCGTCGTTGGGCGATAGCTCGATCAAGATGTCGTTGCGGGTGTGGGTGAAGACCGCGGACTACTGGAGCCTGACCTTCAAATTCAACGAAGAGATTCGCGACCGCTTGCAGGATGCCGGGATTGCCATTCCCTTCCCGCAGCGGGTTATTCGTATGGTCCAAGAGCCGGCGTAATTACCTCGTCTCTGTAGGAGCGGCTTCAACCGCGATGCTCTTGGCGATCAAAAACATCGAGGCTGAAGCCGCTTCTACATAGCCTTTTCCTCGGCCGCTATGGGCGGTTGCTCCTCAGCCGGCGGTACCGCTGGCTGACTCGCCATCCGCTGCCATTGCCAGCAAATCAGAATCAGCGTCGGAATGCCCAGTAGCGCGGTGATCAGGAAGAATTTGTGGTAGCCGACGTTTTCCACCATCACCCCCGAGTAACCACCGATCAGCCGTGGTAGCAGCAGCATGATCGAGCTGAGCAGGGCGTATTGGGTGGCGGAGAATTTCAGGTTGGTCAGGCTCGACAGGTAGGCGACAAAGGCTGATGTGGCCAGGCCTGCGCTGAAGTTGTCGGCGGAAATGGTCACAATCAGCATGTCCAGATTGGCACCCATGTCGCTCAGGAGCATGAACAGCAGGTTGGTGGCCGCCGATAGCACGCCGCCAATCAGCAGGATCGGCATAATGCCAAAGCGCACAATCAGCAAGCCGCCCGCGCCGGCACCCAGCAAGGTCATCACCAGACCAAACAGCTTGCTCACGCTGGCGATCTGCTCTTTGGTGAAGCCCTGATCGATGTAGAACACGTTGGCCATCACCCCCATCACCGTATCCGACATGCGATAGGTGGCAATCAAGCCCAGCAACAGCAACGCCTGCCAGCGGTAGCGCTGGACGAACTCACTGATCGGCGTGACCACCGGGGCCATCAGCAGACGCCCCGGTGCCGATACGCAGGCCAGGGCGATCAGCACATACAGGGTGCCGCGCGGCCAGGCACCGCTGGTGAAGGCTTTGGCCGCCGCCGCAGCGGTGACCAGGATGATGATCAGCACAATCATCGACACCGCCTGGTGCACGAAGTCGAAGTTGGGAATCACCTTGCCGCGGGCGGCGACAATCAATTGCTTGCGCTGCTGGCTCAGCAGGTCGCGCACCGGCGCGATCAGGCGGCGTCCGGCGGGCATCAGGCAGGCACCGAGGAAAATCGCGTAGAGCGCGGCGCGTGGCCAGGCGCGGTCAAGCAGGCCGGTGATCATCGCCGGCAGGGAGATCAGCATCACCAGCAGAATCAGCACCGAGTACAGCTGGTCCTTGAGTTTGAAACGCGAGGTGGTGGTCTGTGCCGGCATATCCACATGCGGCTCGCGCATCCACAACGTGGTGAGCAGGCCCGGCAGCATCAGCACGGCGAACAGTAGATAGGTGCTGGCCCAGGCACCGAACTCGTAGGAAACGGTGGTGGAACCGAACCACTCGGCGAAGTACAGCGCGCCCGCCGTGGCAAGCAGGGCGGCGACGCGGTAGCCAAGCATATAGCTGGCGGCGAGGGCGGCCTGGCGGGTGTCGTCGGCGATTTCCAGGCGGTAGGCGTCTACCGCGATGTCCTGGGTGGCAGAGGCGAAAGCCACCAGTACGGCGATGGCGATCAGCCAGGTCAGATGGGCGCGTGGGTCGCACAGCGCCATGCCGATCAGACCCAGGGCGATGATGATTTGCGCCAGCACCAGCCAGGAGCGGCGGCGGCCGAGGCGGCCGAGCAAAGGCAGGCGCCATTGGTCGAGCAGCGGCGACCAGATCCATTTGAAGGCGTAAGCCAGGCCGATCAGGCTGGCGAAGCCGATGGTTTCCCGCGACACGCCAGCTTCACGCAGCCACACCGACAACGTGGAGAACACCAACATGTACGGCAGGCCGGCGGCGAAGCCAAGAAGCAGCAGGGCCAGACTTGCCGGCGAAGCATAGGCGGCGAGTGCGGCACGCCAGGTTTTACGGGCCATTGGGCTGAGATCTGCGTGGAATTACAAGAACGTGAATTGCCCAGTCGCGGGTACCGACTGGATTGCCAAAAACAGGGCGCACTCTAACCGCTGTGCTCCATCGGACGCCAGCCATGGCGCTTGATATCCACCCGTTGATTGACCATGCGCACTCCTTCGGCGCGCAGCCTTGCCCGTTGTTCCTCGCCCGACAGCGTGCCGGCGGCCAGGCTCAGGCGACCACCCGCCGCGACCACGCGGTGCCAGGGCAGGGTGCTGCCTTCGGGCAACTGACTCAAGGTACGCCCCACCCAGCGCGCGGCGCGGCCCAGACCGGCCCACTGCGCCAGTTCGCCGTAGCTCACCACGCAGCCACTGGGCACCTGCGCCAGGGTCACATACAGCGCCATGCGCCGGGCTTCGGCGGTGTCGCTGGCAACGTTGGCGGGGGCGGCTGTGTTGGTGCTGTCGTGTTTGGTTGGCATGTTTTTCCCGATGCCCCCGGCGGCTGATTGAGAGCCGGCAGCTTAACCGACTGCCGCTATCGATCAACTGCACCGCGGCTGCAGCGCCCGCCAACTGGCCGATAAAGCCCAGCGGCGTGCTCTGGCGCGAGCCTTGCTGGGCAATCAGGTTGAACTTGACCGGTATCTGCCGGTCACTCCTTCCAGTGTTTTTTAGGTCTGCGGGTTTTTATCTTGGATAATGCCCAGCCTTAATTTTTATGGAGCGGTACATCTCCCCATGCGGTTATCCAACAAGCTCTCCCACGCTCTTTCCTGCGCCGCGCTGACGCTGGCGGCAACCCCTGTTCTGGCCGACACCATCTGGTTGAAAAACGGCGACCGTCTGACCGGTACCATCAAGGTCTTCGACGGCGGCAAGCTGGTAGTCGAGACCAGCTACGGCGGCACCATTCCGGTGGACTGGAAACAGGTGAAAACCCTGGAAAGCGACCGCGAGCTGATGGTCAAGCAGGATGAGTTCACCGGCGAGCGCGCCAAGTCGCTGCAAGCGGCCGAAGACGGCAAGGTCACCCTGATCAATGGCGAGGCACCGAAAACCGTCGAGCTGGCCAGCATCGAGCAGATCATCAAGCCCAAGCCGATTCTTGAAGACCTGGTATGGAAGGGCAACGTCGACGTCGGTCTGGATTACAAACGTGCGGAAACCGATACCGACGACTACGACGTCGACTTCAAGACCACCGCCCGCCACGGTGCCTGGCGTCACAACGCCGAAGGCGGCTACAACCGCGAGTCGCAGGACGACGTCACCACCACCAACAACTGGAACGCCGAATACGCCCTGGACCGTTTTCTCGATGAACACTGGTTCTGGCAAGGCCGCCTGAGCTACAAGCGCGACCATATCGAAGACGTCTCCAGCCAGCGCACCATCGGTACCGGTCCCGGTTACCAGTTCTGGGACGATGAGCTGGGCGCTTTCTCCCTGGCCACCCTGGTCAACCAGAACGACTACGAATACAAGGATGGCGGCAGCGACAACTTCTATTCCCTGGGCCTGAAGTGGGACTACAACCGCTATCTGGTGGGCAAGACCTTCGAGCTATTCAGCAACGGCGAAGTCGGCAAGCCGATTGGCGGCGACAGCGAGTACGAACTCGATGCCGAAGCGGGCCTGCGCTACAAGGTTACGGATTGGGCTTCGCTGAACGTGAAGGCCGAGAAAAACATCGTCAGCGGCGCCAAAGAAGGCGAGGTCGACGAAACCCGGTATAGCGTGGGCTTTGGTGTAGGTTGGTAGAAATATCGTTTGGCTGAATCGCGGCTGAAGCCGCTCCTACAGGACCAAGGTTTTTGCAGGAGCGGCTTGAGTCGCGATAGCCCATAAAAAAGCCCCGCACTTGGCGGGGCTTTTTTATGGGCGGGTCGCTATTACAGGCGCAGGCCGCCATCCAGCTCCAGAATCCGACCGGTGTAGTAGTCGTTTTCCAGGATGTACGCCACCGAGTGGGCGATCTCTTTCGGCTGGCCCAGGCGCTTGAGCGGAATGCCCGAGGTCATTTTTTCCAGGGCTTCGGGCTTCATGCTGGCGACCATTTCGGTCTCGATAAAGCCTGGTGCAACGCCGGCCACACGGATGCCGTAGCGCGCCAGTTCTTTGGCCCAGACCACGGTGTCCGCCGCTACACCGGCCTTGGCGGCGGAGTAGTTGGCCTGGCCGATGTTGCCGGCACGGGAAATGGAAGAGATGTTGACGATCGCGCCCTGGTTTTTCAGCTCGATCATTTTGGCGGCCACTTCGCGGGTGCAGAGGAACACGCCGGTCAGGTTGACGTCGATCACCGACTGCCACTGCGCCAGGCTCATCTTCGACAGCTCGCCGTCCTTGACCTTGATGGTCAGGCCGTCGCGCAGAATGCCGGCATTGTTGACCAGGCCGTTGATGGCACCGAAATCGTCGGCGATCTGGGCTACGGTGTGGGTAACCTGTTCTTCATTGGCTACGTTGCACAGGTAGGCGCGGGCGTCGCCACCGGCGGCTTTGCAGGCGGCAACGGTTTCATCCAGGCGTTCCTGGTTGAGGTCCACCAGCGCCAGTTTGGCACCGCGGGCCGCCAGGTATTCGCCCATGGCACGGCCAAGGCCTTGGCCGCCGCCGGTGATAACGATGACTTTGTCTTTCAGTTCCATAACCACATCCCCAGAAAGGTTGGCGGGCAATGGCCCTGCAGTGCATGAGCGTATTGCCCCACCCGATACGTTGTTGCCCCGTTGGCGCGCGCAACCGTTAAGCTGGGCACCTGTCCGTCTTCGAGACGAATTCTCAACAAGGAGTCATAAGGTGAGCGTGAAAGTCGGCAAGCATGCCCGAGAATTGCTACTCAAGGAATACCGTGGGGCGCTCTCCACATTGTCCAAGTCCATGCCAGGCTACCCTTTCGGATCGGTGGTGCCGTACTGCCTGGACGCGAATGGCTACCCGCTGATTCTGATCAGCCGCATTGCTCAGCACACCCATAACCTGCAGGCGGAGCCCAAGTGCTCGCTGCTGGTGGGCGAACGCGGCGCGGAAGATGTGCAGGCCGTTGGCCGTCTGACCCTGCTGGCGCAGGCGCGCAAAATTACTGACGAAGCCGCGATTGCCGCTGCCGCCGAGCGCTACTACCGTTACTTCCCGGAATCCGAGGGCTATCACCAGGCCCATGACTTCGATTTCTGGGTGCTGGAGCCAGTGCGTTCGAGGTATATCGGTGGTTTTGGTGCCATTCATTGGGTCGAGCAGGTGAGCCTGGCCAACCCTTTCTTCGGCGAATCCGAGCTGAGCATGGTGGAACATATGAACAGCGACCACGCCAACGCCATCGCCCATTACGTCAAGCTGGCCGGTCTGCCTACCCACGCGCCGGCGCTGTTGGCTGGTATCGACAGCGAGGGTTTCCACCTGCGTATCGGTGTTGGCCTGCATTGGCTACCCTTTCCAACATCCTGTAACACTGCCCTGGAGGTGCGTCAGGCCTTGGTAGCACTGGCGCGGGCTGAAACCTGGCCGGCGACGGGCGACGTTCCAGCTTGAATTAAAACTAGGCGAGCACCATCTAGAATTTGTATGGCCATGAGGTTTTAAAAGCTCGCGGCTGAAGCCGCTCCTACGGGGAGCTGCGGTCTTGTAGGAGCGGCTTGAGCCGCGATGCTTTTGATGTTTGTCGCACCGAGGAAATCGATAGATGCGTGCTTTTCTGTTTTTGTTTCTGCTATTCCCGATCATTGAACTGGCGGTATTGATCAAAGTGGGCAGCGCCATCGGCGTGCTGCCGACCTTGCTGTTGATCATCGGCAGCGGCGTGCTTGGTGCCGTATTGCTGCGCGTGGCCGGTGTGGCTACCGCCTGGCGTGCCCGTGAACGTCTAGCGCGTGGCGAATTGCCGGAACAGGAAATGCTCGAAGGGCTGTTGATCGCGGTGGGCGGCGGGCTGTTGTTGCTGCCCGGCTTTATCAGCGACATTTTCGGCCTGCTGTGCCTGCTGCCGTTCACCCGCCGGCTGATCGTGGGCAAGTTGCGCCAACGGGCTGCCGAACAGGCCTTGCGCCAGCGCGCGTTTGCCGATGATCTGCAAGCGCGTTCCGGGCCGCACCGCCCGAATGTGATCGAAGGCGAATTCGAACACCGCGACCCGCAGTAATCTCCAGGGCCGATGAATGCTCTGCTGCAGCATTCATCGGTTACCTGCCAAGCAGTAAAAAATTTTCACCCCCGCCCTTGTAATCCCGTTCCCTGCCCCTATGTAGTGGTCACCGCAAGGTCTCTGTCGGTTTACGACAGTCAGTCTTCCGCGTTGCCGCTCTGCGGCGCGCGACCGGCCACGCCGGATAGCAGTACAACCAGCCGGTGAATAAACCGGCGGCTTTAAACCACCTTACTTGGGAGAGATCGACAATGAAGCTTCGTCCTCTGCATGACCGCGTCGTTATCCGTCGCAGTGAAGAAGAAACCAAAACCGCTGGTGGCATCGTTCTGCCGGGCTCGGCTGCTGAAAAGCCGAACCGTGGCGAAATCCTCGCTGTAGGTACCGGCCGTGTGCTGGACAGCGGCGAAGTGCGCCCTCTGGCCGTTAAAGTCGGCGACAAAGTGGTGTTCGGTCCGTACTCGGGCAGCAACACCATCAAGGTTGATGGCGAAGACCTGCTGGTCATGAGCGAGAACGAAATCCTGGCCGTTGTTGAAGGCTGATTTCCGCTCTACGAATTCCGCGCTACCGAAACGAATTTGAGGAATAACGATCATGGCTGCAAAAGAAGTTAAATTCGGCGACTCCGCCCGTAAAAAAATGCTGGCTGGCGTAAACGTCCTGGCTGACGCAGTTAAAGCCACCCTCGGCCCGAAAGGCCGTAACGTGATCATCGAGAAGAGCTACGGCGCTCCGACCATCACCAAGGACGGCGTTTCCGTTGCCAAAGAAATCGAGCTGAAAGATCGCTTTGAAAACATGGGCGCGCAGCTGGTTAAAGACGTTGCCTCCCGTGCCAACGACGACGCCGGTGACGGCACCACCACCGCCACCGTTCTGGCTCAGTCGATCGTCAACGAAGGCCTGAAAGCCGTCGCTGCCGGCATGAACCCGATGGACCTGAAGCGCGGCATCGACAAGGCGACCATCGCCATCGTTGCCCAGCTCAAAGCCCAGTCCAAGCCATGCGCAGACACCAAAGCCATCGCCCAGGTCGGCACCATCTCCGCCAACTCCGATAGCTCCATCGGCGACATCATTGCCCAGGCAATGGAAAAAGTCGGTAAAGAAGGCGTGATCACCGTTGAAGAAGGCTCGGGCCTGGAAAACGAACTGTCGGTTGTAGAAGGCATGCAGTTCGACCGTGGCTACCTGTCCCCGTACTTCATCAACAAGCCGGACACCATGGTTGCCGAGCTGGACAGCCCGCTGATCCTGCTGGTCGACAAAAAGATCTCCAACATCCGCGAAATGCTGCCGGTGCTGGAAGCGGTTGCCAAAGCTGGCCGTCCGCTGCTGATCGTGGCTGAAGACGTTGAAGGCGAAGCCCTGGCTACTCTGGTTGTGAACAACATGCGCGGCATCGTTAAAGTCGCTGCTGTTAAAGCACCAGGCTTCGGCGACCGCCGCAAAGCCATGCTGCAAGACATCGCCGTGCTGACTGGCGGTACCGTGATTTCCGAAGAAATCGGTCTGAGCCTGGAAGGCGCCACCCTGGAACACCTGGGTAATGCCAAGCGCGTCATCCTCAGCAAAGAAAACACCACCGTTATCGACGGTGCTGGCGTTCAGGCTGATATCGAAGGCCGCGTTGCCCAGATCCGCAAACAAGTTGAAGACACCTCGTCCGACTACGACCGTGAAAAACTGCAAGAGCGTCTGGCCAAACTGGCTGGCGGTGTTGCCGTGATCAAGGTTGGTGCCGGTTCCGAAGTGGAAATGAAAGAGAAGAAAGCCCGCGTTGAAGACGCCCTGCACGCTACCCGTGCAGCCGTTGAAGAAGGCGTGGTACCTGGCGGTGGCGTGGCTCTGGTTCGCGCTCTGCAAGCCATCTCCGAACTGAAAGGCGACAACGCTGATCAGAACGTCGGTATCGCTCTGTTGCGTCGCGCTGTTGAAGCACCGCTGCGTCAGATCGTTGCCAACTCGGGCGATGAGCCAAGCGTTGTAGTCGACAAGGTCAAGCAGGGTTCCGGTAACTTCGGTTACAACGCTGCCACCGGCGAATACGGCGACATGATCGAAATGGGTATCCTCGACCCGGCCAAAGTAACCCGTTCTGCTCTGCAGGCCGCGGCCTCTATCGCCAGCTTGATGATCACCACTGAAGCGATGATTGCTGAAATCGTGGAAGACAAGCCTGCAGCTGGCGGCGGTATGCCAGACATGGGTGGTATGGGCGGCATGGGCGGCATGATGTAACCCAGCTTTGCCAATAAAAACCCCGCCTGGTGCGGGGTTTTTTTATGGCTGAGCGATCGGCTGCGCGTCGGCATTGCTGCGTTGAAATGATTTTTTGAATGCTCATTGGCTACAGCCAACTGCGCTTCAAAAAACCATTTCGCCTTGCACTGCTCTAGCTCGCTCGATCTTGATCGGCGGCGCGGCTGAGATCGCAACAGCAAAAGCTCGCGGCTGAAGCCGCTCCTACGGATTGCGCAGAACCGTAGGAGCGGCTTCAGCCGCGATGCTTTGGGCCGGCCGGTAGAGCACGGCCCAGTACGAGCCCAAACAAATCAACCAACAAAACACCGCCGTCCACAGGTTGTGGGAGAAGAAGTGCGCGCCTTGCAGCATGCGGCTGATGGAAAAGACGGTGCCCAGGGTCAGGGCGAAGATGAAGCCGGCGCGCGCCAGGCGAGGTTTGCGGTCGCGAAAAACAAAGAACAGGGCGAACAAGGTGAAGCCGGCGGCGGCATGGCCGCCGGGCCAGCAGCGGCCGGGTTTGTCAGTGGCGGGGCGATGGCTGAGCAGGGGGCTGTAGGTTTCCTGGCCGCCGAACTGCGTCAGGCTCCAGGGGCATTGCACGGCGGTCACCGCTTTCATCGGGGTGACGAAGCTGGTGGATAAACCCATGGCCAGCACCAGGTAGCCGAGTTGGCGCTTGAGCGGTTTGAGACGCTCGATAAAGAAGCTGCCGATAAAACCAATGATCGACACCACCGCGAACAGAATCACCGCCTGCTTGGCGCGGTCATGCAGGATGTCTTCGAGAAAGGCGCTGTGTTTGCCGATAAAGCCGCTGCCCGGGGTGTACATCAGGTTGGCCAGGGCAAAATCCAGGCGTGTGGGTTCAATCAGCAGTAGCAGCGCCGCAATGGTCAGCGGAATGCCCAGGGCCAGGCGCAGGTTCAACGGTGCTGAGAAAGATAGAGGTGGATTCGACGACATGCTGAGTCCAGACGCTTGTGAGGTAGCCTGCATGCTCGCCGCGGTGGTGTCAGTAACGCGTCAAGTTGCTGTGAAAAAAATGTGAAACCCGCTTCAATCAAGCAATGTTCGGGTAATGTCGCGCAGCGAGACGCACCGTCACACGCCGCCCGCAACACCCGCACCAAGGAACATCCATGCGCATTCTGATCGTTGAAGACAACCGCGACATTCTCGCCAACCTCGCGGATTACCTGGGCATGAAAGGTTACAGCGTCGACTGCGCCCAGGACGGGTTGTCCGGCTTGCACCTGGCCGCCACCGAGCATTACGACCTGATCGTGCTGGATATCATGATGCCGGGCATGGACGGCTATACCCTGTGCAAGCGTCTGCGCGAGGACGCCCGGCGTGACACACCAGTGATTATGCTCACCGCTCGCGACCAGCTGGATGACCGCCTGCAAGGCTTCCGCTCCGGTGCCGACGATTACCTGCTGAAACCCTTTGCGCTCTCTGAACTAGCCGCCCGTATCGAGGCGGTGCTGCGCCGCAGCCAGGGCGGCGGGCGGCGGATTCTGCAGGTCGCCGACCTTAGCTACGACCTCGATACCCTGCAGGTCAGTCGCGGCAGCAAGGCGCTCAAACTCAACCCCATCGGCCTCAAGTTGCTGGCCGTGCTGATGCAGAAAAGCCCGCACGTATTGCGCCGGGAAGTATTGGAAGAAGCCTTGTGGGGCGACGACTGCCCGGACAGCGACAGCCTGCGCAGCCATATTCACCAACTGCGCCAGGTGATCGACAAGCCTTTCGCAGTGCCCCTGCTGCAGACCGTGCATGGGGTGGGCTATCGCCTGGCGGAAGTAATCGATGGAGTTTAAGCACAGCCTGTCACGGCGCATCGTTATTGCCTTTGTCGTGATGACCACCCTGGTGGCGGCGGCCTTCGCCACTGGCATTTATATGGCCGTGCATATGCTCGAGGAGAAGTTGATTTCCGGCGTGCTCAGCGGTGACCTCGACCGCATGCTGCACATGGACAGCATGGACGATTGGCGTAACCAGCCCGAGCCTGACCAGCTGTTCTATTTTTCCGGCGGACACGGTGATTTTGCCTTGCCGGACTACTTGCAGGGCATGGAACCTGGCTTCCATGAAATTTTTCGCGGGGACCTGTCCTACCATGCCTTTGTGCGCATCGTGGCCGGTCAGGAATACGTGTTGCTGCAAGACCAGAGCGAGTTCGAAGAGCGCGAGCGGACCTTGTACACCACGGTGTGGATCGGTTTTGTGCTTTGTGTGGCCCTGGCCGTATTCCTCGGCCAGTTCCTGGCCCGCAAGGTGATCGAGCCGGTGGTGCGGCTGTCGCGTCAGGTGCGCCATCGCGATCAGTTGCTGGCCATGGCCCCGCCACTGGCCCCGGACTACGCCGCCGACGAGGTGGGGCAGCTGGCCGCCGCCTTTGATACCACCCTGGGGTTGCTGCGCCATGCGCTGAACCGCGAGCGACTGTTTACCAGCGACGTCAGCCATGAACTGCGTACGCCGCTGATGGTGCTGGCCAGCTCCTGCGAGCTGCTGCTGGAAAACCCTAACCTCGACACCCGCGCCCGCGCTCAGGTGCAGCGTATTTTCCGCGCCTGCGAAGATATGCGCGCTCTGGTGCAAACCTTCTTTCTCCTGGCCCGCGCGCAGAACACCGACGCCAGCCAGATTCCGACCATGAGCCTGGACAGCGCGGCCTACGAACTGATCGAGCAGTGGCGCGGGCCTATCGAAAGCAAAGGCCTGCAGCTGCATTACCAGATCGAGACAGTGCTGCCGGGCAGCTTCAACGCCACCTTCCTGCGCACCGTGATGGGCAACCTGCTGCGTAATGCCCTGCACTACACCGACAGTGGTCATATCCGCCTGACCCTGGTGGCGGACGGTTTTATGGTGGAAGACACCGGCGTCGGCATTCCGGAGAACCAGCGTGAAGCCATGTTCCAGCCCTTTGTGCGCGGCGACAGTCAGCGCGGCGACGGTTTGGGGCTTGGTTTGTCGCTGGTGCAGCGTATTTGTGCAAGCCAGGGTTGGCAGGTCAGCCTGAGCGCGGCCCTGCCCAGCGGCTGCCGTTTCAAGGTGGTGATGGTGAGTGACGAAGGCTGAGGGCTATCCGTTAGATAGTCGTGAATTGGCCGACGTTTGGTAGGTGTTTTCGGAACTTGGCCCCCATTGTGCAGACAAAGGCTGCTACATTCCTTGTCGGTCGAGCCTTATAAGAACTCTCTCGACCGCGTCTGAGCCTTCCCAGGCCTTGAAATGGATATGGTCGCCCGACAGCGGGTGGCAGTGCTTTTATATCTTCCGTACAGGACACATTCGCATGACTGCAGCGCTGCATTTGCCGGCCCCCGGCGTATTCGAACAATGGTGGCAACTTCAAGGTGATTGGGTGGAAGAACCCAATCACAGGCGCGGTGGCACCAGCGGCGTGCAACGTATTCGCAGCGAAGACGGCAACCTGCTGTATGCCAAGCGTCAAGTCGGCCATGTGTATCACAGCCTGCTGCATCCCTTCGGCCGTCCCACCGTATTGCGCGAACTGAACGCCCTGCAGTGCCTCAGCCGCCTCGGCATCAAGGTGCCGCAAGTGGTGTACTGCGGTGCCGAGCGCGATGCCGACAAATCCTGGCGGGCCTTGCTGGTAACGGCCGAGCTCAAGGACTTTATCGAAATTGATCACTGGCACGCCGCAGGCGGCCGCGAGCGCCACGGCGAAGCCTTTCACCAGCAGGTGATGGAGGCCGTGGGGGTGATGATTGCGCGCATGAACAATGCCCGCTGGCAGCACAACTGCCTGTATTCCAAGCACGTATTTATTCGCGTGGAAGGCGAGGGCAGCGCGGCCACCTTCGAAGTGGGCGTGCTGGATCTGGAGAAATCCCGCCGTCGCCTCACCCGGCGACAAGCCGCTCGTCACGATCTGCGGCAACTACGCCGCCATTCGTCGTGGAGTTCGGCAGACTGGCAACATGTTATCTATGGTCATTCCACAGCGTTTGGCAGCGCTATCAAGGGGTTGTGACATGAAGCTAGATATTGCACGAGGTGTATTCCTCATCGGTGCCTTGGGTGTGGCGTCACTGTCGGCAGCCGCCTGGCATGAGCCGGGCCCCACCGTGTTGCATTCAATGTCGGCCGGCAGCCAGTGTTCGATGCCTGCCAACGTCAAAGCCAAGATCGCCGTGCGTCCGGATCAGGACCTGCTGTTGTTGATGTTCGGCCTTGCCCAAGGCGGTACCCGCTAAGCCAGCGTCGTACCTTCCCACCGTTGTCGAATGGCCGCCTGAGCTGGCGGCTTTCGGCGGGGGCCCGGCTAACCCGGGTCGCGCTCGTTGCCTTCGTGGCTTATCATTAGCCCCCTAACGACACCCGCCCTGGTTCCACTTCCCATGTTCGCGATTATCGCCGCCACCTTCGGCATCACCATGCCGGTGTTTGCCATGCTGTTTCTCGGCGTTTTCCTCAAACGCCTGGCACTGATCGACGGCCATTTCATCAATACCGCCTCCAGCCTGGTGTTCAACGTCAGCATGCCGGTCATGCTGTTTCTGGCCATCATTCATGCCGACCTGCGTACCGCCATGCAACCGGCGGTGCTGGGCTATTTTGTCCTGGCGACGGTGGTGGGCTTTCTGCTGGTGTGGGGCTGGGCGATCTGGCGCGTGCCGATGGCCGATCGCGGTGTGTACACCCAGGGCTCCTTTCGCGGTAACAACGGCATCATCGGTCTGGCCCTGGCCACCAGCCTGTACGGCGACTACGGCCTGTCGCTGGGCGGCATCCTCGCCGGCGTGGTGATCCTTTCCTATAACAGCCTGTCGGCCATCGTCCTGGCGATCTACAGCCCCAGCGCCAAGTCGGACGTGTGGAGCATCAGCAAAAGCATTATCTGCAACCCGCTGATCATCGGGGTGCTGGCAGCCATTCCGTTTGCCTACTGGCAGATTCCGCTGCCGGCCTGGCTGATCACCTCCGGCGAATACCTGGCGCAACTGACCATGCCCCTGGCGCTGATCTGTATCGGCGGCACCCTGTCGCTGGCTTCGTTGCGCAAAAGTGGCAGCATGGCGGTCAGCGCCAGCCTGATGAAAATGGTCTGGCTGCCGATCCTGTCCACCGCCGGTGCCTTCGCTTTCGGTTTCCGCGGTGCCGACCTGGGTGTGCTGTTTCTGTACTTCGCCAGCCCGACGGCGGCGGCCAGTTTTGTCATGGCCAAGGCGGCCAATGGCAACCATGAGCTGGCGGCGGCGATCATCGTGATCACCACGCTGGTGGCCGCCATCACCACCAATGTCGGCATCGTTTTCCTGCAATGGGGCGGTTGGATGTAGGCTTTGTTAGCCAGGCGCTGTGAGCCATTCGGTAACTCTTACAAATTGTGTCGCCGGGCCATTGTCAGGCTGCGGGCCAGGCTTTACCTTTGCCGCTCTTTCGCGCGTTCAAGGGATTATGCATGCGCCCCCCGTTGTTCCTCTGCCTGGCTTTGCTGGCTTCCAGCGCCATGGCCGACCCCTCCGTCGAGCTGCAAGGGCCGACTGCTGGCTGGCGTTATTCCGGATTGCTGGAACGCTCCGATGACGCACGCGTGGCCTACCCGACACCGCCAATAGACCGTGGCGCCCAGCGTGGCCGCAGCCTGATCCAGGGCTCCCTGAAAAATCTGCAAGGCACTCGCCAACCGCATCGTCTGGTGGTCAACGGCAACCCGTTGCCGCTGTATACCGACGAGCAGGGCCGCTTCGTGCGCCCCTATAACTTTGGTGCCGGCTCCAACAGCGTCGAAGTGGTCAGCGGCGACGGCCAGTCGCTAAAGCGCGTGCAGTTCTACGAAGCCAATACCAGCAAGACCCCGGCGCGGGTGCGCATTGTCCTCGGCTGGGACGACCCCAAGGCCGAACTCGATCTGCATGTGGTCACCCCGGACGGCCAGCACGCCTTCTGGGCCGACCCGGTGATGAGCAATGGCGGTGGCCTGGACGTGGACAGCGTCGATGGCCCCGGCCCCGAGATGTTCACCATGACCGCGCCGCTGCACGGCACCTACCTGGTATTCGTCAACTACTGGGGCAACCTCAACAGTGAGGGTTACAACTTCACCGAAGGCAGTAACCAGAACGAAGTGATCACCGCGCAGATCAGCCTGGTGTTCAACGAAAACACGCCGAATGAAAAACGCGAGACCTTTATCGTGCCGTTGCGCGGTATTGGCGATCTGCAACTGATCAAGTCTTTCAATTATTAAGCTGCACCTACTGAATAAGCGCCGTAGCACGGACGAATTGGGGTTTGCATACATGAGCGAGAACACCACCCAGAACGGGGCAGCAGGCAGCGGGCGCAAGCGCCGTGCGCTAATTGCCCTGGCCATTGCCGTACCGCTGAGCGCCGCTGCCGGTCTGCTCGCCTGGTGGCAACAGCACCTCGAACCGCCGCGCACCCTGGCCGAAAGCAGTGAACTGCAACTGGACCTCACCCACCCGCAGGTGCTGATCGAAAGCGAGTCCTTGAGCCGTCTGCCCAAAGACCTGCTGGCCGTGCCGCTGCTGCGCGACACCCTGACCGAAGACCTGGTGTTCTACTACGAGTCCAACCCGGATCGTCTGGGCATCACCGGCAGCCTACGGCGCATCATCTACGAACACGACCTGCAGCTGCAGGACAGCCTGCTCGAACAACTGCTTGACCAACCGGCCCAGGTTGCCCTGTGGCGCGGTGCCGACGGCAAGCTGAAGAATTTCATGGTGCTTATGGAGCGCGGCGGCCTGGCCCGAGTGCTCGAGCCTCTGGCCCATGTCGCCACCGACGACACCCAGCTGCGGCAGGTCGCCGAGCTGCGGGTGGACGGCGATGCCGTGCCGCTTTACCGCCTGCGTTATAACGGCGAACGCGCACTGCTGTTCGCCAGCCATGGCGACAAGCTGGTGATGCTGTCCAATCCCGGCATGCTGCTGGACAGCGACAGTGAAGGCGCGCAACTGGGCAAAGGTGCCACCGAAGCGGTGGAAGCCATGCTCAATGGCGACGAAGCCTTTACCGAAGGCTTTGGCCTGAAAGAGCGCGGCGAACTGAAGCAACGCATCTCCCTGGGCAGCGATTACGTGGCCATGGGGTATCAGCGGTTTATCCCGACCTTCGCCGGTCTGCGTTTTGAAATGGACGGTGCCGGCTGGCACAGCTACCTGGCCCTGAACGACAGCGGCGATAAAACCACCCTCGACTTCAACCCGATCTGGCGTGCCATGCCTATGGGTGCCAGCGCCTGCGTGGCCTTGCCGCTGGCACCGGCGGTGCATGAAAAAATGTTCGCCAAGGTTGGCGCAGAACCGGACGTGGCTAAACAACTGGCCGAGCATCTGACCGGTGCCGCCGGCCTGTGTTGGTACCCCAACTCGCGTTTGCACAGCCCGCTGCTGGTCGGCCAACTGGACGACAAGGCCGGTGCCAGCCTGGACGACAACTTGGGCAAGCTGTTCGGCTCGGTGATCGGTGCCTGGGAATCGGAAGTCGAAGGCGGCATCTTCCCGGTCAACGACGAAGTACGCGACTACGGCCATGCCTGGCAGCGCGAAGTCAGCTCCAACTTCGGCCAGTACCCGACCAGCGCCGCACAGGTGCCGGAAGCCATGGTGACCAGCGGTTTCTTCCGCGTCAGCCTGGTCCGCCATGGTTCGACCCTGCTCTTCTCCCTGGATGATGCCCTGGTCGCCAAAGGCCTGGACGCCCTCGACAAACGCTTCCCGCCGCTGGCCGATGTGCTGCCTAAAGACGCCGTGGTACCGGCCTACCTGGCACCGTCCACGCTGTCCAATCTCCTGCAACAGGAAACCCTCGATGCGCTGCCCAGCGACATGGAGCCGGTGTTCCGCAACGCCGCGCAAACCCTGTTGCTGCCCAAGCTGAAAGCCTTGGCCGGGCATCAGAACTATGCGCTGACCTTGCCGGCCGACGCCGCCCCGGATGCCAATTGGCAGTGGCTGCCGCTGGAGTGGCGCGCTCTGTGAAATCGCCTGTTGCCGTAGCGCTGGTGCTGCTGGGGAGCTTGTTGCTGCCGGCGCTCGCCTGCGCCAACGCACCGGCTGCCAGTGCGGTCGCGCCGCTGGACGCCGAGCAGTCCCAGGTATTTCGCGCCTGGTTTGTGCGCATCGCCCAGGAGCAATTGCGCCAGGGCCCGAGCCCGCGCTGGCACCAGCAAGACTGTGCCGGGTTGGTGCGCTTTGCCGCCAATGAAGCGCTGAAAGTGCACGATGCCAAGTGGCTGCGCGCCAATGGCCTCTCCAACCGCTACCTGCCGCCGGAACTGCAGCTGCAAGACGCCCAGCGCAGCCTGGCTCAGCAATGGCAGCAGGGCGGCGGCAAGGTTGGCCCGTATGTCAACGCAATCAAACTGATTCAGTACAACAGCCATTTTCTCGGCCGCGACCTCAACCAGGCGCGTCCGGGTGATCTGATTTTTTTCGACCAGGGCGATGAGCAACATCTGATGATCTGGATGGGCCGCGAAATCGCATACCACACAGGCACCACCACGCCGACCGATAACGGCATGCGTTCGGTCAGCGTGCAACAACTCATGACATGGAAGGACACCCGATGGATACCCGACGAATCCAATCCGAACTTTATCGGCATCTATCGATTGCAGTTCCTCGCGCGATGAAGGCTCGTAATTTTGGCTTGGCCCTCTTGGCTAGCGTGCTGTTGCCGCTCGGCAGCCTGCACGCCGAAGACAGCGTCAACTCCAGCGGTTACGCGCCGCTGGCCGGCGAGTCGTTCTTCCTGTTGGCCGATTCCAGCTTTGCCACCGACGAAGTGGCCCAGGTGCGCCTCGAAGCGCCGGGCCGCGACTACCGTCGCTACCGCATGGAACCCTACGGCGGCGTGGATATGCGCGTGTACCGCATCGACCAGCCGCTGGAGTTTCTCAAGCGGCAGAAGAACCTGCACCGCGTGGTCGCCGAAGGTGAATTCAAAGGTGAAGGCCTGGCCAACACCCTGTCGTACCTGTGGGACAACTGGTACCGCAAATCCCGCCGGGTGATGCAGCGCGCGTTCTCTTACGAGTCGCGCAAGAACGTCACCGAGCAAGCGCCGGAACTGAAAATGGGCACCGCCATCGTCGCCCCCACCCAGTACGAAAGCACCGCGCAATTCGCGCCGATGAAAGGCCTGCCGCTGGTGGCGCAGTTCCGCTATCCGCTGTGGGATGCCAAAGCCATTCAGCCGCCAAAAGGCGTGGAACTGTCCGGTTCGTCCAGCGACTTTGTCACCGTTAACCCGGGCAATGTTTATGTGCCGTTGGGCAAGCTGAAACCGGGCCTGTATCTGGTGGAAGCGCTGGTGGGTAAATACCGCGCCACCACCATGGTGTTTGTCTCCAACACCGTGGCCGTGAGCAAGATTGCCGGCGACGAACTGCTGGTGTGGACCGCGCGCAAGCACGAAGGCAGCGTGGTCCCCAAAGCCAAAGTGCTGTGGAGTGATGGCCTCGGCGTGATGAGCAGCGGCACCACCGATGACCAGGGCCTGCTGCGCCTGAAACACGCCAGCCCCGAGCGCTCCTATGTGCTGGGTGAAGACAGCGAAGGCGGCGTGTTCGTCTCCGAGAACTTCTACTACGACAGCGAAATTTACGACACCAAGCTTTACGCCTTCACCGACCGCCCGCTGTATCGCCCCGGCGACTGGGTGGAAGTGAAAATCCTCGGCCGTGAATTCAAAAACGCCCGCGACTCGGTAGCCCCCACCAGCGCCCCGGTGAAACTCACCGTGCTGGATGCCAACGGCACCGCCCTGCAGACCCTTGACCTGAACATGGACAGCAAGGCCGGCAGCCAGGGCCGCTTCCAGTTGCCCAACAATGCCGTGGCCGGTGGTTACGAGCTGCGTTTCGCCTACCGCGACCAGCAATACAGCAGCGCCTTCCGTGTGGCCGACTACATCAAACCGCACTTTGAAATTGCCCTGGACCTGGCCAAGCCCGATTTCCGTACTGGCGAAGAAGTGAAGGGCAATCTGGTGCTGGTCTACCCCGACGGCAAGCCGGTGCAGAACGCCAAAGTGCAACTGACCCTGCGTGCCCAGCAGCTGTCGATGATCGACAACGAACTGCAGTACCTCGGCCAATTCCCGGTCGAACTGGCCACCACTGAAATCAGCACCGACAGCCAGGGCCGCGCCGAGCTGAAACTGCCCGCCGCCGACAAACCCAGCCGTTACCTGCTGACCGTATTCGCCAGCGATGGCGCGGCGTACCGGGTGAAAACCAGCAAGGAAATCCTCATTGAGCGCGGTGCCGCCCGTTATCGCCTGAGCGCGCCGCAGCGCTTTAGCGCCGCCAACGAAAAAGTGCACTTCAGCTACCGCAGTGAAACCGCCCAAGGGCAGAAAAAAGAAACCCATAAACCCGCGCATTACGAGTGGGTCCGCCTGGAAGACCAGAGCAAAGACCAAGGCAGTCTGGCCGCCGATGCCGAGGGTTTCGACCTGAGTTTTGAACGTCCCGGTTCCTACAGCATCACCCTCAAGGACGACCACGGCCTGATCCTCGGTGCCACCGGCCACTCGGTGAGCGGTGAAGGCGTCAAAGCTGTGGCCGGCACCATCGAGATCGTGCTGGATAAAGCCGAATACAAAGCCGGCGACGAAGCCCTGGCGCTGATCACCTTCCCCGAGCCGGTGGGCGATGCCCTGTTGACCCTGGAGCGTGATTCGGTCGAGGCCACCGCGCTGCTCTCCAAAGGTGCCGACTGGCTGAAGCTGGAAAAACTCAGCGACACCCAATACCGCGCACGCATCCCGGTTACCGAGCAGTTCTCGCCGAACCTGACCTTCTCTGCCCTGTACACCAAAGGCGGCGATTACAGCTTCCAGAACGCCGGCATCAAAGTGGCCGCGCCGCAAATCGACATCGCCATCGCCGCCGACAAAGAGCAGTACCAACCGGGCGAACTGGTGACCATCGACCTCAGCACCCAGTTCGCCGGCAAGCCGGTGGGCACGCGGCTGACCGTCAGCGTGGTGGATGAAATGATCTACGCCCTGCAGCCGGAAATCGCGCCGAGCATCGATCAGTTCTTCTACCACCCACGCCGCAACAACGTGCGCACCAGCGCCAGCCTGTCGTTTATCAGCTACGACGTGGCCTTGCCGGGTTCGCCCACCGCGCCGGGCAAAGCCAACCGCAGCGACCGCAGCGTAAAAGTGCTGGAGCGCCCGCGTCGCGAAGAAGTCGACACCGCTGCCTGGCAGCCTGACCTGGTAACCGATGCCGACGGCCACGCGAAAATCACCTTCCGCATGCCCGACTCGCTGACCCGCTGGCGCATCACCGCCCGTGCCGTCAGTGACGCCGGCACCGTGGGGCAGAAGAAACAATTTATCCGCTCGGAAAAACCCCTGTACCTGAAGTGGAGCGGCCCGACCCAATTCCGCACCGACGACCAACCGGCCATGGGCGTGTTTGTTTTCAACCAGGGCGAGCAAGCCACCAAAGCCGAACTGGTCAGCCACTTCAATGGCCAGGAAAAGCGCACCGCTATCGACCTGGAAAAAGGCATCAACTATCTGCCTCTGCCGAAAGTGCCGGTGGTGGGGGGCGAGTGGAAAGCCGAACTGTTGCTCGATGGCAAACCGGTGGATGCCCTGGGCGTAACCCTGCGCACCGTCGGCAAAGGCTGGCAGGACCTGCAAAGCCAACGCCTAACCGTCAATGCCGGGACCAATGCCCTGCAACTGCCGAGCGATGCCCGCGATATCAGCCTGCGTCTGGATGACAGCGCCCAAGCCCTGTTCAACAGCAACCTCGACGACCTGCTCGAATACCCCTACGGCTGCGTTGAACAAACCGCCAGCCGCCTGCTGCCGCTGAGCCTGGCCTATCCATTGCTGAGCAAAGCCGAAGTGGGCAATGCCGACGGTGGCCGGATTGAAAAACGCGTCACTGACCGCCTGCGCCTGATCATGCAGAACAGCCGTCTGCGTCTGGTGCAGATGGCCGGGCCGGAAGCGCTGTTCACCTGGTGGGGTGAGGGTTCCGAGCCGGATGCCTTCCTCACCGCTTACGCCTACTACGCCGACTGGTACGCCAGCCAGGCCCTGGAGCTGAGCCTGCCGGCCGACCATTGGCAGCGGGTGATGGATATCTACGCCAAGCAAGCGAGCACCACACCGCCGTTGCAACGGGCGCTGATCCTGGCCTTCGCCAAAGACATGAAGTTGCCGATCAACACCCTGGTGGAAGGCCTGCTGGCCGACCTGGCCAACCACGACGTCCAGGCTAAAGCCGATGCCGAAGTGGCCGCCAAGGTAGCAGCCGCCACCGAAGTCGACAGCGACGCCGACAGCGAAGCCGTCGCCGATGCCCCGCGCACGGACGTCGCCAACGTGCAGCCAACGGAAGAACAAACGCCAAGCGATGATGGCCAGACCAGCCTGATTCTCGCCGCGCCCAACTCCAAGTTGGGTCTGGCCGTCGCCCGTGTGCTGACCGCTGAGCTGGCCAAGCAAAGCAAAGTGAATCAGCCGGCGGCGTTCGCCGCGCAGTTGGCCGGTGCTCAAGAGCTGGTTAACGCCAGCGAGCATCCGTTTGTGGCCAGCCTCAAGGCCAAGCTGGCCGGTGTTGACCAGGCCCAGGCCAAGGTCTTGCTGCAACGTCTGGCACCTGAGCAGTCGACCCTGGAACGCGCCCTGGCGCTGACCTGGCTGCAAGCGGCCAGTCAGCAAAAAGCTGCGCCAAGTGAACTGAAACCGGGTGAAGGCTGGTTGGCGCAGCCACGCCCAAGCGGTGAAACCCAGTGGGTATGGACCGGCAAAGGCGTGCCAAGCGCGCTCGACCTGCCAGCCTCGATTACTCAGCCAGTGAACGTCGCCCTCAGCTACCGCAGCGCGCAGAGCAAACCGGGCGTGCTGCCGGTGACCCTGAGCCGCCGTCTGCTGCGTCTGGTGCCCAGTGATACCGCCTTTGAATTCAGCGTGCAGGAAGTGGGCGAGGGCGAGGCTATCTCCGGCGACGACCTGTATCTGGACGAAGTGAACCTCAGCAGCGAAGACGCCCGCGCCCTGCGCTACGGCCTGCTGGAAGTGCCGCTGCCGCCTGGCGCCGATGTAGAGCGCACCACCTGGGGCATTCAAGTCAGCGGCCTGGATTCGGAAGAAGCCGCACCGCTGGAAAAAGCCCGCCACGAAGACGGCCAGCTGCTCTACGCCGTACCGGTGGACAGCCTGGAAGGCGGCCTGACCGTGCGCCACCTGGTGCGCTTCTCGCAGAAAGGCGAATTCTCCCTGCCACCGGCGCGCTACGTGCGTATGTACGCCCCGCAGGACCAGGCGCTGGAAAGCGAACCGAGCTACGGCAGCCTGAAGGTCGAATAAGCCGTGCGCCTGGGCTGGTTGTGCATCGCCGTGTTGCCCCTGCTCGCCAGAGCGGGGGAGGCACCGTTGCAACTGGCCATTGGTGCGCCGCCCGGTACTCAACTGCTGCAGCTCAATCACCAGAGCGTGGTGAGTCGCGGGCCGTTGCCGAGCGACCTCAGCACGCCCCTGGGCAGCCTGTGGAAATTGTTCGTCTACGCCTACCTGGTCGACAGTGGCAAAGCCGAGGTCGGCTACACCTGCAAAGGTCTGGACCGCGACGAGGTGTACTGCTGCAAAGCCGGCGAGCGGATCGAACGCGACCAGGCCCTGACGCAAAGCTGCGGCCTGTATTTTTCCCCCGCCAACCAACACCTGAATGCCGCCGACTGGCGTGCCTACTGGCAACAACGCCAGGCACCGCTGTGGCTAAGCGACATAGACAAGTTGCAACCGCAGCAACGGGTGCCGGTGGGCGAACTGCTGCAACAGCTGGGCAGCGTACCGGCGCAGCAACAGGCACGGCGGGTGCTGCTCGACGTTATGCTGCATGCCCCCGAAGGCGTCACCCTGGGCGCGCTTGGCGGTCGACTGCGGGTGAAAACCTGGAGCTGGCTGGCCGACCACGATGCCCAGGCGCGCCAAGGCGGTTTTGCCGGCTGGCTGGTGGATGGCACACCGGTGTGGGCCGGCGGCAGTGGCACCAGTCAACGCATCCTCAAGGACTACGCCGAAGCCCTCGGCAGCGCCTTGCCCACGCCTGCGCCGGTGGAAGCGGGGCAGTGCGTCGAGGTGCAACTGTTTGCCCGTTATCCGGTGCGTCAGGTGCGCAGCCAAGCCAGCGGGCAACTGGTGGCGGCCGGCGCGCTTTACGGCGACTACGAGGTGCAATTTGCCAACGGCAACCGCCTGCCCATCAGCAGTGCCGGCGAGCTGTTTGTCGGTGCCGACGGCCAGCTCACCGCGCGCCTCAGTCGCGAAGATTACGTGGCCCGGGTGCTCGACCGCGAAGCCTCGGCGCAACCCGCCGAAGCCGCCAAGGCTCTGGCCATCACCATCCGCACCTACCTGCTGCAAAGCGCCAGCCGCAGCGGCGAGTGCCTGAGCATTGCCGACAGCAGCGCGAGCCAGCGTGTGGCCCCGCGCCCGGCCAGCGACGGGGCGCGGCAGATCGCCGCCTGGACCAGCGACCTGGTGCTGGCCGGCAGCCCGGTGACCTACCACAGCGACAAAACCGGCCCGGATCGCCTGGCCTGGCAAACCGCCGTTGCACAAGCGGGGCAGGGCCTGCGTTACGACGCGATCCTCGCCCGCGCCTTTCCCCGCGCCAGCCTCAGCCGTTGGGACCAACCCATAGCCGCCTGCCAGGCCCTGGGCAACGCCGAAGACTGGCTGAAAAAACAGCAACGCAGCTGGCGCGAACACCTGCAAAGCGAACCTGGCTATGTGGAAACCAGCGACTTCGCCGTGTGCCAGCTAAGCGGCGGCAAACCCCACGTCGACCGTGAACGCCAACGCATTTACGTGCGCGGCATGTACTCGCTACAAGACCGCCTCGACCTGACCCACGAATACCTGCACCTGGCCTTTGCCGCCCATCCCAATGGCCAGGATGAAACCTATATCGAAGGCCTCGCCCGCCACCTACTTCTGGAATAGCCCCATGCGTGTACGCCTGACTGAAATCGCTTTGTTTCTTGCTTGCCTGCCCCTGGCGGCGCTGGCCACCAACGGCGTGCAAATCGACACGCCGGTGGGCGGCTGGCGCAAAGGCTCGGACGAGGGCGCGCATTTTATGCAGGAGGTGAACTACCCGGCCTCCTCCGTAAACAGTGCCACCGACCAGGCCAACACCGCCCGCATCGCCGGGCAGATCCAAGCCACCCCCAAAGACGCCAGCAAGCCGGCGCGCTTGATCGTCAACGGCATCAGCATGCCGCTGAAAGTGCAGGAAGACGGCAGCTTTGACCGGCCGTTCGTATTTCCTTCCGGCAGCAACAGCGTGGAGGTGCGCAATGCGGAGGGCACGGCCAGGCATCGGGTGCAGTTCTACAACCGTGGCAGCGGCGAGACGGCGGCCAAGTTGCGGGTAGTGTTGTCCTGGGACAGTGACAACACCGACCTCGATCTGCATGTGGTGACTCCGGATGGCGCGCATATCTGGTATGGCGATCGCTCGGCCGCCAACGGTGGTGCGCTGGATGTGGACGTGACCACGGGTTTCGGGCCGGAGATTTTTGCCTCGCCTACGCCGCTGGCGGGTGAGTATCTGGTGTATGTGAATTATTTTGGTGGGGGTTCCAGCGAGGATGAAGAGGGGGCCGAGACGCCAGTGCAGGCGCTGACCACAGCGCAGGTGACGGTGATTTCGCAGGAGGGGACGGCCAATGAAAAGCAGGAGTCGTTTATCGTGCCCATGCGGGCGACGGGGGAATTGACGCTCGTTAAACGGTTTAGTTATCCGTGAGCCCGGACGTTGGCTGCTTTTTGGGCGCTAGCTTTGGGGGCTTGGGTATTCTTCTTTAGCGCGTGCGCTGGGCGATTGGTTTCGCGCCTTACGCACGACTCACTTTTTTCCAGTCGCCGGCATACCGGCGACTGGAAAAGTAGGTCGCGCGTAAGGCGCGAAACAGAACGCTCAGCTCACGCGGTAAAGAAGACCACCCCGCCATCAGCGCCAATAGTGCCAATAGCGCCAATTCTTTCCCCCTATCCCCACCAACCGCGCTTCATTGCCTACACCCCCCTCGGCATAAGCTGGCTGTAAGGATTTTCCTGCGGCGGCAAAGTCACCCCATCGCTGAATCGTTCAGCGGTCGGGTTTGACAGCCCGTTAGCAGTTGAACGCATAGTTCCCATCGAATAGCAGGACGCTTTTCCGGTGTCTGTTGTTCTCTTTATGGCGGCTGTGTGCGGGGCATCTTCGGGTGCGCCGGGTTTTGTTCTCTGCCTCGGTCTGTCAACCCGCACACAGCTGCCACCCTTCGATTGACAGCGATGTTTGGTAGCGCATTCGTAATGCAGAGGACTAAACCATGACTTACCCAAATACGCTTACCCCCCATCCTCCACTCACCCTGGAGGTGACCCCATGAACATCCTCACCCACACCCGCAGCTTCTGCATGCCCGACGACACCCCCGTCTTCAGCGTAAACGCCGGAGTCCCCGTCAGCGACGCACTCGAACAAGCCAGCATCCTCCTCAACTGCCTCACCCGCCTGGCCACCAACGAACGCCCCAAAGAACACGAACGCAACACCCTCCAGTACCTTCTGGAAATGACTACCGCCCTGATCGAAGCCTGCCTGGCAGGCATCGCCGAAAGTGAGAAACCCGCCTAACCCGTAGGTTGGGTTGAGCACCGCGAAGCCCAACGAACCGGTCCACTATCGTTCCGGCAGCGTTGGGCTTCGCCTTTGGCTCAACCCAACCTACGCCATGTTCACAACTTCCCCTCCAACCCAAACTTCTTCTTCAATACCCACTCCACCACCCCCTGCGGCAACAACGCCGCCATCAACGGCAACGCCCGGCTGCCATTGCCCAAGCGCAACAAGCGCGGCGGTGCGGCCCGCTGCACAGCGGCCAGAATATCCGCAGCCACCTCGCTGGCCGGCGTCGGGTTGTCCTGCGAGGCCCGCGCCCGCGCCCGAATGCCTTCACGAATCGGCCACCACGGCGAATCCTCGGCAATCAGTTGCTCCGCCTCGCGTGTGGCATTGGCACCAAAGCTCGACGCAATCGCTCCCGGCTGCACTTCCACTACCCGCACCCCAAAGGGTGCCAGTTCCATGCGCAGGCCATTGCTCAAGGCATGCACCGCCGCTTTCGAGGCGCAGTAGGCCGCGGCAAAGGGCGTGACCAGTACGCCCGACACACTGCCAATATTCACCACTACGCCTCGGTTGCGGCGCAGCAGGGGGAACAGTGCGTGAGTGACGTCGAGCAGGGCGAAGACGTTGGTGTCGAACTGGCGTTGCAGGGCCTCGCGGCCGCCGTCCAGCAGCGGGCCCATGGCACCATAGCCGGCGTTGTTGATCAGCACATCCAGGCCCCCGATTTCAGCGCTTAAGCGCTCGGCCAATTGGGCGACGGCGACGCTGTCATTGACGTCCAGCGCCACGGCGTTAAAGCCTGCGGCGCTCAGGGCGGCGAGGTCGGCGGCTTGGCGCGCGCTGGCCCAGACGCGATAGCCGGCCGCCTGGAAGGCCTCGGCCAGGGCGCGGCCTATGCCGCTGGAGCAGCCGGTGATCAGAACGGTTTTGGACATGCGGGGCTTCCTTATTCTTGGGGGCGACGGCGCTGGCCAATCGTACCGGCACCGGCAAAAAAAAGCCCCGCAGGTGCGGGGCTTTCCGGGCTGGGATCAGGCTCAGGAAATCAGCGGATGAGTCGGACCATGGTCTTTGGCCACCAGCGGCTCGGCGTCGTTGGCATCCGGTTTGGCCAGCAAGCTGTACACACACGGCAGCACAAACAGGGTGAACAGGGTGCCCACCGACATGCCGGTGGCGATCACCAGACCGATGTCGAAGCGGCTTACCGCGCCGGCACCGGTGGCGAGAATCAGCGGCACCATGCCGAACACCATGGCTGCGGTGGTCATCAGCACCGGGCGCAGGCGAATCGCCGCCGCTTCTTCAATCGCGGCACGCCGGGACAGGCCCTGTTCGCGGCGCAACTGGTTGGCGAATTCGACGATCAGGATGCCGTGTTTGGTGATCAGGCCAATCAGCGTCACCAAGCCCACCTGGGTGTAGATGTTCATGCTCGAGTAGCCGAGAAACAACGGAATCAACGCCCCGCAGATCGACAGCGGCACCGTGACCATGATCACCAGCGGGTCGCGGAAGCTTTCGAACTGCGCGGCCAGCACCAGGAAAATCAGCGCCAGGGCCAGGGCGAAGGTGACGTACAGCGCGCTGCCTTCCTGGACGTACTGACGCGAGGCACCGGCGTAATCGAAGGCGAAGCCGCGTGGGGCTTCTTCTTCGGCAATCTGCCGCACTGTGTCGATGGCTTCGCCCATGCTGACGATCGGGAAGCCCTGGATGATCGCCGAGTTGAGTTGCTGGAACTGGTTGAGTTGGGTCGGGCGCGCGCTGTCGTGCACCTTGATCAGGGTGGCCAGGGGCACCATCTCGTTGCGGTTGTTTTTTACGTAGTAGTTACTGAGCCAGTTCGGGTTGTCGCGGTAGGCGCGTTCAACCTGGGCGATCACCTTGTAGCTACGGCCATCGATGGTGAACCGGTTGATCTCGCCTTCACCCAGCAGGGTCGACAGGGTGCCGCCGAGGTCCTCCATGTTCACGCCCATCTGCGCGGCTTTGGCGCGGTCGATGTCGACGACGATTTCCGGTTTGTCGAAGGCCAGGTCCACGTCGATAAAGGCGAATTTGCCCGAGGCTTCCACGCGTTTTTTGATTCGCTCGGTTACCTGCAGCAGCGACTCGTAGTCGTTCGGCGTGTTGATCACGAACTGGAACGGCAGGCCCTCACCGGTACCCGGCAAGGACGGCAGGTTGAAGCCGAAGATCTGCAGGCCGGGAATGCCGCTGAGCTTGCCCTGAACTTCGTGGAGCAATTCCATCTGCGTGCGTTTGCGCTCGTCCCAGGGTTTCAGCAGAAAGCCGCCGATCCCCGCCTGCACACCGTTGTAGCCGTTGATCTGGAACGAGGAGTAGTACTCGGGGAACTCCTTGAAGATCTTTACGAACTGCTGGGTGTAGGCATTCAGGTAATTCAGGTTGGTCGGCTGTGGCGCACTGGCCATCAGGAACACGATGCCCTGGTCTTCGTCGGGGGCCAGTTCGGTCTTGGTCATCTTCAGCAAGATCGGAATCAGGCACAGCACGATGATGGCAAACACCACGACCACCGGCCGGGTGTTCAAGGTGCCGTGCAGCATGCGCTGGTAACGGACCTTGAGGCGGTCGAAGAGCGTGTCCAGTTTGTGCGCCAGGCCGGTGGGGTTTTGCTCGTGGCGCAGCAGTTTGGAGCACATCATCGGCGACAGGGTGAGGGCGACGATGCCGGAGATGATCACCGCTCCGGCCAATGTCAGGGCGAACTCTTTGAATAACGCGCCGGTCAGGCCTTCGAGGAAACCGATGGGGGCGTAGACGGCCGCCAGGGTGATGGTCATGGAAATCACCGGCACGGCAATTTCGCGGGCACCATCGATGGCGGCGTCGTAGGGGGTTTTGCCTTCTTCCATGTGGCGATGGATGTTCTCCACCACCACGATGGCATCGTCCACCACCAGACCGATGGCAAGCACCATGGCCAGCAGGGTCAGCAAGTTGATCGAGTAGCCCATCAGGTGCATGAAAAACATCACGCCGATCATCGACAGCGGAATGGTGATCACCGGGATCAGCACCGAGCGCAGGGCCCCGAGGAACAGGAAGACGACGACGATCACGATCAGCACCGCTTCGAACAGGGTTTTCACCACTTCGTCGATGGAGGCCTGGATGAACTGGGTGGCGTCGTAGGCGATAGACACTTTCAGGTTCGGCGGCAGCTGCGCTTCCAGGTCGGGCATGGCCGCGCGCACGTGTTTGATCACTTCCAGCGGGTTGGCGCTGGGGGTGGCCTTGATGCCGATATACACCGAGGGAATGCCATCGAAGGAACTGATGGAGTTGTAGTTCTCCGCGCCCATTTCCACCCGGGCGATATCGCCCAGCAGCACGCGGCTGTCGCCTTGGGTTTTCACCGGGATGGCGGCAAAGGCGTCGGCCGATTTCAGGTCGGTGCTGGCGTTGACGCTGGTGACCACGTATTCGCCCTTCGTCTCGCCGGCGGCGGAGAGGAAGTTGTTTTTGCGTACGGCGTCGTTCACATCCTGGGCGGTGATGCCGTAGGCGGCGAGTTTCACCGGGTCCAGCCAGATGCGCATGGCAAATACCTGGTTGCCGAGAATCTCGGCTTCGGCCATGCCGGGCAGGGTGGCGAGCTTGGGCTGGATAACGCGCGAGAGGTAGTCGGTGATCTGTGGGTTGCTCAGTTCATCGCTGTAGAAACTCACGTACATCAGGGCCGAGGAGTCGGCCGCCTCTTTGCTCAGCACCGGGTCTTCGGCGTTTTGCGGCAGCTGGTTTTTCACCTCGTTGGCCTTGGCCAGCAGTTCGGTGAACAGGCGGTCGCTGTCGGAGCCGATGCGCGCGTAGATGGAGATCACCGAGTAGTTCTGCCGGCTGACCGAGGTCATGTAGTCGATGCCTTCGGCGCTCGCCAGGCTCTGTTGCAGGGGCTGGGTGATATAGCCCTGAATGGTTTCGGCGTTGGCCCCGGGGTAGGAGGTGGTTACCTGGATCAGGGCGTTTTCCATCTGCGGGTACTGGCGGATGGTCAGTTTGCTGAACGCCTGGAAGCCCAGGAGGATGATCAGCAGGCTGACCACGGTGGCCAACACCGGGCGACGGATAAACGGGTCTGTAAAAGCCATGAAGTGCTTCCTTGGCGCGCGGCGGCCGGTCAGTTGGCGGACGGGCTGTTCATAAGGGCGTCATCGGCAACGACGGCCACGTGGGACCCGTTGTCCAGCTTGAGCTGGCCGGCGGTCACCACTTGCTCACCGGCTTTCAGGCCTTTGAGCACCACCACCTTGCCGTCGCGGTGCTCAGCGGTTTCGACGAAGCGGCGCTCTACCACCAGGTAGGGCTGGCCTTGGTCGTCTTTTTGCGCGGCGTCCTGGTCGTCTTTCTTCTCGGTGATCACGTACACCGAGTTGCCATAGAGGGTGTAGGTGAGGGCCGTTTCCGGTACCACCACGCGAGCATCTTCGGTGGGCAGCAGCACTTCCAGGTTGGCGAACATGCCTGGCAGCAGTTTGCTTTGCGGGTTGCTCAACACGGCGCGCACTTGCACGTTGCGGGTGCTGTCTTCGACTTTCGGGTTGATGGCGTTGATCTCGCCTTCAAAGGTTTCGTTCGGGAAGGCGGCTACCGAGAAGCGCACGCGCATGCCGAGCTTGAGCTGCGGCACCGATTGTTCCGGCAGGAAGAAATCGACGTAGAGGCTGCTGACATCCTGCAGGGTGGCGATGATGGTGCCGCTGGAGACGAAGTCACCGACGTCCACCTGACGGATACCGATGGTGCCGGCAAACGGCGCGAGGATGCGTTTTTTGGCCAGGATGGCTTTCAGTTGGGCGACACGGGTATTGGCTTTCAGCAGTTCGGCGGCCAGGCGGTCGTATTCACTTTTCGACAGGGCTTGGCGGGTCAGCAGGCTGCGCGCGCGGTCGAACTCGACCTGGGCCAGATCACGCTCGGCTTGCGAGGTGGCGAGGGTGGCGGATTCCACATCGCTGTCCAGTTGCACGATGGGCTGGTGCAGGCTGACTTTCTCGCCGGAGCGGAACAGCACGTCCTGCACGGTGCCGCTGGATTCCACGGTGAGGTCGATGCCCTGCAGGGCCTTGAGGGTACCGATGGCGGGCAGACGGTTCTGCCACTGCACCTGTTCACTGTTGGTGGCAGACACACTGATGGCCGGCTTCGGCGCGCTGAATTGAGCGATCTGAGCGGAGATGGATAGGTATTTCAGACCGGCCAGCGCAGCGACAACGAGCACGACCACACCGATCATGACGAGCATACGGCGGAGCAACATATTCCGGTTCCTTGGCAGGGAGATTGGGCCTGGGGAATAGGCAAGGCGCGTACCTTAGTCCCAGTGCGGCGGCCAAGTCAAAAACCGGGGTTTGCAAATGATTACGGGGGGTGAGGCGAACGGCAATCTCGTAGGAGCGGCTTCAGCCGCGATGCTTTCAAGATCAACAGCATCGGGGCTGAAGCCGCTCCTACGGGGGGCGAGTTTGTAGTAGAGGGGGGCGGCGTCAGGCGCTCAGCCGCTGTGTCACATCACTCAACTGCCCCGACAGCCCACGCAAGTTCACGCTGGCCTTCTCGGTACGTACTACGTTCTCCTGGTTGGTGGTGGCAATCGAGGTGATTTCGGTGAGGTTGCGTGAGATGTCTTCGGCCACCGAGGTCTGTTCTTCCGCCGCCGTGGCGATCTGCCGGTTCATGTCGCGGATCGCTTCCACGGCCTGGGTGATATTGGCCAGCATGCTGCCGGCTTCGGTCACCTGCTGCACGCCTTCTTCGCTGCGGCTTTGCCCGCTTTCGATGGCTTTCACGGCATTCAAGGCGCCAGTCTGCACGGTGTCGATGATCTGGTGGATCTCGGCGGTGGACTGTGCGGTGCGCTGGGCCAGGGTGCGTACTTCGTCGGCGACCACGGCAAAGCCACGGCCGGCTTCGCCGGCACGCGCTGCTTCGATGGCGGCGTTTAGGGCCAGCAAGTTGGTTTGGTCGGCAATACCGCGGATTACTTCCAGCACCTTGCCGATGCGGCCACTGTCGGCTTCCAGACGGCGGATCACGTCGGCAGTGTTGGCGATTTCGCCGCGCATGGCGGTGATGGTCTGGATGGTCGAGTTCATCACCTTGCTGCCTTGCTGCGAAGAGTGGTCGGCATCATCGGCGGCGCGCGCGGCGTCGGCGGCGTGGCGAGCCACTTCCTGGGCGGTGGCAGACATCTCGTGCATGGCGGTGGCCACCTGGTCGGTGCGCGAAAACTGCTCCGCGGTGCCCTGGGCCATCAGGGTGGCGATGGCGTTGAGCTCGCCGCTGGCGCTGTCCAGTTCGCTGGTGCTGCGTTGCAGGCGGGCGAAAGTGTCGGCGAGGAAGTCGCGCAGGGTGTTGGCGGCCACGGCCAGGTTGCCCAGTTCGTCGCGGCGGCTGGTGTCCACGCGCTGGCCGAAATTGCCCTGGCTGAGGCGGCCGATATGTTCGATCAGGCTCTTGATCGGGGTGATCAGGTTGCGGTTGACCAGCCACAGGCTGAGCAGGGCGATCAGCACACTGGCACCGAGCAGCACGGCAGTGCCGAACCACACGGTACGCTCGGCGCTGGCGCTGATGGCCTTGGCCTGCTCTTCGCTGCGCTGGTGCAGTTGGGTGACCAGTGCGCCCATCTGATCACTGGTGGCGCGGTCGATGCCTTGCACGGCTTTGTCGCCAGCGGTTGGTTCGGCACCGGCGGCAATAAAGTCAGCCTTGCCTTTGCGGTAGTAGGCACCCAGGGCCTGATGCTCGCTGCGCAGTTTTTCCACCTGGCCTTTCAGCGCGCCATCGTCACCGGTTTCGCCGATCAGCTTGCCGAGAATGTCCTGCACCTTGCGTTCCTGTTCTTCGAACTGGCCCCAGTACTTGTCCTGAGCGGCTTGGTCTTTGCCACGCAGCAACACGTTTTTCCATTCCTGGACCTGGGATTTGAATTCGAGGTTGGCCTGGTCGACCAGCTGTGACTCCTGCAATGGGCCATCAAGCAAGCTGCGGTAGTTCTGAATGCCGCCGGACAGAAAGCTGAAACAGGCCAGGGCAATGATCACGGTGAGCAGCAGACTGCCGCCCAACAGGGCAAGGATCTGCGCACGTAGGGATTGTTGTAGGAACATGGGGTAACGCCTCTCGGGGACGGTAATTGCTAAACACCGGTTCGTTCCAGGTGCGAGGCGTCTTGACTTCCATGTAGCTCACTGACGACAGACACGGTGAAGCTGTCCGTCGAGCGGGATGGCCCGGAGCGCACAGGTGTTGTTTGAATATAGTCGGCTGTAAGCGTTTGGACTTAAGCGCGCAGGACAATTCTGGCGAATGGCCATGACGGATGCGGTGAGCATCCGTAGGAGCGGCTTTAGCCGCGATGCTGTTTAAAGATCAAGAGCATCGCGGCTAAGGCCGCTCCTACGGGGAGTGAACGGTTTTGAGCCGATCAAGCCTGCTTGAGGTGCAGGTGGTTATCCCACAGCCCGGCCGGCAGATCTAACGCCTGGGCGCTGATCTGCAGGTTGCGGCAATCGTAGAAGCGGCAGCGGCCTTGCCCGGAGGTGACGACAAAACCGTCTTTGCTGGCACCGACGCCAGCGCAGTCGGGCAGTGGCGCGTCCAGGCGAACGGCACCGGTGTCCAGATCCCATATAAAGAAGCGATTGCCTCGCGGTGCCGTCAGGGCCACCAGGCGCAGGTCGCTATGGATGGCGACGCTGGCGGTGTAGTGGGCCATGGCATCGCGCTGCTCGGCTTGCAGCGGGAAGGCCTGGAAGGGTTGGCCCGGGCGTTTGATGGCGAGCAGTTCGGCCGGCTCGTGGGCGTCGCCCATAAACTGTTGGCCGGCGACTATGGTGCCGTCGTTGGCGATGGCCAGGTGACGCACGCTGTTCATTTGCTGGCTCAGGGTTTCTTTGGAGATCAGCGTACCGTCGCGCTGGAGCAACACCAGGCTGGGCTCCATGGCGTTGAGGTTCATTTCCTTGCGGCTTTCGGCTTCGGTGCGAATACCGCCATTGGCGATCACCAAGGTTTCGCCGTCGGGCATCCACGATACCTGGTGCGGGCCCAGGCCATGGGTGCTGAGCTCGCCGCTGTGCTGCAGCTGACCATTGTCGTAGCGGTAAACGGTAAGCAGGCCGCGACCGGGGTCAGTGGTGTCGTTGTCGGTGGTGTACAGCCACTCGCCGCTGCTATGGAACACGCCATGCCCATAGAAATGCCGGTTGGGCTGCGACTTCACGGTTTGCAGCAGACGACCGTCGCGCAGATCGATCAGGTAGCTTTCGGTGCCTGGACGTCGCGCCACAAACAGCGCCAACGCTTCACTGGGGTGCTCGACGATATCGTGGCAGCGCTGCGCCACCTGGGTGGCGAACACCTGGCTGCCATCCAGGCGATAACCGACGGCGTAGTGGTTGCCGTTGTTGTCGTCGCGGGCGGACAGCACCAGCGGGTTCCTGGCGTTGCGGCTGACGGTCCAGCCGCCCAGCGTCAGGGCACCGAGCAGCAGGCTGCCGAGGCCCAGGACATGGCGGCGGAGCATGTTAGTCACCATCGTTGGCGTTGAAGCCAAGTTGGACGTTGAGGGCTTTCGCCAGCTCGCTTTCGTGCAGGCGATGGACCACGTTGAGGCTGTCGTAGAAGTCGTTCAGCGCTTTGCGCCCGGCTTCGTCGGCGAGCAGTTCGGTGAGCGGGCGGTCGAGGGCGTCCAGCTGACGCCTGGATTCCACATAGGCGGCGTCGATCTTCTCGGCCAACGGCTTTTGCTCGGCCGGCAGCAGACCACGGATGCCATGGTTATCCACACCTTTCCAGAGGTTCTCGGCGCTGGCCAGGCTGGCGGCGATGCTTTTCAGCGAGGTGTTGCTGCGCCAGCCTTCGGCCTGGAACGGCTGCGGCAGGTTTTTGCTCTGCCGGCCCAGCGGTGCACCAAGTTTCTTCTTCAGCGTGTCGAGGCCGGTGACCTGCACGCGCAGCAGTTCGGCGATGGCTTCGTGGGAGTCGGCGTAGCGCTGGTTGGGGAACTTGCTCAGCTGGTCGATCATGCCGTCCTTGCTGTCCCAGCGGCCGAGGATTTCTTCAGCCAGCGACTGCTGGCGTTGACCGATGGCTTCCAGCAGCGGGCAGTAGCGCGCTCTGGTTTCGGCGTTGGCCAGGTCCAGCTTGCTGTCGTAGAGGATGTATTCGTAGGCCGACAGGCCTTGTACCACCACGCTGGATTTGGCCAGGGCGGCGGCGTCGATGTTTGGCGTCGCTTTTACAAGCTGCTCGACCTGACGGCCGACCAGGTCTTTTTTATCCGGCCAGAACTGCACCTGCCACGCGCGGTTGCCTTCGGCCAGCGGGCCGATCATCAGCGGCTGCAGTTCAGCCCAGGCTTTTTGCGCGGCGAGGAAGTCGGCGCGGGCTTTTTCCAGATCGGCTTTGCCGGAGCAGAACGCCAGGGCGCTGGCAGCCAGGGCGCGGTCGGCTTCCACCCAACGGCTGTAGGTCGGCAGGATCACTTGCTTGGCCAGCGCCGTGGAAATTTCCGCTTGCTGATCGGCGGGCGAGCAGGCACCCAGGGCGAGGGCGGCGATGCTGCTGAAGAGCAGTTTGGTGCGAAATTTATTCTTTCCGAACATGAGGCCTTGGGCTCCTTTAGAGAGAGTTCAGGAAAGCCAGCAGCGCAGCGCGCTGATCGGCATCGTAAGCGAGAACCTGTTGTTTTGCCGCCTGCGCCTCACCGCCGTGCCAGAGAATGGCTTCCAGCAGGTTGCGCGCGCGACCGTCGTGCAGAAATTGGGTGTGGCCACTGACTGTTTGCGTAAGGCCGATGCCCCACAGCGGCGGCGTGCGCCATTGGCTGCCGCTGGCTTTGAACTCCGGGCGATTGTCGGCCAGACCGGCACCCATGTCATGCAACAGCAAGTCGCTGTACGGGCGGATCACCTGATTGGCCAGCTCGGGTTCGGCGGCGTCGCTGCGCGTGGTGTACTGCGGGGTGTGGCATTGCTGGCAGCCCGCCTGGTGGAACAGGCCCTTGCCGTTCAGCACCTGCGGATCGTTGACCTGGCGGCGCGCTGGTACGGCAAGGTTGCGGGTGTAGAACAGTACCTGGCTCAGCAGGTGGTCGCTGACTTCCGGTACGCCGCCATTGGTGGCGGTTTGGCAGGCGGTTTGTGCCGCGGTGCATTCATCGAACGGACGCAGGCTGGTGGTCAGGCCCATATCGGAAGAGAAGGCGTGGACGTTCTGCTGGTTGAGGGTCGGTTGCCCGGCTTTCAGGCCAAAACGGCCGAGTACGGTTTTCTGCAGGGCATCGTCCCAGACATAGTTGGGTTGCCCGGCGATGCCGCTATTGGCGGCTTTTTGTGCGTGGGCGTTGGCCAGAATCGCTTCGTCGGGGATGGCTTCCAGCAGGCCCAGGCCAATCATCGGCGGGGCGATGCGCACCGAAAACTGCGCGTTGGCGCTGATTGGCCCGTAGCCCCAGTTGCTGATCTGCAGCACGGGGTTGCGCAGCTCGACCTGGGTGCCGTCTTTGAACGCCACCTGGCTGGTTTGGTAGTTCATACGAATGCGCGCTTCCGGCGCTACGCCGGGAATGGCCATGTCTTGCAGCTGGGTGCCGTAGACCGGTTCGGGGACCACGCCGAGCTTTTCAATCACGGCGGCCATTTCCGTACTCGGCGGCAGTGACACCCGCACCAGCATCGACACCGCGCTGATATCGCCGTCGCCCTCTGGCGGATGGCCACGGCCGTCTTTGATATGGCAGTTCTGGCAGGCGTTGGTGTTCATCAACGGGCCGAGGCCGTCACGGGCGGTGGTGGTGGACGGGGCAATAACCCAGGGGCTGCGGAAAAAACTGTTGCCGACGGCGAAGTCCAGCTGGCGCTCGTGACTGAGGTTCTCGGACGGCCGCATAAACGCCTCGCGGTTCTGCGTGACCACGGTGGTTTGCCCGCCGGACAGCGCCTCGCCCGGTTCGGCTTGGGTAAAGCGTGGCGAGTCGTCACAGGCGCTCAAGGCAACCAGGCTCAAGGCAAGCAGCAGGGAATGGCGCGCGCGGGGCATCAAGGGTGTTCCAGACCACGAAAACAAGCGCGCAAGCTTAGCAGCATGGGCCGGTTCAAATAAGAGGAATTAGCGTTTGCCGGGGAGGTTAATTGTCACAGTGTAAAAAAGCTGTGAAGGCAATGCGTTTGTCGTAGGAGCGGCCGGCCGGCGCTCCGGTTTAGCCGCGAGGCTTTTGCCGGTTCCGGGCTTGGCCAATCGCGGCTGAAGCCGCTCCTACGGGAGAGAGGGGGCGCAAAAAGCAGGCGAAAAAAAACGGATGCGCTTTGGCGGCGCATCCGTTTCCACAGATCAAAACCGATTAGAACTGGTGATCGGCGTTGTCTGGTTTGAGGTCGTTGATGCCCAGTTTGGCAGCAGCTTGCTCGATGGCACCGGTCTGTTTCACCAGGGAGGCGATAGCGTCGCGCACGATCTGGTTGCCAGCGGCATTGTCGGCAGCAATAAGCTGGTCGAAGTGCACGCCTTTGTTGGCGCTGTCGACCAGGGCTTGCAGCTTGCCTTCGGTGGCGGCCAGGTCGTCTTTGACCACGGTGTCGGTGGCGGCGTCAGCTTTGGCCACCAGGGACGACAGGCTTGGGCCGGTCAGGGTGGTGCCGTCGACTTTCTTGTACTCGCCCAGGTAAACGTTACGAATACCTTTGCCGTTGTAGAAGTGCGAGTTGTGGGTGTTGTCGCTGAAGCAGTCGTGTTCGTCTTCGGTGGAGTTGGCTTCCAGCGCCACTTTCATACGCTCGCCAGCCAGTTCGCCGAGGGACAGGCTGCCCATGCCGAAGAGCATTTTGCGCAGACCGTTTTCCGGGGCGTCAGCCACCAGGGTGGCGCGGTAGTTGTCGGCAACGCCGGCTTTCCACTGTTCAACCATGCTGTCGAGGTCTTTGACCAGCAGGTCGGTAGCGGCTTTCAGGTATTCGGCGCGACGGTCGCAGTTGCCGTGGGTGCAGTCTGCGCCTTTGGCGTAGTCGCTAGCCGGACGCTCGCCAGCACCTGGGCCGGTGCCGTGCAGGTCTTGGCCCCACAGGAGGAACTCGATGGCGTGGTAGCCGGTGGCAACGTTGGCTTCGGAGCCGCCCAGTTCGTTGAGGCCGGCCAGTTTTTCGCCGGTGATTTCACTCACGTCGATCTTGTCGTCGCCGACCTGGATGGTCTTGTTGGCGATGATATTGGCGGTGGCCGCCGGGTTGCCTTGGGCAGCCGGGGTGTCAGCGGCAACATAGTCGATCAGGCCTTCGTCCAGCGGCCAGGAGTTCAGTTGACCTTCCCAGTCATCGACCACGGCGTTACCGAAACGGAACACTTCGCTCTGCATATACGGTACACGAGCGGCCAGCCAGGCGGCCTGAGCGGCTTTCTGGGTTTCGGCGGACGGCTTGGCGATAAACGCGTCTACCGCTTTTTGCAGCGCGTGGCCGGTGCTGGCGGCATCGCTGAATACCGCGAAGGCGATATCGGCGTAATGGTTGACGACGGCCTTGGCGGCAGCCTCATCGACTTTGCCAGTTGCGGCAGCAGCAGGAGCGGTGGCAGTGCTGGCAGCAGGAGCGGCTGCTTGAGTGGCTTGCGCTTTCTTGTCGTCGCCGCAACCGGCGAGAGAAATAGCGATGGCCAGCAGACTGGCGGTAGCCAGAGGCATACGAATCATGGCGAAGTCCTTTGCATCGTGAGGTGAGAAGGTGGTGCGCCCTGATCGGGCTGCAAAACCAGTACATAATGCGAAAGATTTGCATTTTGTGCAAAGGCCTTATGCCCTTATTTATTGTTTTAGCCGTGCGCCAGTTCTGCTTTGCACAGTGGATCGTGGCTAAAATGCCAGCACCTGAATGCAGCTTGGTTAGGAGTTCCTGCGATGAGCGTTACAGCGGTTGTGCTGTTGGTAGTGCTGTTCTTTGCCGCCGTATATGGCGTGTCGATTTACAACGGTCTGGTGCGGGTCAAGCATGGCGTGACCAAGGCCTGGTCGAACATCGACGTGCTGCTCAAGCAGCGCCACGATGAGTTGCCCAAGTTGGTGGAAACCTGCAAGCAATACATGCAGCACGAACGCACCACCCTGGAGCAGGTGATCAGCGCCCGCAATGCCGTGGCCAGCGCCCGTGAGCGCGGCGATGTCAGCGCCGTAGGTCAAGCGGAAAGCGGTCTGCGTGCCGGCCTTGGGCAGTTGTTTGCCCTGGCGGAAAACTACCCGCAGTTGAAAGCCAACGAGAGCTTCCAGTTCCTCCAGCAGCGCATCAGCGGTCTGGAGAACGGTATTGCCGATCGCCGCGAGCTGTACAACGAAGCGGCGAATATCAACAACGTGCGCGTCGAGCAGTTCCCCGATGTGATCGTTGCCCGTGCGTTCAACTTCAAGCCTGCCGATCTGCTGGTGTTCAGCGATGCGGAAAAGGCCGACGTCGACGTCAAAGCCCTGTTCAACTAAGCGCGAATGAGCTGAGTCGTGGATATCCAACAGTTCATTTTCCTTATGTGCTTTTCCGTCGTCGGCTGTGGCGGTGGCGTCTGGTGGTGCATCAATCGCCTTAGCGCGGCGCGCCATATGCTCGATACCCCGACCTCGAAAATCCGCTCCGCCGCCCAGGGCTACGTCGAGTTCTACGGCGTGCTGCAGGAGGTGCCGACGGTGGCGCAAACCCTCGCACCGCTGACCGGCACGCCGTGTCTGTGGTGGCGGATCAAGGTCGAAGAGTCGCGCAGTAACGGCAAAAGCCGCACGTGGAGTACGGTCGACAGCCGCACCAGCGAAGGGTGGCTGCAGTTGTCCGATAGCACTGGCGAATGCCTGATCGACCCCAGTGGCGCGCAGGTGCGGCCGTCGACCCGCAAGGTGTGGTACGGCAATACGCGCCACCCGATGGGCCCGGCGAAAAGCGGTTTTTTCGCCTTGCTGCTCAACCAGGAGAACGGTTACCGCTACACCGAAGAGCGCCTGCATGTCGGTCAGCCGCTGTATGCCATTGGTGATTTCAAAACCACGGGTGGAGGCCGGCAGGGCCTGGACGTGAATGCCGCCCAGGGCGAGGTGATCCGCGAATGGAAGGGCGACTTCGACGGCTTGATGCAGCGCTTTGACAGCAATGGCGATGGCCAACTGGATGAGCGCGAATGGAACCGCGTGCGCTTGGCCGCGCAGTTGGAAGCCGAAGACCGCCACCGGCAAACCAGCGCACGGCCGGCGACCAACTTTATGGGCCAGCCGCAGACGTCGCAGCCGTTTATTCTTTCTAATGCCGGAGAAGATGAATTGGCCCGGGCGTTTTATTGGCAGGCAGCAGCAGGCGCTGTGGTGTGCTTGCTCGGTGCCTTGGCGATTAACTGGGTGCTACAGAATTACCACGGTTAACAGCATTTAAAAGCTCGCGGCTGAAGCCCTCCCACCTTGGAATGCGTTTCCTGTGGGAGGGGCTTTAGCCGCGAGCTTTAGCTTTTTATGGGGCTGGGTTTACAGCGTGATGCTGGCGTTGCTGATTCGGCGCGACTGTTTGAGGAACAGGGTCAGCTCCCGCGCCGGTAGCGGCTTGCTGTACAGATAGCCCTGACCTTCATGGCAACCCTGGGCAATGATGTAGGCCTCTTGCTCCAGTGTCTCCACGCCCTCGGCAATCACCTGCATGCCCAGGCTCTTACCCAGCTGGATGATGGCGCGCACGATGGTGGCGTCGTCTTCGTCGTCGAGCAGGTCCTGCACAAAGCTCTTGTCGATCTTGATTTTGTCCAGCGGCAGGCTCTTCAGGTAGCTGAGCGAGGAGTAGCCGGTACCGAAGTCATCAATGGCAATCAGCGCGCCGGAGCGGCGCAGGCTGAGCAGGTGCTGGGCGGCGGTGGTGATGTCTTCCATCAGGCCGGTTTCGGTGACTTCCAATTCCAGACTGCGTGGCGGCAGGCGGTACACCTGCATCAGGTTGTTCACCACCCGCGGCAACTCGGCGTGGTGCAGTTGTACGGTGGACAGGTTGATGGCCATGCGCAGGTCGGTGAACCCCTGGTCGTGCCATTCGCGCAGTTGGCGGCAGGTCTGGTCGAGAATCCATTCGCCAATCGGGATGATGCTGCCGTTCTGTTCGGCCAGCGGAATAAACGTGTCTGGCGGCACCAGACCATGCACCGGGTGGTTCCAGCGCAGCAGCGCTTCGACGCCGACGATGCGGTGGTCGCGGTAGTCCACTTGCGGTTGGTAGACGAGATGCAGCTGGCCTTGGGTAAGGGCTTCGCGCAGGTCTTTTTCCAGCTCGCGGCGGCGGCGCATTTCGCTATCGACGCTGGCGATATAGAACTGGTAGCGGTTGCGCGAACGGCTCTTGGCCAGGGTCATGGTCTGTTCGGCTTTTTGCAGCAGCTTCTCGGTGCTGTCGCCGTCTTCGGGGAACAGGGTGATGCCGATGGTGGCGCGCAGCATCACTTCCTGATGGTCGAGCAGGAACGGCGCTTCCAGATCGTCGAGCACGCTTTGCGCCAATTCTGCGGCTTCGTAGGGTTGTTCGATATCGGCTTGCACCAGGGCGAACTGGTCGCCGCCCAAACGGGCGAGGGCACCGAGGCGACCGCTGTGGCTGCGCAGACGGTCGGACAGGGCCAGCAGCAACTGGTCACCGATCTGGTAGCTGAACTGCTCGTTGATGCCCTTGAAGTCATCAAGGCCCACGCACAGTACGGCCACCCGGCGCTGCAGACGGCCGGCGTCGCCGAGAATCTGGTCGAGCTGGGTTTGCAGTTGCTGGCGGTTGGGCAGGCCGGTGAGGAAGTCGTACTGGGCCATGCGCAACAGGCTGTCTTCAGCTTCGCGCCTCAAGTGCGTGTTGCGTTCGATGGAGGAGAGCAACTGGTTGGCGGTGTTGATCCACAGCCCCAGCTCGTTCTTTTCATTGCCCTTGAGCATCGGCAGCTTGTGCTCACTCGGGCGGTCGGGGTTGATATTGGTCAGGTGCTCGATGATTTTCGACAGCGGCTTGGTCAGCAGCCAGTGGTAGACCAGGTACAGCACCAGGCCCATGGCCAGGGCGCGCAGCACGCCGGAAACAAAGATGATCACCGAGCTGGTGATGAAATCCTGGCCGTAGCGGGCGGTGTCCAGGGTGATGGCGAGGTCGCCGTAGTATTCGCTGTAGGGGCCGCGGCCAACCAGCTGCGTGGTGAAGGTGGCTTCGTCGCCAAGAATAGGGTCGGTCAGCCAGCGGGTGGCGCGGACCATGGGCTCGCGGGATTTCTCGGCCAGCATTGGCTCATTTGGATGGCCAATCGAAGCAACGCGTACGGATTCGTTCTGGAACAGGCCCTCGATAACCTGCATGCCCATCTCCCGATCCAGGCTGTAAACCGCTTGGGTCGAGGGGTCGCGAAACATATCGAGAATACGGTGGGCGTCATCGGCAATCGCTTGTCGCGTCTTGTAGACGTCGAACATGATTTGCGCGCAGCTCAACAACACGCCGACCACTAGCGCTGACAGCAACACCACGCGCAGGAGTTTCAGCGAAAGGCTGTGTTTGAGTTCCAGCTTCAAATGACCATTCCTTGTTCGAGACCACAGGCGTCATACCGATGGAGTATTAGCAATCGTGAGGAAGCAGTCAAAGGGCCATCACGGCGAAAAATATCAAGAGCGGTGGCACGCGGCCAGCGCTTTTTTTCAACCGGCGCTATGCGTTGGAACTGTGTCGGTTAGTGCTTCCCACAACTTTAGACCGCTGAGCATTTTTCTCTCTTCTGTGTAGGCAGATTGCGATAAATGGCCCGTCGCCGTAAACCGTCAGCAAAGCAGGCTGTGAAACGGCCATAAAAAAACCCGGCTTGAGGGCCGGGTTTTTTCTAATGCACTGGCGCTTAAGCCGCGAAGTTTTTCGCGACGAAGTCCCAGTTCACCAGGTTCCAGAACGCTTCAACATACTTCGGACGCAGGTTGCGATAGTCGATGTAGTAAGCGTGTTCCCAGACGTCGCAGGTCAGCAGCGGGGTGTCGCCGCTGGTCAGCGGGCAGCCGGCACCGATGGTGCTGGCCAGGGCCAGGGAGCCGTCAGCTTTCTTCACCAGCCAGCCCCAGCCGGAGCCGAAGGTGCCGATGGAGGTCTTGCTGAATTCTTCTTTGAATTTGTCGAACGAACCGAAGGCGTTGTTGATGGCATCAGCCAGGGCGCCGGTCGGTTGGCCGCCGGCGTTAGGTGCCAGGCAGTTCCAGTAGAAGGTGTGGTTCCACACTTGAGCGGCGTTGTTGAAGATGCCGCCCGACGAGGTCTTGACGATCTCTTCCAGGGTTTTGCCTTCGAACTCGGTGCCAGGCACCAGGTTGTTCAGGTTCACGACGTAGGTGTTGTGGTGTTTGTCGTGGTGGAATTCCAAGGTTTCCTTGGAGATGTGTGGCTGCAGCGCGTCATGGGCGTATGGCAGCGGAGGCAATTCGAAAGCCATGGGTGATTCTCCTAATCAGGGTCAGTTGCGGTATAGGCGCAAGGCCGATCACGGGCGGCCAAACATGCGACGGGGAGTTTGTACTCTTTGCGACGCAGGGGTCGGATGATAGCACCGGGTCTGTGGCATAACCACGCAGCAACTGTGTGGGTTATACCCCGGCCGAGGGCCCTGGATCGCGGTACGCAAACCTCCTCACCTAGTCGGTGGACTCACGCCCCGGCGATTAGTTGCCCTGCAACGACGAACATCATCGCCGCCACCAGCACATCCAGTACCCGCCAGGTGGCCGGACGTGCCAACCAGGGTGCCATCCAGGCGGCACCCAGGGCCAAGGTGAAGAACCACAGCAGCGAGGCGCTGGCCGCGCCTGCCGCATAAGCGCCCGGTGCCGCCTGTTGCGCGCCCAGCGAGCCGATCAGCAGCACGGTGTCGAGGTAGACATGGGGGTTGAGCAAGGTCACCGCCAGCGCAGTCATCAGCACTGCCTTGCGTGAGCGCGGGCCGGCGTTGGCTGCCTCGTTCAACGCCTCGGGCTTGAAGGCGCGGCGTAGCGCCTTGAGCCCATACCAGAGCAGAAACGCGGCACCACCCCAACGCGCCACGGCCAGCAGCGTCGGGCTTTGCGCCAGCAAGGTAGCCAGGCCGAATACCCCGGCTACCACCAACAGCGCATCGCACAACACGCACAGCGCGGCCACCGGCAGATGGTGTTCGCGGCGCAGGCTTTGTGCCAACACAAAGGCGTTCTGCGCCCCCAGGGCGACGATCAATCCGGCGGCCACCAACAGCCCATTCACATAGCTCTGCCACATAGGATTCACTCCGCCTGCTCGGTCAGTTGCTGCAACACCGCCATGGCGCGCGCGGCGTCAGTGCTGGCGACGAACAGATGGTCGTGGTGGTAGCCGGCAATCACATTGCAGCTGAGCCCGGCATTGCCCAGGGCGGTGGCGAAGGCGGCGGTAAGGCCGACGGCGGCCAGGTCGGAATGCACGGTGAGGGTGATCCAGGCGGCGACATAGTCGTAAGCCAGCCCCAGTTTGTCGGCCTGCTCACGGGAGAGGATCACGCTCAGGCCTTCCTGTTCCTGAAAGCTGCCCAGCACCGGGACGCCTTGCAGCAATGCCGGATCGGCGATGCAGCAGAACACATAGTCGCCGCTGTTGAGGTGGGGGCGCATGGTGCGCAGCAGCACTGCCAGGGATGTTTCGCCAGCCATGTGAAAAGGTCCTGAAGGGTGATTCGTGTGGCGAGTCTGCGGCGCAAAGCGGTATAAGGAAAACCAATCTTGCTGATCGTGCATTAGGAGAATCGATAGTGTTCGATTACAAACTGCTCTCGGCCCTGGCGGCGGTGGTCGAGCAGGCCGGCTTCGAGCGGGCGGCGCAGGTGCTGGGCTTGTCGCAATCGGCGGTATCGCAGCGGATCAAACTGCTCGAAGCGCGGGTCGGCCAGCCGGTGCTGGTGCGGGGTACACCACCGGCACCCACGGAAATCGGCCGGCGTCTGCTCAACCATGTGCAGCAGGTGCGCTTGCTCGAACGCGATCTGTCCGGCCAGGTGCCAGCCCTGGACGAAGGCGCGGCACCGGAGCGCCTGCGGATCGCCCTCAATGCCGACAGCCTGGCGACCTGGTGGGCGCAGGCGGTGACGGCCTTTTGCGCCGAGCATCGGGTGCTACTGGAACTGGTGGTGGAAGATCAGGACGTTGGCCTCAAACGCATGCGTGCCGGCGATGTCGCGGCCTGCGTATGTGCCAGTGATCGCCCGGTGGCCGGTGCGCGCAGCCTGGCTCTGGGGGCCATGCGTTATCGCGCCTTGGCCAGCCCGGACTTTATCGCCCGCCATCTCAGCGCCGGCATCACTGCGCAGAGTCTGGCGCGCGCACCGGCCATCGTCTTCGGACCGGATGATTTTCTACAACATCGCTACCTGGCGAGCTTTGGTGTCGAGGGTGCGTTCGCCTACCACCTGTGCCCGTCTTCCGAAGGTTTTATTCGTTTGACCGAGGCAGGAATGGGCTGGGGACTGGTGCCGGAACTGCAAGTGCGCGAGTTATTGGCCAGTGGTGCGTTGTGCGAATTGCAGGCCGACCATCCCATCGATGTACCGCTGTATTGGCACCATTGGCGCAATGGCGGTGAGTTGCTTGGCGAGTTGACCCGGCATTTGCAGCGGGCCACTGCCAGTGTGCTGGTACAGGCTTAAGAAACAGGCGGGCGGCTTACGTCGCCCGCTGAGTAAAGGGCAAGACTGGTTCAGGAAGAGGCTGCGGATTTCACGTTGATACTACGGGCCTGCTTGGCATCCGACTGCGCCATAGACGCACCCACGTTCCCAGAGATCCAGGTGGTGGTGCCGTCCGGTTGCTCAACGTAGCCATAGTCATCGCCATCCAACTGGATCGATGCGTACTGCTGGCCAGCCAGGCTGTCGGCGTAGGGCTTGCCATCGAAGGTCAGCACCGACGGGGCACTGATCAATTTCGAGAACACGTCGAAAATGGCTTTGCCGCTGACGCCCTGGGTGACCACCAGAGAAACCGCATTGAGCTGGTGGGCGGCCTGGACGATCTGCTTGGTCAGACTGTGTACCCCACCCCGGGAAGCGACCCAGGTGGTACCGCCCGCCCCGGATTTATTAACGTAAATATCATCCCCGTTTTCCAGGAGCTGAAATTGCTTGGCAGCCAGGCTGGCGTCGTAGCCATTGTCGTCAAATAGCAGTTGATTGGGAGGGGTAATCAATGGCGACAGAACGTCGAAAATCGCCTTGCCAGAAATTCCCTGGGTCTGGATAACGTCGCCGTTATCGCCGTCGGTGGTTGCGGTGAGTTGAGTCATCTGCCTTCTCCATGCTGCGAGTGATGTTGCGGACTTGCAGGCTAGGGGTGGCGATGGCCGCGGAAAATCGCCTGGATCGGCAATCTCTGCGCGAGCTTTCTTGCAGGAACCCCTGAACGGGCGTGGGCAATGACCACGGCCCCGCCGCGCGCCAAGTCAGAAGCTTGGCTCGCCGCGCCACACTACAAGTGCGGCGGCGCTTGCTACAGTCACGCCCATTACAAAAACCATGGCGGTGGACGATGAAGATTCTGGTGACCGGGGCAAGTGGCTTTATTGGTGGGCGCTTTGCCCGCTTCGCGCTGGAGCAGGGGCTGGCGGTACGCATCAACGGTCGGCGCCCGGAAGCCGTGGAGCACCTGATCAAGCGCGGTGCCGAGTTCGTGCAGGGCGATCTCAGTGATCCGAGCCTGGTGCGCAGTCTTTGTCACGACATCGAGATGGTGGTGCATTGCGCCGGTGCGGTCGGCACCTGGGGCAAGCGCGAGCACTTCTACAACGGCAATGTGGTGCTGACCCAGAATGTCATCGAAGCCTGTCTGGGGCAGAAGGTGCGACGCCTGGTGCACCTGTCTTCACCTTCGGTGTATTTCGACGGCAAGGCCCATGTCGGCCTGCGCGAAGAGCAGGTGCCAAAGAAGTTCGTCGACCATTACGGCGAAACCAAATTTATCGCCGAGCAGGAAGTGCTGGCGGCCCAGGAATTCGGTCTGGAAGTGATCGCCCTGCGCCCGCGCTTTGTCACCGGTGCCGGCGACACCAGTATCTTTCCGCGGCTGATCGAAATGCAGCGCAAAGGCCGTCTGGCGATTATTGGCAACGGCCTCAACCGCGTCGACTTCACCAGCATGCACAACCTCAACGAGGCGCTGTTCAGCAGCCTGCTGGCGGCCGGGCCGGCGTTGGGCAAGGTCTATAACATCAGCAATGGCGCACCGGTGCCGCTGTGGGATGTGGTCAATTACGTGCTGCGCCAGCTCGACCTGCCCCCGGTGACCAAGCATGTGCCGGTAGGCCTGGCCTATACCGCAGCCACGATCAACGAAACCATCTGCAAGCTGTTGCCCGGTCGCCCCGAACCGAGCCTGTTTCGTCTGGGCGTGGCGGTGATGTCCAAGGATTTCTCCCTGGATATCAGCCGTGCCCAGCGCGAGCTCGACTATGCGCCGCAGACCAGTATCTGGACGGCGCTCGACGAGTTCTGCACCTGGTGGAAGGTGGTTGGCAAACAGGACGTTTGAAAACGCTGCTTAACCGAGCGCAATGGTTTTCAGCCCCTTAAAGGGCCGGCATAGCGCGTGTACTTGGCGATGAGTTCCGCTTCGCTGAGCACTGGCGGTGGAGGTGGGGCCAAACGGATGTTGGTCAGGTCGCTGAGCTTCAAGCCCATTTGCCGGGTGTCAGCCACATCGGACGCCGCGCAGGCGATGAGCATCTGCATCACGGAGTCGGGTTGGCTAAGACGGATATCCAGATGCTGTTCCTGGCGCAAACGGCGACGCAAGGTTTGCATGCAATCGAGTACAGACTTGGTCAGTTCCATTCGACTTCCCCCATGAACTCAAGCCGAAGCGAAGCCTGAGTACGAAAACGCTTGCGCGGGTCAGGCGCTGTTTTCGGGCTTGAGTAACCAGGCTCTGTGGCCCTCGCGCTTGCCGGTTCGGACCGGTCTGCACGCTCTGTTACTCCCCGTTTCGCTTAAAGCAAATGCTGTACCAGCTCACAAAACCCGGAACTGGGCGCTCTACAGGCGGTCGATGGCTGTCTCGGGTGCTTTACACGCGCCTGCGCGGTGCGCTATGCACCATTGGGCGTCGCCGTTGCGCTCGGTATACTGCGTGCCCTGCTGTTGCAGTATGTTGCTTGACTGAATAGCTACCCTTTCACTGCGTGCCCTATAGGTTGAACCATGCGTAACGACGCTCTCGATGAACTGGACAACGTCCCCAGCCTGACCACGGACGCACGCGATCACGAGTTCTCCGCGGATCACCACGACCACGGCCGCCATGCGCCGATAGACCGTGGTTACGCCGCCCCCCCGGTAAAAACCAAAGGCCCCGGCACCGCGCCGCTGTGGACCCTGGTGGCCGCCTTGATGATCGCCTTCGGCGTGCTCGGTTGGTGGAGTCATCAACAGATCGATCTGATGAGCCAGCAACTGGTCGCCACCCAGGAAAGCTTCGCGCGCATCAGCGAAGATGCCGCCGGGCGCATTCAGGATATTTCCGGCAAGGTGGTGGCCACTGAATCGAACGTCACCAGCGGCAGCGAAGCCCTGCGGTTGCAAGTAAAGGGGCTGGAAAGCAAAGTCGCCGACCTGAGCAAACAACTGCAAACCCTGAGCAGCAAACAGGCCGACCAGGGCAAGCGTGATGAGCAACTGGCCGCCGACCTGAAAACCCAGCAAGACGCTACCGGGCTTTTCGATAACAAATTGAAGACTGTGGTCGCCGACCAGGCCGCCCTCAAGGCTGCCCAAGGCGACACCAGCAAGATCGACGCGCAGCTGAAAAGCCTGGCCGCTGATATCGACGCGCTGAAGAAACAAGGCAACCCCAACGTCGCCATCGGCCGTCTGGAACAGGACCTGCTGGTGCTCAAAAGCGAACAGGAAAACCGTCCGGCTGCCGCGGCGACCAACACCAGTGAGTTCGACGCCTTTCGCGCGCAGATGACGCGCAATATCAGCACCCTGCAAAGCCAGGTGCAGAACCTGCAGCAGCAGATCAACGCGCGGTAATAAGCCTGCCCCAACAAAAAGCCCCGCCAGTGCGGGGCTTTTTGTTGGGGCGCGGGTCATTGAGGGGAGGAGGTTGGGCTCCGCCGCAGGCGAAGCCCAACAGGGTGCGGGCTGCGCGTGTAGATTGTTGGGCTCAATCCAACCTGCGCCCTTCCCAAACGGGCCGTGTTATTTCCAGCAGGCGCTGCTATCGCTGCCAGTCACGCTGCGTTCCCCCAATGCATTCAACTTCATTGTCCCGCACTCGGTGTCTTTGGCCTGGCTCCCTTGCGGTGTGGCGCTAAGCAGGTAGCCGCCCTGGGTGTCGTCGCTGGTGCTGATGCTCAGCTGGTAGTAACCGTTGTCGCTAAGCCCGCTGCTGCTGCGCAGGCCGAGGTTGGTGACGGTGCTGGTGAAGGCGTTGTTCTGCGCGTAGTAACGCTCCTCCCGGGCCGCCGCTTCATTGAGCAGGGCCTGCGCCTCACTGCGGTGCGCGCGAGTGACGTAGCGGGTGTAACTGGGGATGGCGATGGCGGCGAGAATCGACAGGATCACCACCGTCACCATCAGCTCCACCAGGGTGAAACCTCGTTCCGACTTCTGCATGTTTATTCCTGCAGGCGCACGTCGCGCCAGCTTTGCCGTTGGTTGGTGGTGCCGGAGAGCAAGACGCCGTGATCATCCGAATTGCTGCCCTCCAGATTGGTGACGCCTTCCAATGTGCTGGTACTGGCTCCGCCGATCAGGCCGTTGTACTGCAGGTGGGAGAAGGCGTCCGCTAGGCCGAGTTCCAGTACGTCGCTGGAGAGTCCGCCAGTGGTCGGATCCAGCAGGGTAAAAAACGTTTGTGCGCCGCTTTGGCAGGGGTCGTCGTCGGGGGCCAGCGAGGTGATGATCACACTGCTGCTGTAGCTCAATGGTGCAGTCACCACCATTTCACCGGTTTGCGGCAGGTCGAGGTACCAGCCGTATTGCTTGATGGCACCTGTGTTGTCGTACCAAGTGACGGCATTGTTCGACAAGCTATTGGCATCAGTGGTGACCTTGGTACCGTCGCTGGCGGTATAGGTGATGCTGGTGCTGTTGCCGAAGGTTTGTTGCTGCAGCTTGCTGCGGCTCAGGGTCGGTGTGCTGTTGGTGCTCTCGCCGGCGGTCTGGGTATCCCAGATGCCATACAGGGTCATGGCTTTAGTGGTGTCAGCAGCGGCATCGCTGGATTCCAGGTACTTGCCCGTGCCGAACACGACGATATGACCCACACCTGACGGATGGGCGACCACATAGGGGCTGGCGACAATCGGCTGGACCGTACTGCTACTGGTCGAGGAGGCCGCCGTGGCGGTGTACAGCGGCTTGCCGGCAAAAGCCACGGCAAAGTTGCTGTTGATCGCCGTGCTGGTCAGCGCACCACCGCTGCCGATCAGGTCGAAGCGCCACATATTGCCGTGCAGGTCGCCGGCATAGACGTAGTCGGCAATCAGGTCGCCATCCATATCGGCGACATAAGGCGTGGACAGGCCATTGGCAGTGCTGACGCCGTCGCTAACGGTCAGTGCTTTGATCAGGCTGCCGTTCTTCACGCTCATCACATACAGCGCGGCTTTGTCGTTGGCAGCGTTATAGCCATTGGCGGCAATCACGGCCCAATCGCCGGTGTGCAGTCGGGCGATTACCGGCTTGCTGAAGGTGTAGCCCATCTCGGCATAGTCGCTGTCGCTGAAGCTCTTCTCCCAGAGCAGTTTGATATTGCTGGGGTCGCTGACATCCAGCGCGAACATCGCCCGGCCGCCACCACGTAAGGTACCCACCAGAACGGTGTGCCAGGCATTGTCGAAGTAGGCCTCGGACACCACGGGTGAACCGTCGACGTAGTACTGGTGATTGCTGCCGGTGTAATCGCCGTCCGCGAGTTTGTAGAGGTTGCTCAGCACGGCGCTGGGGATAAAGGCGAAGGTCTCGTTTCCGTTGTCATCGAAGGCATGCAGCATGCCGTCGTTGGCACCCACATAGATGCGTGTGGCGCGGCTCGCCCATTTGCTTTTGAAGGTGCTGTAGCTGGTGTCGCCATTGAGGCTGTTCATCAACGCTGCCAGCGCCTTCGGGGTAGTGACCAGAGCGGGCGTGGAATCGACGATGTCACCCAGGATATGGCTGCGGCTGCGCAGCAGGCTGCCTTCGTTGCTGCGATCGCCACGCAGCCAGTCCAGGCGTTTGCTGCCGTTACTGTCAATGGTGCTGTTCAGGGCCTTGTTCAAGGTGGTCTGTTGCGCGGCGCTGAGGTTGGCCCAGGTAAAGCTCTGCAGGCCGCTACTGGCCGTGCCGCCGGCGATGTAGATCGGCCGATTGGCGTAGGCGCTATTGCCTTTGGGATAGGTGCTGTCCAGTACGGTTTGCGCATCCCATACCTGGGTTTTGTCGGTACTGGTCTGGGTGTATTTGATCAGCTTGCCGCTCCAGTCCTCGCTGGAAAAGCTCGGGATATAGCTGTTGCTGGTGGTGAAAGCAGTGTCTGCCAAGGGCGAGCCGACGGTCTGCCCGGCGCTGGCTACGCTGGTTTCGTTGATGCGCGTAACGATGCTTTGCAGGGCGGTGAGCAGGCTGTCCGGGCTATCGGCGCTGAAGAATTCGCCGCGCGAGTTGATCGCCGCGTGCCACATGTCATAGACGTTGTTGGCGCTGCCCGAGGAGGCCGCTGGCCAGCTCTTGGTGCCTGCTACCAGGGCGCTGTAATCGCCGGAATAGGTGTCGCCACCCCAGGCCGGGTTGGTCAGCGTGTTGGTCAGGCCCAGGCCGACAAAGTAGCTGACCATGTGCTGCCAGTTGGCCGGGTCATTCTTCGGGTTCCAGTACTGGCCGCTGCCGCTTTCCTTGGTGTAGGTCGGCACTTCGTTGGCCACAGTAGTTTGTGCGTCAGTGGCCCAGTACTTGAAAGCCAGGTCCGCAAGGGTGTTGCTGGTGCTGTCTTTGAAGGGCGCAACCGGGCTGTAACTGGTGCCGTCGGGCAGGCTTCGGCTGCTGTTGTCGTATTCACCATGGGTGCCTGCGGTGTTCCAGATGCCGTCGGTGAGGGTGATGCTGTAGCTGGCGCGGCAGGCGTACACCGGCGCTTCGGTGCTGCCGATCACCTTGGCATAAGGCCCGTATTTACCCGTAGCAGTCAGCAGGGTGCCGACCCGGTCGATGGCACCCAGCAGCGGTGTGCTCTGGTTGAAGTAGATGTCCCCCAGCCAGGTGAAAAACTGCGCGCGGTGGCTACCGGAGAAGTCGCCCAGGCGGTTGTCGTAGGTGCTGGTGCTGCTGCTATCCAGGCCCCGACAGTTGTAGCTGCTCAAGTACGAAGTGCTGGTGATGCAGGTGTCGCTGGTGCCCAGGGCCTGCCAACTCAAACGGGTATCGGCAGACAGTTCGGAAAATGCCAGGTTGGCCGCCGACTGGGTGGCCAACTCGCGGTTGCGGTAGAAGCTGTACCAGTTGGCGAAGTTCTGCCGCTCATCCGTGCCGCCGGTGCCCGAGGTCGTGCTGACGGTGACCAGCTTGTAGCAGTTGTCATCGTGGATGCTGGCGGTACAGCCGGACAGGGCGCTGTTATACACGTAGTAGTACGCCGGCACGGCCAGCTTGGTGCGGTCCACGGTGGTCACCGTGGTGACGGCGCTGGTGCCAGTGGTCTTGGTTGCAGACACCGTGTAGGTGGAGGTGCTGCCGCTGGTTTTCAGGGTGCAGGTACCGGCCGTGTAAGTCACGGTGGTGGTGGTCACGACCTTGCTGGTGGCGCTGGTGGTGCTATCGGTTGTGGTATCGGTGGTCGATGACGAACTGGGGTTGGTGAAACTTACTGTGCAGGTGCTGCCGGACTTGGTGACTTTGTAGGAGCCACCGCTGCTGATGCTCTGCGAACTGGTGGAGGTGGTGCTGGTGCTGTAGCTGGTAGCAGCGCTGCTCGAGGCGGTGCTGGTGGTGGTGGTGGTGGTCGAGCCGAAGTCGGAGGACGGGTTGGCCGCCAGGTAGAAGACCTTGTCCGGGCTGGAATAACTGGCGTAGTTGCTATACGACCAGTAGGTCGAGTTGCTGCTCGAAGCCGCCGTGGTGCCGCGGCTGGTGTCGTAATCCCAGCTGACCATATAGCCGCTGGACAGGTTGAGACTGCCGCGTGCGGTTTTGAAGCCGTTGACGTAGGCGGCGCTAAAGCTGGTGGTCAGCGGCGTGGTAGTGGTCGTGCCGCTGCTGTAGGTGACGCTGTAGGGCGCGGTGTAGGTAACCGCCGGGTTGTAGTACAGCGGGTTGAACGCCGCCGATTTGGCCCGGCGGCTGGTACGTACTTGCTCGGCGGTGTAGCCGTAGTAGGTCGAACCCGTGGTGGGGTTCATGGTGTCCGGCGCGAACGCCCACTTCATGCTCCCCGAGTTATCGATGGTCACCATAATGTTCGGTGCCACCCCTTCGGTGACAAACAGCGGTAGCTGGCTGAGGTTCAGCGCGGTGGCCGGCGCGTTGCTGGCGTACAGCGAGGCGAATGCCAACAACAAGCCAACCAGCAGGCGGCTATGGCGTGGGTTCTTCATTGGATGTCGATCCTGTAAACACTTTGGCGAACGACCGGGAAGCGCTTGCCATCAGCTCTTGCCGATGCGCTGACGCGGTAATAGAACGTGCCACGGCCTTGCATCAGGTCCGCCAGGTTAGTGGTGGAAGTACCGATATAGGCTGTGTTCCAGCGTGGGGTGGTGGGAAAGCCGGACTCGCCATCGGAGCCGCTGTAGTCGATGGCATAGGTGTTGGCCGTCCACCAATCTTTGCCGGCTGCGCTGCTGTCGGCGAAAAGATCCTTGGAGAGCACGCAGAGGTTGCTGACCAGGCTGCTCAAGGCAATCACACTGGCGGCGCAGTCGGCATTGCCGCTATCCACATTGCTGGCGTTACCGAGTGCTTGCAGACGCCGCTCCCCTTCACGTAGCGCCGACTCGGCGGCGTTGGCGGCTTGCTGACGTTCCGAGAACGTACCGCTCAGGCGGTTTTGCAGGACGCTTTCGCGCAGTGATGACACCGCCAGCATGGTGATGATCAGCAGCATGATCAGCGCGACCAGCAGCGCCGCCCCCTGTTGTTGATGTGGGTGGTGCTTCATGGCATCAGGTTCCTCAGAGCGACGCTGCCCTGGCTGATCTGGTAGAGGTATTGGTCGGCCGTTCGGGTCTTGCCGCTCAGGCTCTTCCACTGATCCAGCACGCTGGTGGCGACACCGTCGCGTAACGTTTTGCTGCTTGAAAACAACGCGGCGTAACGCACAGCCTGGCTGTTGCCTTTACTGCCTGGGACGGCGAACAACATGAAATCCGCCAAGCCATCCAGCAGCGTGATGCTGCTGCCATCTATCGCGCAGACAAGGCTGCCTGCGCCTGCCGTGGTGCTGCTGACGAAGCTGATGCGGCTGAGCACGTTGACCCCGGCGCTGATCTTTTTGCCCAGGCAGTTGATGTCGGCACCGTCCGATGCGCCTTGGTAACGGAAGCACACGCCATTGCCGTCGCTGCTGGCCAGCAAGGTTTCACCCAGGGCGAATGCGGGGCAGCCATTGCTGCTGGCAATGGCTGGAAACGCTGTACCCAGGCCTGGATTGCCTTTTGGCGTTGCCCGATAACCGGTGCGCGCCAACTGCTGATCAAGCAGCAACTGAATCATCCGCCCGAGATTCTGGTTGCTGCTCTGGCCCTGCTGGAACTGGTAGGTGCGCTGGTTATCGATGTAGATCTGCGTGGTGCCGAGGATCATAAAGGTGCTGATCAGCATCGCCACCATCAGCTCGATCAACGACAACCCGCGCTGACGGGCAGGGTGCAGGTTCATAGTTCGGCTCGCAGACGGTAGTAGCAAACGTTGTCAGTACAGTCGCCGCTCTTGTCCTGCCAGGCCAATTGGATCATCACCACCGAGCTGGAACCGCTGCTGCAGCTGTTTTCCTTTTTGCTCGGGCAGATGGTGAAGTTGCCCTTGAGCAGCCCGCTGGTGACCGGCAGCAGGCTTTGCACTTCCTGCAGCCAGCAGCCCAGATCCTGGCTGGCAACGGTATTGCCGCCGGCGCTGCGGTCGAGGCTGGTGCAGTTGGCTACGCTGCTGCTGGCGAACTCGCTGCCGGCGGCTTTGTAGTAGCCGGAGGTATTGCTGAACAGCTTGGCGGCGTTAAGCGCGGCGCTGGGGTTGCTGCGCATCATCTCCACCAGATCCTCGGCCAGCATCACTGCCGTACTACGCTGGTTGGCACTTTGCGACAGCTGCAAGCCGTGGGTCTGCAGCGACACCATGCCAAGCACGCCGATGCACATCACCAACAGGCCGATCAGCACTTCGATCATGCTGAAGCCGGCCATGGCGCGGGGAGAGGGTTTATTGGCTGATGGCGGGGCGGGTGATCTGGCCACTGGCAAGTACCTTGATTGTGCGGGTGGTCACCGAGCTGTCGTCGGCATAGCCCACGGTGAGGGTCGGCGGACTGCTGAGCGCGCCGTTACTGCAGGTGCTGGCGGCAAGAAAGCCCGGGCAGAAGGTCATGGCCGCCAGCGAGCTGCTGGCGCTGGCGTTGCCGAACAGGCCCTTGGCGTAATGGCGCAGGGTTTCACTGCCGGCTTTCACGGTGATTTCACCGGCCCAGGCGTCGCTGGCAGATACGCTCACGGTGACTCCGCGGCCACGGCTCAGGGCTTCGCTGCGGGCGTACTGCAGCACCCCGTAGAGTTCATTGGCGGCGGCCAGGGCCTGGTTGCTATGGGTCAGGCGGGTAAAACTGGGAATGGCGATGGCGGCGAATATCGCCAGCAACACCACCACCACCAGCAGCTCCACTAGGGAGAAAGCGCCTTGTGCCTTGGGGCGTCTGCGGTAAATCGCGGCAACAGTGACATCAGCCGATACAGACATAGGCTTCACGAAAGTAGGAAATGGAGGCGCGAGTTTGCGGAGCCTTTGTATTGCCAGAATGTCTGCGGGTATCGGTTTGGTTGGTGTTTTGTATGGGGGTTGGTACAAATCAAGGGCCCGTAGGAGCGGCTTCAGCCGCGATGCTTTTCCGATCAGAAGCATCGCGGCTGAAGCCGCTCCTACGAGTTTCCGGGCATAAAAAAGGGGCGCTCGTTGCCGGGCGCCCCTTGGGTGTTGCTGCTGACAATCACGCCGCCTGAGTGTTTTCCTCGGCCTGTTTCAAGGCGCGGTTAAGGGCGCTGAACAAGGCACGGAAGCTGGCGGTGGTGATGTTTTCGTCGATGCCGACGCCAAACACCGGACGCCCACCATTCAGGCGCACTTCGATATAGGCCGCGGCTTTGGCATTGGCACCGGCACCGATGGCGTGCTCGTGGTAGTCGATGATTTCCAGGTTCTGTGGCAAGGCGGCCACCAGCGCTTCCAGCGGACCTTTGCCGGTGCCGTGTTTGCGCCGCAGTTCACCGCTGACGCTGACATCGATGTCAACGTTGCAGATGCCGTTTTCTTCCTGCAGGCGATGGCTTTTCAGCACATAGGGGCTGGCCGCTTGCAGGTACTCGTTCTGCAACAGGCCGTAGATCTGCTCGGCGGTCATTTCCAGGCCGAGGCGGTCGGTTTCCTTCTGCACCACTTGGCTGAATTCGATTTGCATGCGCCGTGGCAGGCTGATGCCGTATTCCTGTTCGAGCAGGAAGGTGATGCCGCCTTTGCCCGACTGGCTGTTGACGCGAATCACCGCCTCGTAGCTGCGGCCGATATCGGCCGGGTCGATTGGCAGGTATGGCACTTCCCAAACGCCGTCTTCTTTCTGCTGGGCGAAGCCCTTGCGGATTGCATCCTGGTGCGAGCCGGAGAACGCGGTGTGGACCAGATCGCCGACATAGGGGTGACGCGGGTGTACCGGCAACTGGTTGCAGTCTTCCACCACCTTGCGCACGGTATCGATGTCGGAGAAGTCCAGCTGTGGGTCGATGCCCTGGGTGTAGAGGTTCAGCGCCACGGTCACCAGGCAGACGTTGCCGGTGCGCTCGCCGTTGCCGAACAGGCAGCCTTCCACGCGGTCGGCGCCGGCCATCAGGCCCAGCTCGGTGGCGGCTACGCCGGTGCCACGGTCATTGTGGGTGTGCAGGCTGATCAGCACGCTGTCACGCCGATCGACATGACGGCAGAACCATTCGATCTGGTCGGCATAGTTGTTCGGCGTGGCGTTTTCGATGGTTGCCGGCAGGTTGAGAATCAGCGGTTTGGCCGGGGTCGGCTGGAACACCGCGATCACCGCGTTGCACACCTCCACCGAGAAATCGATTTCAGTGGAGCTGAATACTTCCGGCGAATACTCGAAACCCCACTGGGTTTGCGGCGCAGCGTCGGCCAGGCGCTTGATGATCTGCCCGGCATGCACGGCGATTTCTTTTACGCCGTTCTTGTCCTGGTTGAAGACGATGCGGCGGAAGCTCGGCGCGCAGGCGTTGTAGTAGTGAACGATGGCTTTCTTGGCGCCCTTGAGCGATTCGAAGGTGCGCTCGATCAGGTCTTCACGGGCCTGGGTCAGTACCTGGATGGTGACGTCATCGGGAATATGGCCGCCTTCGATCAGCTCGCGGACGAAGTCGAAGTCGGTTTGCGAAGCGGACGGAAAGCCCACTTCGATTTCCTTCAAGCCCACGGCCAGCAGGGTCTTGAAGAAACGCATTTTCTTGTCGGCATCCATCGGCTCGATCAGCGATTGGTTGCCATCACGCAGGTCGGTGCTCAGCCAGATCGGCGCCTTGTCGATCACCTTGCTCGGCCAGGTGCGGTCGGGAATGTTGATCGGGGTGAAGGCGCGGTATTTGTTCGATGGATCTTTGAGCATGCTCATGGCGAAGTCCTTTAAGTAGCGTGGCCAGATGAGGGTGGCCGACCGGTGAAACTGCTGTAGCTAAAGAGTAGTGCGGGGCGAGGTGAGCAGTCAGCTTTGCAGTCGCGGACTGACCAGGCACAGGCAGGCGTGTTGGCGCAGCAGAATGAGGGTATGGGACGTTTTCATGCGGTTAACCCTATTTGCTTGGGTTGAATATGGCAAGGCTTGCTGAAAATTTGGTGATTTGTAGCGTGATGGCCGGTTTGCGGAGAGAAAGTTGTCTCGAATTTCCGCAAAGCTTACAAATATTGCGCGGGGTGTAGGGCGAATGCCGCCGAGGCGGTCGATTGGCGAACCGGCGGATATCGCCCGTGGCGATATCCGCCCTACGGAGCGGGGCTGCGTTCGGCTTGGTACGCACGCATATCCGCACCACTGGGGTGCTGGAATACCCGCAAACCAAACTCCGGAAGAATCGCCAGCATATGGTCGAAGATGTCCGACTGAATGGCTTCGTACGGCACCCAGGCCGTGGTGTTGGTAAAGCAATACAGCTCCAGCGGCAGGCCGTCGGCCAGGGGGCTGAGCTGGCGCACCAGCAGGGTCATGTCCTGGCGAATGCCCTGGTGCTGGCGCAGATAGTTCTCCACATAGGCGCGGAAGGTGCCGATATTGGTGACGCGCCGGGTGTTCAACGCCACCCGCAACGGTTCCTCCAGCTGACTGTTCCAGCTCATCAGCTCGCTTTCCTTGCTCTTCAGGTACGGTGCCAGCAGCTTGAACTGGCGCAGGTGCTCGATTTCTTCAGGGCTGAGAAAGTGCACGCTGTTCTGATCCAGATGCAGGCTGCGCTTGATCCGCCGGCCGCCTGCTTCCTGCATGCCGCGCCAGTTTTTGAACGAGTCGCTGATAAAGCGTTTGGTCGGGATAGTGGTGATGGTCTTGTCCCAGTTCTGCACTTTTACCGTGTGCAGGGCGATATCGATCACGTCGCCATCCGCGTTCAGCTGGGGCATCTCCACCCAGTCGCCGACGCGGATGATGTCATTGGAGGAAATCTGCACGCTGGCCACCAGCGACAACAAAGTGTCCTGAAAAATCAGCAACAGCACCGCGGCCATGGCACCAAGGCCAGAGAGCAGAATCAGCGGCGAGCGGTCCACCAGGGTGGCGATCATCAACACGGTGGCGATGGCGTAGATAACGATCTTCACCACCTGGAAGTAGCCCTTGAGGGGCCGCAGGTGGGCGTCGGGGCGGCGCTCGTAAAACGAATTGGCCAGGGTCAGCGTGCCGCTCAGGGCCAGGGCAATGGTCAGCACGATAAAGGCACCGCAGACATTGCGCGTCACCGTAATCAACGCGTGCGGCAGGTCGGGGATCAGTTCTACGCCATTGGCCAGAATCAGCGCCGGCACCACATTGGCCAGGCGGGCAATGATGTGCGAGCGGGCCAGGGCTTTGTCCTGGCCCAGGTGGGTGGCGCGCAGAAAACGGTAGAAGCCGCGCACCAGCACGCGCTTGATCAGCCAGTTGGCCAGCCACGCGGCGACGAGCAGCAGAATCAGCGACAGCAGGCTGTACAGATAGGGAAAGCGCGCTAGCCACTGCAGGGCGGTGTCGTACTGCTGTTCCATGGTTATCGTCGTCCTGTGGTGCGGTTAATGCCTGGGGCTAGGTTGTATCTGTAGGGCATTAAAATCAAAAGCTCGCGGCTGAAGCCCCTCCCAGAGAGAACGTGGTTGCCTGTGGGAGGGGCTTCAACCGCGATTATTTTGATCTATTCCACGCCGTCTCTACGGCTCAAAGGCACCGATAAAAATCGCCGGGTCCACCCGTGCATCATTCAAGCTGATATTCCAGTGCATATGCGGCCCGGTGGCACGACCGGTTGCGCCGACCTTGCCCACTACAGCGCCGCGTGGCAACTGCTGGCCGAGCTTCACGTCGATCTTCGACATATGGCAGAACATGCTGATAAAGCCCTGGCCATGGTCGACAAATACCGTGTTGCCGTTAAAGAAATAGTTGCCGATGAGAATTACCTTGCCGGCCGCCGGGGTCTTGATCGCTGTGCCGGCGCCCACGGCGAAGTCCAGGCCCGAATGCGGGTTGCGTTCTTCGCCATTGAAGAAGCGTCGCACGCCAAAGCGGCTGGAGAGTGGCCCGTTGACCGGTTTGTCGAGTAGCAGATTGCTCGGTGTGCCCGGGCTGAAGCTTTGGTAGGCGCGGGTCTGTTCGGCCAGTTCCTTGTCGATGCGCTTGAGATCGGCCGGGTTCGGATTGACCTGGCGCTGGTTCTTCAGGGTGATGCGCTGTTCGGCGTAGCGCTTGCTGCCCACCTTGAAACCGAGGGTACGGCTGCCGCTGCCATCCTTGGCGACAATGCTTTGCGCGCCGGCCTTGCTGGTCAGCGGCAGGCCGACAATCGCCAGCCAGCGTTGCCCTTGTTCATGCACCACCAACACCGGTTTGCCCTGGTAGCTGGCGGTAGGCGTGCCGGTGCCGGGGCCGAGGTCGATCACTGCCACCCCACCGGGTACCGGCTTGTTCAGCAAGCGGCTGAGATAGCTGTCGGCGTGGACGGGAAGGGCAAGGCAGAGCAGCAAGGACAACAGCACACGCATGGTGGACGCCTATATAAAGAGGGAAATCAGTCCAGCAGCGATAGGGTTACTGGGGTCAGGTGATTGTCTTCCACCCGTACCTCCAGCTCGCCTTCACCCAGCCGCGCCTTCAGGCGTTGCCCGGGTCGGGTCTGTGCCGCGCTGCGAATGGCTTTGCCGCGCTCATCGAGCAGGATGCTGTAGCCGCGTCCCAGGGTGGCCAAGGGACTAAAGGCATTCAGGGTTTGCGCCTGGGCTTGCAGCTGCTGGCGGCGGTCTTTCAGGGTTTCGCGCATGGCCCGTGGCAAGCGTTCGCTGAGGCTATCCAGGCGTTGGCGTAGCAAGGCCAGGGCGCGCCCGGGATGTTGCCCAGCCAGGCGCATATCCAGACGGGCGAGCCGTTCCTGTCGTTGTTGCAGACTGCGTTCGAAGGCACGGCGCAGACGCATATCCAGATCGTCCAGGCGTTGTGCTTGCTGACGCAGGCGCTCGCCAGGGTGACGCAGGCGGCGGCTGATGCCCTCCAGACGCAGGCGTTCGCGCTCGATGCGGTTGTGCATCCGCAGCACCAGGCGGCGATGCAGACTATTCAGGCGCTGCACCAGTTCATTGGCATCCGGGGCCAGCAGCTCGGCAGCGGCGGAGGGCGTAGGGGCGCGCACGTCGGCGACGAAATCACTGATCGATACATCGGTTTCATGGCCGACGGCGCTGATGATCGGCGTCTGGCAGGCGGCGATGGCACGGGCCACCAGCTCTTCGTTAAAGCACCAGAGGTCTTCCAGCGAACCGCCGCCACGGGCCAGGATCAGCGCGTCGAAGCCTTGCCGGTCGGCAATCTGCAGAGCGCGGACAATCTGCCCGGTGGCCTCACGGCCCTGCACGGCAGTGGGGATCAGGGTCAGCTGGATCTGCGGCGCGCGGCGGCGGAACACACTGATAATGTCGCGAATCACCGCGCCAGTGGGCGAGCTGACGACGCCAATGCGCTGAGGGTGTGCGGGTAGGACGATTTTGTTTTCGGCGGCGAACAGGCCTTCGTTGCTGAGCTTTTCCTTTAACGCCTCGAATGCCAGACGCAGGGCACCATCGCCGGCGGGCTCGACGCTGTCGAGGATCAACTGGTAGTCGCCCCGGCCTTCAAACAGCGACACCTTGCCGCGCACCTTCACCGCCAGGCCATCGCGCAATGCCTGACGCACACGGGCGGCGTTCTGCCGGAACAGCGCGCAGCGCACCTGGGCGTTGCTGTCTTTGAGGGTGAAATACACATGCCCGGAGGCGGGCTTGGCCAGGTTGGAGATTTCACCTTCCACCCAGATATTGCTGAACACATCCTCCAGCAATACACGGGCGCGGCCGTTGAGCTGGCTGACGGTAAGTACTTCGCGGTCGAGACCGAGGCGTTGGAACGGGTCGTTGATCATGGCGGGCATGATAGAGGCTTAGGCGCGTCGAGCCCAAGCCCTGGCCTGTTAAACTGCCGGCTGTTTCGGTTTGGAGCCGGTCATGGCAGAGCAACAACATATTCTGGTGCCGCAGATTTCCACTTTCCCCAACCATGAAGCGCGGGCGCGCCTGATTCTGCGTTGGCTGGTGCAACGCGATATCGTCCAGGCCGAGTTGAGCACTTGCGGGCGTACCGGCAACCGTATGGCCTACGCCATCGCTCCGGGGGCCAAGCGTGTTGTGCTGCGCCCGGAGCTGCTGCCGTTCAAGCGTCCGGTAAATGGCTTGGAAGTGGTGACCCGGCGCTGCATCTTTACCCCGACCCAGGGCTTTCTCGAAGAAGCCGGCTGCCCGCAGTGCCGCAAGGAAGTCGGCGAGGCACTGTTCGACAGCCTGGACGAGTGGATGCCCAAGGTCAGCGACAACTTCACCTGCCCGCTGTGCGGCTTTGAAGATGACATCAATGGCTTTCTGTTTTTGCAGCCCTGCGGCTTTTCCAATCTGGGCTTTATCTTCAATAACTGGGGCGAGGCGGGGTTCAAGCCGTCCTTTATAGAAGAGTTTGGGGAGCGATTGGGTTATCCGGTCCGCCAAGTAACCGTAGATTGTCCTTGATCTCGTAGGAGTGGCTTCAGCCGCGATGCTTTGCATAAAAGCGACCCTTTTTCGCGGCTGAAGCTGCTCCTACAGAAAACGGAGAAAACCCTGATCGATCTAATTAACCTTTTGCATTGAGCCCAAGTACCCGCGTGGGTATAATGGCGCGCTTCCATTTTCCCGTCCGGGAGCCCCCGCCATGCTGCGTATCAGTCAAGAAGCTCTAACCTTCGACGACGTCCTTCTAATTCCAGGTTATTCCGAAGTTCTGCCCAAAGACGTCAGCCTTAAAACTCGACTGACCCGTGGTATCGAACTGAACATCCCGCTGATTTCCGCAGCGATGGATACCGTGACCGAGTCCCGTCTGGCCATTGCCATGGCCCAGGAAGGCGGCATCGGCATCATCCACAAGAACATGACCATCGAGCAGCAGGCTGCCGAAGTGCGCAAAGTGAAGCGCTTCGAGTCTGGTGTAGTGAAAGATCCGATCACCATCGAAGCCGATGCCACCGTACGTGACCTGTTCGATCTGACCCGTCAGAACAACATTTCCGGCGTGCCGGTGCTGCACGACGGCGACCTGGTCGGCATCGTCACTTCCCGTGACGTGCGTTTCGAAAGCCGTCTGGATGCCAAAGTCCGCGACGTGATGACCCCCAAAGAGCGTCTGGTCACCGTCCGCGAAGGTGCCGACAAGCAAGAAGCTCGCGAGCTGCTGCACAAGCACCGCATCGAGCGCGTGCTGATCGTCGACGAAGCCTTCAACCTCAAAGGCATGATGACCGTCAACGACATCGAAAAAGCCAAGGCTTACCCCTTCGCCAGCAAGGATGACCAAGGTCGTCTGCGCGTGGGTGCTGCTGTAGGTACCGGTGCTGACACTGGTGATCGCGTGACCGCACTGGTCGCTGCCGGCGTTGACGTGGTGGTGGTCGATACTGCCCACGGTCACTCCAAAGGCGTGATCGACCGCGTGCGTTGGGTTAAACAGAACTTCCCGCAAGTGCAGGTCATCGGCGGCAACATCGCCACCGGCGCTGCTGCCAAGGCCCTGGCCGACGCCGGCGCTGACGCGGTGAAAGTCGGTATCGGCCCAGGCTCGATCTGCACCACCCGTATCGTGGCCGGTGTAGGCGTTCCGCAAATCTCCGCCGTTTCCAACGTTGCTGCTGCCCTTGAAGGTACCGGCGTACCGTTGATTGCCGATGGCGGCATCCGTTTCTCCGGTGACCTGTCCAAGGCCATCGTGGCTGGTGCCTCCTGCGTGATGATGGGCTCGATGTTCGCCGGTACTGAAGAAGCGCCAGGCGAAGTCGAACTGTTCCAGGGCCGCTCGTACAAGGCCTACCGTGGCATGGGTTCGCTGGGCGCCATGGCACAGACCCAAGGTTCCTCCGACCGTTATTTCCAGGACTCCGCCGCTGGTGCCGAGAAGCTGGTACCGGAAGGCATCGAAGGCCGTGTGCCATACAAAGGCCCACTGGCGGCGATCATCCATCAACTGATGGGTGGCCTGCGTGCTTCGATGGGCTACACCGGCTGCGCCACCATCGAGCAGATGCGTACCGAACCTGAGTTCGTACGGATCACTGGTGCAGGCATGGCCGAGTCGCACGTACACGACGTTCAAATCACTAAAGAAGCCCCTAACTACCGAGTAGGGTGAGGCTTTAAGCAAATCGTTAAGCAACCGGGGCTGTTTTATTCAGCCCCGAGTTGTTTCTGAATCACGACTGTTACTGATTGACTTAGACGAGACTGAATCATGGCCCTCGATATTCACGCTCACCGCATCCTGATCCTCGACTTCGGTTCCCAGTACACCCAGCTGATCGCCCGCCGCGTGCGCGAGATCGGTGTGTACTGCGAGCTGCACCCGTTCGACATGGACGATGAAGCGATTCGCGAATTCGCGCCCAAGGGCGTGATTCTCGCTGGCGGCCCAGAGTCGGTTCACGTTGCCGACAGCCCGCGTTGCCCGCAGGCGGTGTTCGACCTTGGCGTGCCGGTTTTCGGTATCTGCTACGGCATGCAGACCATGGCCGAGCAACTGGGCGGCAAGGTGGAAGGCTCCGAGCTGCGTGAATTCGGTTATGCCCGCGTCGACGTGGTCGGCAAAAGCCGCCTGCTGGACGGCATCGAAGACCACGTGGATGCCGATGGCCTGTTCGGTCTCGATGTGTGGATGAGCCACGGTGACAAGGTCACCAAGATGCCGGAAGACTTCCACATCCTGGCCAGCACCCCGAGCTGCCCGATTGCCGGCATGTTCAACGATGACCGCCGTTACTACGGCGTGCAATTCCACCCGGAAGTGACCCACACCAAACAGGGCGGTCGCATCCTCTCCCGTTTCATCCTCGACATCTGCGGCTGCGAAGCACTGTGGACCCCGTCGAAAATCGCCGAAGACGCCATCGCTCAGGTGCGCGCCCAGGTGGGTACCGATAACGTGCTGCTGGGCCTGTCCGGCGGCGTCGATTCCTCGGTAGTTGCCGCGCTGCTGCACAAAGCCATCGGCGACCAACTGACCTGCGTCTTCGTCGACAACGGCCTGCTGCGCCTGCACGAAGGCGAGCAAGTGATGGCCATGTTCGCCGAGAACATGGGCGTCAAAGTGATTCGCGCCAACGCCGAAGAGCAGTTCCTGGGCAACCTGGCCGGCGAAGCCGACCCGGAGAAAAAGCGCAAAATCATCGGCCGTACCTTTATCGACGTATTCGATGCCGAGTCCTGCAAGCTGGACAACATCAAGTACCTCGCCCAGGGCACCATCTACCCGGACGTAATCGAGTCGGCTGGCGCCAAAAGCGGCAAGGCCCACGTGATCAAGTCGCACCACAACGTCGGTGGCCTGCCGGAAGAAATGAACCTGAAACTGGTCGAGCCGCTGCGCGAACTGTTCAAGGACGAAGTTCGTCGCCTGGGTCTGGAACTCGGCCTGCCGTACGACATGGTCTACCGCCACCCATTCCCCGGCCCGGGCCTGGGTGTGCGGATTCTCGGTGAAGTGAAAAAGGAATACGCCGACCTGCTGCGTCGCGCCGACCACATCTTTATCGAAGAACTGCGCAAAGCCGACTGGTACCACAAAGTCAGCCAGGCATTCGTGGTGTTCCAGCCGGTGAAATCCGTCGGCGTGGTTGGCGATGGCCGCCGTTACGCCTGGGTCGTGGCCCTGCGCGCGGTGGAAACCATCGACTTCATGACTGCTCGTTGGGCGCATCTGCCGTATGAACTGTTGGAAACGGTGAGCGGCCGGATCATTAACGAGATCGAAGGCATTTCCCGCGTTACTTACGATGTGAGCAGCAAGCCGCCAGCAACCATCGAGTGGGAGTGAGTTCCCCCGAGAGTTCCTAGGCTAAGACCAGGCAAGGCGCCCCGCAGCTTTAAGCGCAGCGTACTGTAGTACGTGAGCATTAAAGCGAGGACGCAACGCCGCCTGGTCGACGACTAGGGACTCGTCCCGCAAGCCGGTCCGTCAGAGACCGGCTATCAAAACTTCAAGCCTGATGGGCCAGCGTGTTGTTCTAGAAAGTCCCCTATCTAGAGGTGTCTGTACCCATGTCTTTTACGCGTCGACAAATTCTCGGTGGCCTGCTCGGTTTGACTGCGGTGGGCTTTTCTGCCGGTGGAGTTCGTTATTGGCTGGGACGGCCATTGGGTAGCACTACCCATGATTACGAGTTGATCGCTGCACCCATGGATCTGGAGCTGGTGGCGGGCCACAAGACACCGGCCTGGGCGTATAACGGTTCGGCACCGGGCGTCGAGTTGCGTAGCCGTCAGGGTGAGTGGCTGCGGGTGCGCTTTATCAACAAGCTCAGCGAGCCCACCACCATCCACTGGCATGGCATCCGCCTGCCGCTGGAAATGGATGGTGTGCCCTATGTGTCGCAGCTGCCGGTATTGCCCGGCGAGTATTTCGACTATCAGTTCAAGACGCCGGACGCCGGCAACTACTGGTACCACCCCCATGTGTTGAGCAGTGAGCAGCTGGGCCATGGCCTGGTCGGTCCGCTGGTGGTGGAGGAGCGTGAGCCGACCGGTTTCAAGCACGAGCGCTCGCTCAGTCTGAAGACCTGGCATATCGATGCCGAGGGTGCCTTTACGCCATTCAGCATTCCCCGTGAAGCGGCGCGTGGCGGTACCGCCGGCAGCTATTCGACGATCAATGCCGAGCACTTGCCGACCATCGACTTGCCGGCCGGGCAGATCGTTCGTCTGCGCATTTTCAACCTCGACAACACCGTGACCTATCGCCTCAATCTGCCGGGTGCCGACGCGCGCCTGTACGCGCTGGACGGCAACCCGATCGAGCCGCGGCCGTTCGGCAAGGAGTACTGGATCGGTCCGGGTATGCGTTTGTGCCTGGCGATCAAAGTGCCGGAAGCTGGCGTCGAGTTGCCGCTGCGCAACGGGCCGGTGCGGCTGGCCACCTTGCGTTCGGTAGCCAGCGAAGAGGCAGCAGCGAGCGACTGGCCGCCACAGATTCCGGCCAACCCGATTGCCGAGCCGGATTTGCAAAATGCCGAAGTGCTGGACTTCAAGTTCGAATGGGTGGGTGCCGTGTCGGTGACCACCAATGGCCGCGCGCCGGCCTTCTGGCAAATCAACGGCAAGGCCTGGGATATCAACGACAAGACCTGTGCCGACCGGCCCCTCGCCAAGATGAAACTGGGGCAGAGTTATATCCTTGAGTTCCGCAACATGGCTCAGTACCAGCACCCCATCCATCTGCACGGCATGAGCTTTAAAGTGCTGAGCTCGGACCGCAAGAAAATCATTCCGTACTTCACGGACACCTACTTGCTGGGCAAGAACGAGAATGCACGGGTCGCCCTGGTGGCGGATAACCCAGGGGTGTGGATGTTCCATTGCCATGTCATCGACCATATGGAAACCGGCCTGATGGCCTCGATTCTTGTTGAGTAAACGATGAGAAAACCGCAGATCATCGACCGCAGCCAGGACTCGCACTTTATGCGCGAGGCCCTCACGCTCGCCGCCCAAGGTGCCAGCCTGGGAGAGGTGCCGGTGGGTGCGGTGCTGGTGCAGGAGGGGCAGGTGATCGGCCGCGGCTTCAACTGCCCGATCACCACGCACGACCCCAGCGCCCATGCCGAGATGGTCGCCATTCGGGCCGCTGCCGGTGCGGTGGAAAACTACCGGCTGCCGGGCAGCACCCTGTACGTCACCCTGGAACCGTGCAGCATGTGCGCCGGGCTGCTGGTGCATGCGCGGGTCAACCGCGTGGTATTTGGCGCCACCGAGCCCAAGGCCGGTATCGTGCAAAGCCGCGGCAAGTTCTTTGACCAGATCTTTCTCAACCACCGGGTGCTGGTGGAGGGCGGGGTGTTGGCGGAGGAGTGCAGTGCGGTGCTCAGTGAGTTCTTCAAGCAGCGCCGAGCGAAGCCAGATTAAAAAACATCGCGGCTGAAGCCGCTCCTACGAGATCGCACAATCCGTAGGAGCGGCTTCAGCCGCGATGCTCTTGTTCTACAACGCCGCGGGGCCGCTGTCGTCCGGCTTGCGCTTGTCGATGCTTGGAATATGCAGGTTGCCTTCGGCCATCTGCCCGCCTTCCAGTTGCGGCTGGGTTACCCAGGTGAGGATGTCGTAGTAGCGGCGGATGTTCTGCACGAAATGCACGGTTTCGCCGCCACGGGCATAGCCGTATTTGGTCTTGCTGTACCACTGCTTCTGCGACAGGCGCGGCAGCATGGTTTTCACGTTCAGCCACTTGTTCGGGTCCAGGCCTTCTGCTTCCGCCAACTTGCGTGCGTCGCCCAGATGCGCGATGCCGATGTTGTAAGCGGCCAGGGCAAACCAGGTACGGTCCGGCTCTGCCAGCTCGGGGGCCAGATTTTCCAGGATCGAGGCGAAGTATTTGCTGCCGCCGTTAATGCTCTGTTTGGGGTCCAGGCGGTTGGATACGCCCATGGCTTCGGCGGTGTTCTGGGTCAGCATCATCAGGCCGCGCACGCCAGTCTTCGAGGTGGCGTTGGGTTGCCACAGCGACTCCTGGTAACCGATGGCCGCCAGCAGGCGCCAGTCCAGTTCATAGGTCTTGCCGTTCTGGCGGAAGTGCTGCTCGTAGCGCGGCAGGCGTTGCTGCAAGTGTTTGGCAAAGGTGTAGGCACCGACGTAACCCAGAACATCGACATGGCCGTAGTAGCGGTCTTTCAGGCGTTGCAGCACGCCATTGATCTTCACCCGCTCAAGAAAGGCGTTGACCTCTTTCACCAGGCTGTCATCGGTACCCGGTGGAAAGGCCCAGCCCAGGGTGTTGGCGTCGCCGAAGTCGAAGGCTACGCGCACATTGGGGAAGTACACCTGGTTCATCGCCAGTTCGTTGGAGTCCACCAGGGTCAGGTCGATCTGCCCTTCGTCGACCATGCGCAGCAGGTCGACGATCTCCACCGCATCCGACTCCTCATATTGCAGCTCGGGGAGTTGCGCCTTGAGCGTCGCCAGTTGCTCGGCGTGGCTGCTGCCCTTGAGCACCAGGATACGTTTGTTGAGCAGATCTTCCGGGCGGGTCGGGCGGTTTTCGCCATTGCGGTAGATGATCTGTGGGGTGACTTCCAGGTATGGCTGGGAGAAGCGCGCCTGGTTCATTCGCCCCTGGCTGCTGACCAGACCGGCGGCGGCCAGGGCCGGGCCGTTTTCCTGATTGAGGCGGGAAAAGATTTCGTCGAGGTTATCGGCGGTCTCGATCTTCAGCTCGACACCCAGGTCATCGGCGAAGCGTTTGACCAGTTCGTACTCGAAGCCGGTTTCGCCATTGCGGTCCTGAAAGTAAGTGGCTGGGCTGTTACGGGTGAGCACCCGCAGCACGCCATCCTTCTGGATGCGCTCAAGGGCCGTCGGCTGAGGCTCGCTACAGCCCCAGAGCAGCATAAGAATGGCAGTCGCCGCCAACCATTTATGGGGGCGTGTGCGCAGCGTCGTGTGTGCAAGCATCGGCGGAGTATACGCAAAGCGCTGAGGTCGCCATATCTCGACAGCCGGGGAGCTTCTCTGCTAGCGCAAAACTGTCGACTGGGTCCCCGTCACGAGTGCCTTGGCGGGAGCTTTGGGTTAGAATGCACGGCCTCAAAGCATTCCCCTTCCCGAGGCTTTCCCCGAGATGTTGATCCTGCGCGGCGCTCCTGCCCTTTCTGCCTTCCGCCACGGCAAGTTACTCGAGCAACTGACTGCCAAAGTCCCCGCTGTTACAGCGGTGTACGCCGAGTTTGCCCACTTTGCCGAGGTGACCGGTCTGCTCAACGGCGACGAAGAGAAAGTGCTCGCCCGCTTGCTCAAGTACGGCCCGAGTGTGCCGGTGCAAGAGCCAAGCGGCCGTCTGTTCCTGGTGCTGCCGCGTTTCGGCACCATCTCCCCGTGGTCCAGCAAGGCCAGCGATATCGCTCGCAACTGCGGCCTGGCGAAGATCCAGCGTCTGGAGCGCGGCATCGCCTATTACGTGGCTGGTACGCTCAGCGACGCTGACGCCGAGCTGGTTGCCGCCGCGTTGCACGACCGCATGACCCAGCTGGTGCTGGGCGATCTGGAACAGGCCGCAGGGCTGTTCAGCCACGCCCAGCCCAAGCCGCTGACCGCTGTTGACGTATTGAACGGTGGTCGCGCCGCGCTGGAAAAAGCCAACAGCGACCTCGGTCTGGCCCTGGCCGACGACGAAATCGATTATCTGGTCGCCGCCTTCGTAAAACTGGGGCGCAACCCGCACGACATCGAACTGATGATGTTCGCCCAGGCCAACTCCGAGCATTGCCGCCACAAGATCTTCAATGCCAGCTGGGATATCGACGGCGAGAATCAGGAAAAAAGCCTGTTCGGCATGATCAAGAACACCTTCCAGATGCACGGCGAAGGTGTGTTGTCGGCTTATAAAGACAACGCCGCCGTAATCGAAGGTTCGGTCGCCGGGCGCTTCTTCCCGAACTCGGAAACCCGCCAGTACGGCGCGGTGCAAGAGCCGGTGCATATCCTGATGAAGGTGGAAACCCATAACCACCCGACCGCCATCGCCCCATTCCCCGGTGCGTCCACCGGTTCCGGTGGCGAGATTCGCGACGAAGGTGCCACCGGTCGCGGTGCCAAGCCCAAAGCCGGCCTGACCGGTTTCACCGTGTCCAACCTGCAGATCCCAGGCTTCGAACAACCGTGGGAAACCCCATACGGCAAGCCTGAGCGCATCGTGACTGCGCTGGACATCATGATCGAAGGCCCGCTCGGCGGTGCCGCGTTCAACAACGAATTCGGTCGTCCGGCCCTCACCGGGTACTTCCGTACCTTCGAGCAAAAAATCAGCACCCCCCACGGCGACGAAGTGCGCGGTTACCACAAGCCGATCATGCTTGCCGGTGGTATGGGCAACATCCGCGCTGAACACGTACAAAAAGCCGAGATCACCGTCGGCTCCAAGCTGATCGTGCTCGGTGGCCCGGCCATGCTGATCGGCCTGGGCGGCGGTGCTGCCTCGTCGATGGCCACCGGTGCCAGCTCTGCCGACCTCGACTTCGCCTCCGTACAACGGGAAAACCCGGAAATGGAGCGCCGTTGCCAGGAAGTGATCGACCGCTGCTGGCAGCTGGGTGACAAGAACCCCATCAGCTTTATCCACGATGTCGGCGCGGGCGGTTTGTCCAACGCCTTCCCGGAACTGGTCAACGACGGCGGCCGCGGCGGCCGCTTCGAACTGCGCGCCGTTCCGAACGACGAACCGGGCATGGCCCCGCACGAAATCTGGTGCAACGAGTCCCAGGAACGGTATGTACTGGCCGTCGATGCCGCCGACTTTGAAACCTTCAACGCCATCTGCGAGCGCGAGCGCTGCCCGTTTGCCGTGGTCGGTGAAGCCCTGGCCGAACCACAACTGACCGTGGCCGACAGCCATTTCGGCAACAACGCCGTCGATATGCCGCTGGAGGTTCTGCTGGGCAAGGCTCCACGCATGCACCGTTCGGCGGTGCGTGAAGCCGAGCTGGGCGATGATTTCGACGCCGCCAGCCTCGACCTCAAAGAAGCCGTGACCCGTGTGCTGCATCACCCGGCCGTGGCCAGCAAAAGCTTCCTGATCACCATCGGTGACCGCACCATTACCGGTCTGGTTGCCCGCGACCAGATGGTTGGCCCGTGGCAAGTGCCGGTGGCCGACTGCGCCGTCACCACCACCAGCTTCGACGTGTATACCGGCGAAGCCATGGCCATGGGTGAGCGCACGCCGCTGGCCTTGCTCAACGCCCCGGCTTCCGGCCGTATGGCGATTGGCGAAACCCTGACCAACATCGCCGCGTCGCGCATTGGCAAGATTTCCGACATCAAACTGTCGGCCAACTGGATGTCCGCTGCTGGTCACCCCGGTGAAGACGCCCGTCTGTACGACACCGTGAAAGCGGTCGGTATGGAGCTGTGCCCGGAGCTGGGTATCACCATTCCGGTCGGCAAAGACTCGATGTCGATGAAAACCCGCTGGAGCGAAGAGGGCACCGACAAGAGCGTGACCTCGCCGCTGTCGCTGATCGTCACCGGCTTCGCCCCGGTACTCGACGTGCGTAAAACCCTGACCCCGCAACTGCGCATGGACAAGGGCGAGACTGACCTGATTCTGATCGACCTCGGTCGCGGCCAGAACCGCATGGGTGCCTCGATCCTGGCCCAGGTGTACGGCCAATTGGCACGCCAGGCGCCGGACGTCGACGACGCTGAAGACCTCAAGGCCTTCTTCGCCGTGATCCAGGGCTTGAATGCCGACGGCAGCCTGCTGGCCTACCACGACCGCTCCGACGGTGGTCTGTTGGTCAGCGTGCTGGAAATGGCCTTTGCCGGTCACTGCGGCCTGAACATCGTCCTCGACACCGTGGCCCACAGCCGCGAAGAACTGGCCGCCGTGCTGTTCAACGAAGAGTTGGGCGCGGTAATCCAGGTGCGTCAGGACGCGACCCCGGAAGTGCTGGCGCAATTCAGCGCAGCCGGTCTGGGCGATTGCGTGGCCGTGATCGGTCAGCCGCTGAACAACGCCGAAGTGAACATCAGCTTCAACGGTCAGCCGGCCTTCACCGGCGAGCGCCGTATGTTGCAGCGTGAGTGGGCGGCCACCAGTTATCAGGTGCAGCGCCTGCGCGACAACGTCGAGTGCGCCGAGCAGGAATTCGATGTGCTGCTGGACGAAGCCAACCCGGGTTTGAACGTGAAACTGGGCTTTGACGTCAACCAGGACATCGCCGCGCCCTACATCAAGAAAAACGTTCGTCCGCAAGTGGCGGTGCTGCGTGAGCAGGGTGTCAACGGCCAGGTGGAAATGGCCGCGGCCTTCGACCGCGCCGGCTTCAACGCCATCGACGTGCATATGAGCGATATCCTCGCCGGTCGCGTCAGCCTGGAAGAGTTCAAAGGCCTGGTGGCCTGCGGTGGCTTCTCCTACGGCGACGTGCTGGGTGCCGGTGAAGGCTGGGCCAAGTCGGTGCTGTTCAACAGCCGTGCCCGCGATGCCTTCAGCGCCTTCTTCGAGCGCAAGGACAGCTTCACCCTCGGCGTGTGCAACGGTTGCCAGATGATGTCCAACCTGCACGAGCTGATTCCGGGCAGCGAGTTCTGGCCGCACTTCGTGCGTAACCGTTCCGAGCAGTTCGAAGCGCGGGTGGCCATGGTTCAGGTGCAGGAATCGGCGTCGATCTTCCTGCGTGATATGGCCGGTTCGCGGATGCCGATCGCCATCGCCCACGGTGAAGGCCATGCCGAGTTCGAAAGCGAGGAAGCCTTGCTGGAAGCGGATCTGTCCGGTTGTGTGTCGCTGCGCTTTATCGACAACCACGGCAAGGTCACCGAGAACTACCCGGCCAACCCTAACGGTTCGCCGCGTGGTATCACCGGTCTGACCAGCCGCGACGGCCGCGTGACCATCATGATGCCGCACCCGGAGCGGGTATTCCGCGCCGTGCAGAACTCCTGGAAACCGGAAGAGTGGGACGAGGACGGCGGCTGGATGCGCATGTTCCGCAATGCCCGCGTCTGGGTGAACTGACGGACTCTGAACAACGGGAGCAGGGCAAGCCTGCTTCCGGCAACTCTCCAACTCTTCCCGAGGTGCGCCCGCTTGAAGCAGGCGTCACCTTGCGGTTGTGTACCTGTGGTCGGTCGGTGCAACTGCCGGACTGCCGCTCCTCTTGTGAGAACGCCCTGATCTACACTGCCAAGCGTGAGCAACGTCTTTTGCTGTGTCGTTGTGGGCGGTCGGGCAACCTGCCGTTCTGTGATGGCAGCCATACCCAGCCGGCACCTTCCTGGCGGGCCAAGTGGCGGCGTTTTTGCTCGGGCTTGTGAGCAAATCGTCTAACCCTGGCTGAACGCGTGGCGCTCCATGGCACTCCAACAAGCACTGTGAAATTGCGCCCTTAGCTGCGAATGGGGCAATATGCCATCACTGAGTGCTGATTTATTAGCGCCAGTATCTTGCATTGGTAAAGCATGCGAATGCTCCGTGGAGACCACGATGTACAAGCTGTGTTTTTATGTTCCGGAAAGCCATCTGGACGTTGTTAAGAATGCTGTGTTTGGAGCGGGTGCGGGGCGCATAGGGAATTACGACAGCTGCTGTTGGCAGGCCCTCGGGCAGGGACAGTTTCGCCCTCTGACGGGCAGCAGTGCGTTTATAGGCCAGGCCGACGTGCTCGAGCACGTAGCGGAATGGAAGGTGGAGCTGGTGGTGGCGGATGAGCTGATTCATGACGCGGTGAAGGCACTACGCAAGGCGCATCCGTATGAGACGCCGGCGTTTGAGGTCTGGCGATTGTCGGATCTGGTTTTCTAAACCAAAAAGGCGTCGAGTGAGGCGCCTTTTTAATGATCCACAATCTCGTAAGAGCGGCTTCAGCCGCGATTGTGTTGATCTTTAAAAGCATCGCGGCTGAAACCGCGCCTACAAGCGCTCGGCGTTACGGACGAATTTCGATCAGCGTGCCGTCTTTCACCAAACTCCACACCTCACGCATATCGTCGTTCTTCATGGCGATACAGCCCTCGGTCCAGTCCAGGGTATTGAAGTACCACTCCGGGTATTCATCGTCGATCGGCGTGCCGTGGATCATGATCATGCCGCCCGGCGGTACGCCTTCCTTGCGGGCGTTGGCCTGGTCTTTGATGTTGGGGTAGGAGATGTGCATGGCCAGGTTGTAGTTGTCGCTGGTCTTGCGCCAGTCGATCCAGTAGTAACCTTCGGGGGTGCGGCTGTCGCCTTCGCGTTGCTTCGGCCCTTTGGGTTTCTTGCCCAGGGAGATGCGGTAGCTTTTCAGCGTCTCGCCTTTGTTTTGCAGCACCAACCGGTGCTCGGCTTTCATCACCAGCACCTTGTCCACCGTCTTGCCGTCCAGCGTGATGGTGGTGGAAGCGTGCGAAAACATCGCAAACGACAGGCAGACAGCAGTTAACAACCAGCGCATCAAGGTAGTTCCAGGGCTCGGGCCGCGTAAGGCGGCCGGCAATGTTGTGTGTTTAAACAGAGAGAAAGTGTGGGCGCAGAGCTTCTAGTGGCTCGTTGCGCACCGGGAAGTGTTGGGCCACCCGGTCGGCGAAGAAGCATTCTAAGGTACGCCCCACGGTCGGGAAAGCCAGCTCGGACCAAGGGATGTCGGCCTCATCGAACAGCTTCACTTCCAGGCTTTCTTCGCCCACGGCAAAGTCCAGGTCTGCCAGCTCGGCGCGGAAAAACACATACACCTGGCTGATATGGGGCAGGTCGTAAAGGCTGTAGAGCTCCAGGTTGCGCACCCGTGCGCAGGCTTCTTCCAAGGTTTCGCGCATGGCGGCCTCGGCCATGGTTTCGCTGTTTTCCATAAAACCGGCGGGCAGCGTCCAGAAACCACGACGGGGTTCGATGGCGCGCCGGCAGAGCAATACCTGATCGCCCCAGACCGGCAGGCAGCCAGCGACTATGCGCGGGTTTTGGTAATGGATGACCTGGCATTCATCGCACACATAACGCACCCGGTTATCGCCCTCGGGCACTCGCTGCGACACGCTGTGGCCGCACTGGCTGCAGTATTTCATCCCGTCTCCTGGGGCCTGGTTGCGGCTGTGTCGCGCATCTTCGCGTGCCCGGCCCTCCTGAGCAAGGCATGCCAGCAACCGCCGGGCGTAGGGCTTGGGCAGCTTTGCGCTTTCATGCCATCATGCCCGGCAGAACAAAAGACCGAGAATGCCCCATGCTCGATGAGATGCTCCAGCGCGTGCGCGACTACCAGCCAGTCGTTCTGGGCACCGACCGGAGCTTTCCAGAAGCCGCCGTTTTGGTGCCCATAACCCGCAGTGACACCCCTGAACTGGTGCTCACCCTGCGTGCCAGCGGGCTCTCGACCCATGGCGGCGAAGTGGCCTTCCCCGGCGGTCGTCGCGACCCCGAAGACCGCGATCTGGTGGCCACTGCCCTGCGCGAAGCGCAAGAGGAGATCGGCCTGCCGCCAGGCCTGGTGGAGGTGATCGGGCCGCTCAGCAGTCTGGTGTCGCGCCATGGCATTCAGGTAACCCCGTACGTTGGGGTGGTGCCGGACTTTGTGGAGTACCAGGCCAACGATGGCGAAATTGCCTCGGTGTTCAGCGTGCCGCTGGAGTTCTTCCGCAATGACCCGCGCGAGGTCACCCACCGTATCGATTACCGTGGGCGCGACTGGTATGTGCCCAGCTACCGGTACGGCGAGTACAAAATCTGGGGGCTGACCGCGATCATGGTGGTCGAACTGGTCAACTTGCTCTACGACGCCGGGATCTCCCTGCATCAGCCGCCGGACCATTACATCAGCCTGAGCTGAGCCGCTGTTGATTGCTTAAAAATTGCCGTGAGGAAACGCCGATGAAATACCGCTTGGGACAGTCGAGTGTGCAAACCCATCCCGAAAGCTGGGTCGCGCCCAACGCCACGCTGGTGGGCAAGGTCAAGCTGGAGCAGGGTGCCAGCGTATGGTTCAACGCGGTGCTGCGCGGCGACAACGAGTTGATTCATATCGGCCAGAACAGCAACGTGCAGGACGGCACCGTGATGCACACCGATATGGGCTTTCCGCTGAATATCGGCACCGGCGTGACCATCGGCCATAACGCCATGCTGCACGGCTGCAATGTCGGCGATTACAGCCTGATCGGCATCAACGCGGTGATCCTCAACGGTGCCAAGATCGGCAAATATTGCATCATCGGTGCCAATTCGCTGATCGGTGAAGGCAAGGAAATTCCCGATGGCTCGCTGGTGATGGGCTCCCCTGGCAAGGTAGTGCGCGAGCTGAATGAGCAGCAGAAGAAAATGCTCGAAGCCAGCGCCGCCCACTACGTTCATAATTCGCAGCGCTACGCTCGCGATCTGGTAGAGCAGGACGACTGATGGAAGCCGAACGCCCGGTGCGCTCGCCCTGCGTCAGCGTCTGCGCGCTGGATGACGACGACGTGTGCACCGGCTGCCAACGCACCGCTGATGAAATCATCCGCTGGGGCCGCATGGACAACGCCGAGCGCCGCCTGGTGCTCGGTTACTGCCTGCAGCGGGCCCGCGCCAGCGGCCTGCTGACCGAGCCGGGCAAACCCGTTAATACCTAACTTTTTAATTTGCACGTGAAGGAAAGCCTCATGCCTCGTATCGGAACCCCCTTGTCGCCCAGCGCGACGCGCGTCTTGCTGTGTGGCTCGGGTGAGCTGGGCAAGGAAGTGGTGATCGAGCTGCAGCGCCTGGGCGTTGAAGTGATTGCCGTGGACCGTTACCCGAACGCCCCGGCCATGCAGGTGGCGCATCGCAGCCACGTGGTCGACATGCTCGACGGTGCCGCGCTGCGCGCCGTGATCGAGCTGGAAAAGCCGCACTACATCGTGCCGGAAATCGAAGCCATCGCCACCGCCACCCTGGCCGAGCTGGAAACCGAAGGCTACACCGTGATCCCCACCGCGCGTGCCGCGCAGCTGACCATGAACCGTGAAGGCATCCGTCGCCTGGCCGCTGAAGAGCTGGGCCTGCCAACCTCGCCGTACCGCTTTGCCGACAGCTTCGAAGAAGCCAAGGCCGCCACCGAAGCACTGGGCTTCCCGTGCCTGATCAAGCCGATCATGAGTTCGTCGGGCAAAGGTCAGTCGGTACTGAAAAGCGCCGCTGATCTGCAAGCCGCCTGGGACTACGCTCAGGCTGGCGGCCGTGCTGGCAAGGGTCGGGTGATCGTCGAAGGCTTTATCGACTTCGACTACGAAATCGCCCTGCTCACCGTGCGTCACGTGGGCGGTACCACCTTCTGCCAGCCGGTCGGCCATCGTCAGGTTAAAGGCGACTATCAAGAGTCCTGGCAGCCACAGGTGATGAGCGACAAGGCTCGCGCCGAAGCCGAGCGCATTGCGCTGGCCGTGACGGGTTCGTTGGGTGGTCGTGGTCTGTTTGGCGTCGAGCTGTTCGTCAAAGGCGACCAGGTGTGGTTCTGCGAAATCTCCCCGCGTCCGCACGACACCGGCCTGGTTACCCTGATTTCTCAGGACCTGTCGGAATTCGCCCTGCACGCCCGCGCGATTCTCGGCCTGCCGATCCCCGCGATTCGCCAGTTGGGCCCATCGGCCTCGGCGGTGGTGCTGGTGGAAGGCAAGTCGACCCAGACCGCGTTCAGCAACCTCGGCGCTGCACTGAGCGAGCCGGACACCGCGTTGCGTCTGTTCGGCAAGCCGGAAGTGAATGGTCAGCGCCGCATGGGCGTGGCCCTGGCGCGTGATGAATCGACCGATGCAGCCCGCGCCAAAGCGACTCGCGCCGCTCAGGCGGTAGTGGTCGAGCTGTAAGCGCCAATCCCCCTCGTAGGAGCGGCTTCAGCCGCGATGCTTTTAAATCGCATCGCGGCTGAAGCCGCTCCTACTGGATTGACGATCGTTATCCGATCTTCTGCAGATCAGAATCCCGCGTTTCCTTCAGGCACAGCACCGCAATCACGCTAAGCAACGCCGCCGCCGACACATACCCGCCCACCCAACTCAAACCTCCCATCGCCACCAACTGCTGGGCGAAGAACGGTGCTGCCGAGGCACCGACAATGCCGCCCAGGTTGTACGCCGCCGAGGCACCGGTGTAGCGCACACGTGTGGGGAACAGCTCGGGCAGCAAAGCGCCCATTGGCGCAAACGTCACGCCCATCAGAAACAGCTCGATGCTCAGAAACAGGGCCACCGCCCAGGTCGAGCCGTGGGTAAGCAATGGCTCCATCAGAAAGCCCGAGAGAATCGCCAGCACGCCGCCGACCACCAGCACCGGCTTGCGCCCGAAGCGGTCACTTGCCCAGGCCGACAGCGGGGTGGCCAGGGCCATAAAGACCACGGCAAAGCACAGTAGGCCAAGGAAGGTCTCGCGGGTATAGCCCAGGCTGCTGATGCCGTAGCTCAGGGAAAACACCGTGGAGATATAAAACAGCGCGTAGCACACCACCATGGCTCCGGCACCCAGCAGCATCGGTGCCCAGTACTGGCTGAACAGTTCGAACAGCGGCACCTTCACCTGTTCGTGGCGGGCCACGGCGTTGGCAAATACCGGGGTTTCTTCCAGCTTCAAGCGCACGTATAGGCCGACCATCACCAGTACCGCGCTGAGCAGAAACGGAATACGCCAGCCCCACTCCTTGAATTGCTCATCGCTCAAGGTCATGGCCAAGGTCAGGAACAAACCGTTGGCGGCAAGAAAACCAATGGATGGCCCCAGCTGCGGGAACATGCCGAACCAGCCGCGTTTGCCTGGCGGTGCGTTTTCGCTGGCCAGCAACGCCGCGCCACCCCATTCGCCACCCAGCCCCAGGCCCTGACCGAAGCGCAGCAGGCACAGCAGGATGGGGGCCCAGGCCCCGATGCTGCTATAACCCGGCAGCACGCCGATCAGGGTGGTGCACACGCCCATCAGCAGCAAGGATGCCACCAGGGTCGACTTGCGACCGACGCGGTCACCAAAGTGGCCGAACAGTGCCGAACCCAGCGGGCGGGCGAGGAAGGCGATACCAAAACTGAGGAATGCCGCCAGGGTTTGCGCCGTGGTGGAGGTGGCGGGAAAAAACACCGGGCCGATCACCAGTGCCGCCGCCGTGGCGTACACATAGAAATCGTAGAACTCGATGGCGGTGCCAATAAAGCTGGCGGTGGCGACGCGGGCGGTGGAGTTCACCGGCTTGGCCTCGTCGTGGGTTGCGATAGCGCTGGTCATGGTTTGCCTTCGATGGGCAGGGCTTGGATCCACGGGCAGGCAGTGGCCGAAGCGAATTGTTGTGGTAGCGCGCAAGGGGTAGGAAACGCTGATGCTGTGCGGCGACGGGAAGGGGCTTTGTGAGGCCTTCTACGCGGCACGGGCCAGCCTGCGGATGGCAGGCGGGCGGGGGAGGAGGTGACTATAAAAGCGCGGCGGCGCTGCTGACAATTACACCTTTTGCTAATCGTCGCGGGGTGTCGGTGTATCGCTGCTCGCCCGTGGCAGTGGGCGCCAGACGCGCACGCTTTTTACCCGGTTGTCGGTGGATTGCAGGATTTCCAGGCGGTACGGGCCGATCTTCAGGCACACCGCGCTGTCGGGAATATTTTCCAGGGCCTCGGTAATCAGGCCATTGAGGGTTTTCGGCCCGTCGCACGGCAGGCTCCAGCCCAGGGCCTTGTTCACGTCGCGGATATAGGCGGCACCGTCGATCACCTGGGTGCCGTCTTCCTGCGGGTGAATATCGGGGCTGCGCAGGGCGTCCTGATTGCTGAAGTCGCCGACTATCTCTTCGAGAATATCTTCCAGGGTAACGATGCCCTGCACGTCGCCGTATTCGTCGACGACGATGCCGATGCGCCGTTTGTGCTTCTGGAAGTTCAGCAGCTGGGTCGATAGCGGCGTGCTTTCCGGCACGAAGTAGGGCTCGTGGGCCGCTGCGCTCAGGGCTTCGATGGTCAGTTGATCATGGGTCAGCAGGCGGGCGATCTGGCGCATATGCACCACCCCTTCAACCTGGTTGAGGTCGCTGCGAAACACCGGCAGGCGCGTGTGCGAGGTGGTGCGCAGCTGGATGATGATGTCTTCCAGGTCGTCATCCAGATTGATGCCGGTGACCTCATTGCGCGGAATCATGATGTCGTTAACGGTCACGGTTTCCAGGTCGAGAATGCTCAGCAGCATGCTCTGGCGGTTTTGCGGCAGCTCGTGGGTGGCCTCACGCACTACGCTGCGCAGCTCTTCGGCGCTGAGGCCGTCCCGGCGCTTGCGCGTCGGGTCGATGTGGCACAGGCGCAGCAGGCCGTTGCTGACGGCGTTGAGTAGCCACACCAGCGGCGCGAGCAGCTCGACCAGCAAACGCAGCGGCGCACTGAACGGAAAGGCGAAGGCTTCCGGGCGCAGCACGGCGAGGGTGCGCGGGGTGATATCGGCGAACAGCAGCAGGGCCAGGGTCAGGCCGAGAGTGGAGAGGATCAGGCCCAGGTCGCCCCACAAGGTGGTGGCCAATACGGCAGCAACAGTGGCGGCCAGCACGATGACCAGGGTGTTGCAGAAATGCAGCACGCCAAGCAACAGTTGTGGGCGATTGAGCAGGGTGCTGGCGCGCTTGGCACCGCGCCGGCCTTGTTTGGCCAGGTAGCGCAGGCGGTAGCGGTTGAGGCTGAGCAGGCTGGTTTCTGCGCTGGCGAAAAACGCTGAGCAGAGGACCAGAAAAACCAGCAGGCCAAACAGGTACTGCGGATTCAGCTCAGACACAGGGCGACCTAGATATGCAGGATGAATTCACGTACCAGCTTGCTGCCGAAGTACGCCAGCATCAGCAGGCAGAAGCCGGCCAGGGTCCAGCGAATCGCCTTGTGCCCACGCCAGCCACGTTGATGGCGGCCCCACAGCAGCACGGCAAAGATCAGCCAGGCTACGCAGGCCAGCAGGGTTTTGTGCACCAGGTGCTGGGCGAACAGGTTGTCGAGGAACAGCCAGCCGGAAATCAACGACAGGCTCAGCAGCGCCCAGCCGGCCCAGAGGAAACCGAACAGCAGGCTTTCCATGGTTTGCAGCGGCGGGAAGTTCTTGATCAGGCCGGAAGGGTGTTTGTGCTTGAGCTGGTGGTCTTGCAGCAGCAACAGCAAGGCCTGGAACGCGGCGATGGTAAGCATGCCGTAGGCCAGGATCGACAGCAGGATATGGGCAATGATCCCCGGTTTCTCGTTGATCACCGGCACCGTGCCGGCCGGTACGAACTGCGCCAGTAGCACCGTCAGGCAGCCTAGCGGCAGAAACAGCAGCAACAGGTTGAGCACCGGAATGCGCACGCTGGCGACGATGGTCAGCAAAATAGCGGCATAAGCGATCAGGCTGGCGGCGTTGAAGAAGTCCAGCGCCACGCCGGCTTCGGCATGCAGTTGGCTGAACAGGGTTGCGCCGTGGAAGAGCAACGCCAGCAACACTAGGGGGGCGAGCACGCGTTTGGACGGCAACTGGCGCTGGGAAAGGCGCAGACCTTGGTAAACAGTGGCGCCTATATAGAGGAAGGCAGCAGCGAGGCTTGGCAGCAGAGGGTGCATAAGTCCGTGTAAGGCGAGCCCGAAAGGCCGAGAGTGTGGCATAAAACGCGCGTTTCACGAAAGACCACAGGCGGTGTCGGCGTGGAGATGTCTCCGCTATAATCGCGCGCTTGCCGCAAGCTCAACCCGGTGCCAGACCGCCTGAAAGGAACGCGCATGTTCGAAAATCTAACCGATCGCCTCTCGCAGACCCTGCGCCATGTCACCGGCAAGGCCAAGCTGACCGAGGACAACATCAAGGACACCCTGCGTGAAGTGCGCATGGCCTTGCTGGAAGCCGATGTCGCGCTGCCGGTGGTGAAAGACTTCGTCAATAAGGTCAAAGAACGCGCCGTCGGTACCGAAGTTTCCAAAAGCCTGACCCCGGGCCAGGCGTTCGTGAAGATCGTCCGTCTCGAACTCGAAGACTTGATGGGTGCCGCCAACGAAGACTTGGCGTTGAACTCCACCCCGCCTGCCGTGGTGCTGATGGCCGGTCTGCAGGGCGCGGGTAAAACCACCACTGCCGGCAAGCTGGCGCGCTTCCTTAAAGAGCGCAAAAAGAAAACCGTGATGCTGGTGTCGGCCGACGTGTACCGCCCCGCCGCGATCAAGCAGCTGGAAACCCTGGCCAACGATATCGGCGTGACCTTCTTCCCGTCCGATATCACCCAGAAGCCCGTGGCAATTGCCGAAGCGGCGATTCGCGAAGCCAAGATCAAATTCATCGATGTGGTGATCGTCGACACCGCTGGTCGTCTGCACATCGATGACGAAATGATGGCCGAGATCAAGGCCGTTCACGCCGCCATCAATCCGATCGAAACCCTGTTCGTGGTCGATGCCATGACCGGCCAGGACGCCGCCAACACCGCCAAGGCCTTCGGTGATGCCCTGCCGCTGACCGGCGTGGTGCTGACCAAGGTCGACGGTGACGCCCGTGGCGGTGCAGCGCTGTCGGTGCGTGCCATTACCGGCAAGCCGATCAAGTTCATCGGTATGGGCGAGAAGAGCGAAGCGCTCGAACCCTTCCACCCCGACCGTATTGCCTCGCGTATTCTCGGCATGGGCGATGTGCTCAGCCTGATCGAGCAAGCCGAACAGACCCTCGATCGCGACAAGGCCGACAAGCTCGCCAAGAAGCTGAAGAAGGGCAAAGGCTTCGACCTCGAAGACTTCCGTGACCAGCTGCAGCAGATGAAAAACATGGGCGGTCTCGGCGGCCTGATGGACAAGCTGCCGAACATCGGTGGCATGAACCTGTCGCAGATGGGCAACGCCCAGGGCGCGGCGGAGAAGCAGTTCAAGCAGATGGAGGCGATCATCAACTCGATGACTCCTCAGGAGCGCCGTGACCCGGACGTCATCAGTGGCTCGCGCAAGCGCCGCATCGCCATGGGGTCCGGCACCGAGGTGCAGGACATCGGGCGTCTGATCAAGCAGCACAAACAGATGCAGAAGATGATGAAGAAGGTCACCGCCAAAGGCGGCATGGCCAAGATGATGCGCGGCATGGGGGGGATGTTCCCCGGCGGCGGCATGCCCAAGATGTAAATCCGTTTATAGCTGCTGCGCTCGGTCTGGCGGCGTTAAAAACAGGCTCAAAATGCTCATTGGCCTTGAGCAAACTGCGCTTTTTCGCCTGTTTTTGCCTTGCCAGACCTTCGCTCGCGACGCTCTAAACGGACTTAAACATTGAATCCAATCAGTGTTTTTGCGCCGCCGGGGCGTCTGTCATCGGGGCAGGGCAAAAAGAGATTTGCAAAAATCCCGATAATCCTTAGAATATGCGGCCTTTCGGGCCTAGTGCCTGGCATGTATTTTTAGTTTTGCAGCACCGACTACAGGAACGATGTTCACATGGTAACCATCCGTCTTGCCCGTGGCGGCTCCAAGAAGCGCCCGTTTTACCACCTCACCGTGACCGACAGCCGCAATGCGCGCGACGGTCGTTTTGTTGAGCGTATTGGTTTCTTCAACCCAATCGCTTCCGGTGCAGAGATCCGTCTGTCCGTAGACCAAGAGCGTGCTACCTACTGGCTCGGCCAGGGTGCACAGCCGTCTGAGCGCGTTGCTCAGCTGCTCAAGGATGCCGCTAAGGCAGCAGCCTAAGCCGCATGAACGCGACGCCCGCTCCTGCTGATGACCTGATCGTCATCGGTAAGATTGTTTCGGTGCATGGTGTTCGCGGCGAGGTGAAGGTCTTTTCCTTTACCGATCCGATTGACAACCTGCTGGACTACAAACGCTGGACGCTGAAACGCGACGGTGATGTACGTCAGGTTGAGTTAGCCCAGGGCCGTTCGCAGAACAAGGTCCTCGTAGCAAAGCTGAAGGGTCTCGACGACCGTGAAGAAGCACGTCTTCTCGCGGGTTTCGACATTTGTGTGCCCCGCAGCCTGCTCCCAGATCTGACCGATGGCGAGTACTACTGGTACCAGCTCAAAGGTCTGAAGGTGATCGACCAGCTCGGGCAATTGCTCGGGTCCATTGATCACTTGCTGGAAACTGGCGCTAACGATGTGATGGTGGTCAAGCCCTGCGCGGGCAGCCTGGATGATCGCGAACGTTTGCTGCCGTACACGGCGCACTGCGTTCTCTCGGTCGACCTGGCAGCTGGCGAAATGCGGGTTGACTGGGATGCGGACTTCTAAGCAACGGTTAGTAGAGATATGGCTAGCCTGCGTGTTGAAGTCATCAGTTTGTTCCCGGAAATGTTTGCTGCCATCAGCGAATACGGCATTACCAGTCGTGCGGTGAAACAGGGGCTATTACAGCTGACCTGTTGGAATCCCCGAAGCTACACCGAAGATCGCCACCAGACGGTGGATGATCGTCCTTTCGGCGGTGGCCCCGGCATGGTGATGAAGATCAAGCCTCTGGAGGGCGCCTTGGCTGATGCCAAGCAAGCCGCTGGAGCGCAGGCGAAGGTTATTTACCTGTCGCCGCAAGGCCGCCAGCTGACTCAGTCAGCCGTGCGAGAGATGGCAAAAGAGGAGACCTTGATCCTCATTGCCGGACGATATGAAGGCATCGATGAGCGGTTCATTGAAACGCATGTCGATGAAGAGTGGTCGATCGGGGATTACGTCCTGTCCGGCGGTGAGCTGCCGGCAATGGTTCTGATCGATGCGGTAACGCGTCTGCTACCTGGTGCGCTGGGTCATGCGGATTCGGCCGAGGAAGACTCCTTTACGGATGGCTTGCTCGACTGCCCGCACTACACCCGACCGGAGGTGTATGCGGATAAGCGCGTTCCCGACGTGTTGCTGAGTGGCAATCACGCACACATCCGGCGCTGGCGTTTGCAACAGTCCCTTGGTCGGACCAGCGAACGACGCGCTGATCTTCTGGAAAGCCGCTCGCTTTCTGGAGAAGAGAAAAAGCTGTTGGCGGAATACATCCGGCAACGGGACGATAGTTAACGTATCGATGGCAGGCCAGTTGGTTTGTCTTAGGAGCACAGCATGACTAACAAAATTATCTTGGCCCTCGAAGCCGAGCAGATGAGCAAAGAGATCCCTACTTTCGCTCCGGGCGACACCGTAGTCGTTCAAGTTAAAGTGAAAGAAGGCGACCGTTCGCGTCTGCAAGCCTTCGAAGGCGTTGTAATCGCCAAGCGTAACCGTGGTGTGAACAGTGCTTTCACCGTTCGCAAAATCTCCAACGGTGTTGGCGTTGAGCGTACCTTCCAGACCTACAGCCCGCTGGTTGACAGCCTGGCCGTCAAGCGTCGCGGTGACGTGCGTAAAGCCAAGCTTTACTACCTCCGTGACCTGTCTGGTAAAGCAGCTCGCATCAAGGAAAAACTGGTTTAATCCCAGTCTCCTTGCGAAAAAAGCAGCCCTCGGGCTGCTTTTTTCTTGCCCGCGATTTAGTGCCGAGCTTCGTTTTTCCCGTTTCAAGGTAGTTGTGCATGACCCCAAGAGAGCAAGAGATCGAACGCCGCACCGCGCTGTCGGAAACCCGCGTGGCCAAGGCCGTATTCCCACCGACCACCAACCACCACAACACCCTGTTCGGTGGCACTGCGCTGGCCTGGATGGATGAGGTGTCGTTTATCGCTGCGACGCGTTTTTGCCGGCTGCCGCTGGTGACGGTGTCGTCCGACCGCATCGACTTCAAACACCCGATTGCCGCCGGCTCCATCGTCGAGTTGGTGGGGCGCGTGGTGAAGGTCGGCAATACCAGCCTCAAGGTCGAGGTCGAGGTGTTTGTCGAAAGCATGTACAGCGATGGTCGCGAGAAGGCCATCACCGGCGTGTTCAGCTTTGTTGCCATCGACGACAACAAGCAGCCGGTGCCGGTGTTGCCAGGGTTTTGAGGTCGGGCGCAGGTTGGGCTGAACCGCAGGTAAAGCCCAACGAGGCGAACCATGCTTGCCCGCACAAACGCCTACGTCCCGTTGGGCTTCGCTTCGCTCACCCCAACCTACGGCTTCAAACTGATCCGCAACGACGCCTGAGAAAGATCGATATCCTGCAACGTCACGCTGCCCATACTCTGCCCCGCACCAGCCCCCGCCACCCGCACATTGTCGAAACGCAGCTCACCAATCGAGCTGGGCAAACGTACATTCACGCTGCCATCGGCGTTAAGCACCGAGGTCAGTTTACTGGTGTCGTAGCGCACATCTTTCATCGAGGTTTCCGCTTCCAGGCTGTTGAGCACCGGCATCACCAGCTTCGCCAGCTTGGCCGCCGTGCCGATGCCGTCGCCGCTTTCCGCCTGTAAAAACAAACCCTGCAGTACGTCATCTAACCCTTGGGCGCTGACCTTGCTCATCTCGGCATCATCCAGCGGCTGCAAGGTGCGGCTAAGACTGCTGGCGGCCGGGCGGTGCAAGTCCGCGCTGGCCATCTGGAATGGGCTCAGCAGTGCAGCCACCAGCGTGGCGGCGACGCGCAGGCTGCTTTGTTTTTTCAGCGCGCGGCTGAGCTGGCGTTCGCTGACCAGCCCCTGCGCGATGAGGATTTCCCCCAAGCGTTGGCGGCTGCTGGTTTGTAGCTGGATGGCTTGAGCGAGTTGCTCGGCGCTGATCAGTCCTTTGTTCAGCAGAATCTGACCGAGGCGGGAATTGTGTTGAGTGGCCATGGGGAGCGTCCGGCAGGCAGTAGTGGCGTGTTGAAATCATGGCCAGCAAACCCTTCCCTGTCACCCACCCAAAGATAGGGTGACGCGGGCATTTTCGCACCAGCCGTCGGGGACGTCCGCGGGCCGCAGCTCGATGCTGGCCACGAGCTGGGGCGGGGGAGGTTGGCCTTTCTCTGGCGGTGAGCCTGTGCTGCAAGGCGAGGCTGTGAAAGACTAGTGCGCTCCCGCCCGCCAGACCCACTCAATTTATGCCGGTTCTTGATCACCCTCTCATCGACCAGTTTCTCGACACCCTGTGGATGGAAAAGGGCCTGTCCGAACACTCGCGCTCGGCCTACCGCAGCGATCTTGCGCACTTCAACGGCTGGTTGCAGGAGCGCGGGCTGAACCTGGCCGAGATCGGTCGTGATGTGCTGCTCGACCACCTTGCCTGGCGCCTGGAACAGAAGTATGTGGCCCGTTCCACCGCGCGTTTTCTCTCGGCGGTGCGCGGTTTCTATCGGTATCTGCTGCGGGAAAATCTGATCGCCATCGACCCCACCCTGCAGGTGGAAATGCCGCAGCTGGGCCGGCCATTACCGAAAAGCCTGTCCGAAGCCGATGTCGACGCGTTGCTCGCCGCCCCGCAAACCGCCGAGCCCATCGGCCTGCGTGATCGCGCCATGCTCGAAGTGCTGTATGCCTGCGGCCTGCGGGTGACCGAGCTGATCAGCCTGACCCTGGAGCAAGTCAACCTCCGTCAGGGTGTGCTGCGGGTATTCGGCAAAGGCAGCAAGGAGCGCCTGGTGCCCATGGGCGAGGAAGCGATTGTGTGGATCGAGCGTTTTGTTCGTGAGGCCCGTCCGCAGTTGCTCGAAGGGCGCCCCAGTGACGTGCTGTTCCCCAGCCTGCGCGGGGAGCAGATGACCCGCCAGACCTTCTGGTACCGCATCAAGCACCACGCCAAGGTCGCCGGCATCGGCAAGGCGCTATCGCCGCACACCCTGCGCCACGCCTTTGCCACCCATCTGCTCAACCATGGCGCGGACCTGCGGGTGGTGCAGATGCTGCTCGGGCATAGTGACCTGTCCACCACCCAGATATACACCCATATCGCCCGTGCCCGCCTGCAGGAACTGCACGCCCGCCATCACCCGCGTGGCTGACTGCCTACATAGCCGGTAGCACCTTCCCGACCCGCTGCGGTCGGCCTGGGCCGGGCTTGTATGGTAGGCTTCGCCCTCGCTGTTAAGCCGCGTTTGCCAGGAGTATCCAATGCGCGCCACCCGTATTATCGCCGCTGTCCTTATTGCCCTGAGCAGCTGTATCGCCTGGGCCGATGAAGCCGACCAGACGATCCGCAAGACCCTGGAAAAACTGCAAATGGATGTGCCGGTCGAAAGCATCGCCGCCAGCCCGCTCAACGGCCTGTACGAAGTACGCATGCAAGGCGGCCGCGTGCTCTACGCCAGCGCCGATGGCAAATATGTGATGCAGGGCTACCTGTTCGACGTGAACGGCGGCAAGCCGATCAACCTCACCGAAAAAGCCGAAAGCGAAGGCATCGCCAAAACCATCAACGCCATCCCCACCAGCGAAATGGTCATCTACCCGGCGGTAGGTGAAACCAAAGCCCATATCACCGTGTTCACCGACACCACCTGCCCTTACTGCCACAAGCTGCATGGCGAAGTGGCCGAACTCAACCGGCGTGGCATCGAAGTGCGCTACCTGGCCTTCCCGCGCCAGGGCCCGGGTTCCGAAGGTGACGCCCAGCTGCAGGCCGTGTGGTGCTCCAGCGACCGCAAAAAGGCCATGGACCAGATGGTCGAAGGCAAAAACATCAAAGCCGCCAAATGCGAAAACCCGGTGGACAAGCAGTTCGCCCTGGGCCAGTCGATTGGCGTGAATGGCACACCGGCTATCGTCTTGGCCGACGGCAAGTTGATCCCTGGTTATCAGGCGGCGCCACAGGTTGCTGCCCTGGCACTCAAAGCCAAGTGAAAACTACTGCGCTCGCTACGTTTTCGCGCGGCCTCGCAGCTTGATTGACTAATACCGAGCCGCTTCGTAAGGTGCGGCTCTTTTATATTCACGGCCTGGCTTCAGCGGGCCGTTTCACGCAGTAAGTTCTGGGGAGTTCAGGGTGAAACCGGTCAAAGTAGGCATCTGTGGGCTGGGTACCGTCGGTGGCGGTACGTTCAATGTGCTCAAGCGCAACGCCGAGGAAATTGCCCGGCGCGCAGGGCGTGGCATCGAAGTGGCGCAGATTGCGCTGCGCTCGCAGAACCCTCAGTGCGACATTACCGGTATTGCCACCACCAACGATGTGTTCGCGGTGGCCAGCAATCCTGAAATCGACATCGTCATCGAGCTGATCGGCGGCTACACCATCGCTCACGAGCTGGTGCTCAAAGCCATCGAAAACGGCAAGCACGTGGTCACTGCCAACAAGGCGCTGATTGCCGTCCACGGCAACGAAATCTTCGCCAAGGCCCGCGAGAAGGGCGTGATTGTTGCGTTTGAAGCCGCAGTCGCCGGCGGTATCCCGGTGATCAAGGCCATCCGTGAAGGCCTGGCGGCCAACCGCATCAACTGGCTGGCCGGCATCATCAACGGCACCGGCAACTTTATCCTCAGCGAAATGCGCGAAAAGGGCCGCACCTTCCCTGACGTGCTGGCCGAAGCCCAGGCCCTGGGTTATGCCGAAGCCGACCCGACCTTCGACGTTGAAGGCATCGACGCGGCCCACAAGCTGACCATCCTGGCCTCCATCGCCTTTGGTATTCCGCTGCAGTTCGACAAGGCCTACACCGAAGGCATCACCAAACTGACCACCGCCGACGTCAACTACGCCGAAGCGCTGGGCTATCGCATCAAGCACCTGGGCGTGGCGCGCAGCACCGCCGCCGGTATCGAACTGCGTGTACACCCGACCCTGATCCCGGCCGACCGCCTGATCGCCAACGTCAATGGCGTGATGAACGCCGTGATGGTCAACGGCGACGCCGCTGGCAGCACGCTGTTCTACGGCGCTGGCGCCGGCATGGAGCCCACCGCTTCGTCGGTGATCGCCGATCTGGTGGACGTGGTCCGCGCCCTGACCACCGACCCGGAGAACCGTGTACCGCACCTGGCCTTCCAGCCGGACGCGCTGTCCACCCATCCGATCCTGCCGATCGAAGCCTGCGAGAGCGCCTACTACCTGCGCATCCAGGCCAAGGATCACCCAGGCGTACTGGCCCAGGTGGCGACCATCCTGTCGGAGCGCGGCATCAATATCGAATCGATCATGCAACAGGAAGTCGAAGAGCAGGACGGCCTGGTGCCGATGATCCTGGTCACTCACCGCGTAGTGGAAAAACGCATGAACGACGCCATCGCCGCCCTCGAGGCTCTGAGCGATGTAGTGGGCAGTGTCGTGCGGATCCGCGTTGAGCAACTGAGCTGAGGACTATTTCATGCGTTACATCAGTACCCGCGGCCAAGCGCCTGCGCTGAATTTCGAAGACGTGCTGCTGGCTGGTCTGGCCAGCGACGGCGGCCTGTATGTGCCGGAAAACCTGCCGCGTTTCACCCAGGAAGAAATCGCCTCCTGGGCCGGCCTGCCGTATCACGAGCTGGCCTTCCGCGTGATGCGCCCGTTCGTCACCGGCAGCATTCCGGATGCCGACTTCAAAAAGATTCTCGAAGAAACCTACGGCGTGTTCGCCCATAACGCCGTGGCACCGCTGCGTCAGTTGAACGGCAACGAGTGGGTGCTGGAGCTGTTCCATGGCCCGACCCTGGCGTTCAAAGACTTCGCCCTGCAACTGCTCGGCCGTCTGCTCGACTACGTGCTGGCCAAGCGCAACGAGCGCGTGGTGATCATCGGTGCCACCTCCGGCGACACCGGCTCGGCCGCGATTGAAGGCTGCAAGGCCTGCGATAACGTCGATATCTTTATCCTGCATCCGAACAACCGCGTCTCGGAAGTGCAGCGCCGCCAGATGACCACCATCCTCGGCGACAACATCCATAACATCGCCGTGGAAGGTAACTTCGACGACTGCCAGGAAATGGTCAAAGACAGCTTCGCTGACCAGAGCTTCCTCAAGGGCACCCGCCTGGTAGCGGTGAACTCGATCAACTGGGCGCGGATCATGGCCCAGATCGTCTACTACTTTCACGCTGCCCTGCAGCTGGGCGGCCCGGCGCGCTCCATCGCGTTCTCGGTGCCCACCGGCAACTTCGGCGATATCTTCGCCGGCTACCTGGCGCGCAACATGGGCCTGCCGATCAGCCAACTGATCGTCGCCACCAACCGCAACGACATCCTGCACCGCTTTATGAGCGGCAATCAGTACGTCAAAGACACCCTGCACCCGACCTTGTCGCCGTCCATGGACATCATGGTGTCGTCCAACTTCGAGCGTCTGCTGTTCGACCTGCACGGTCGCAATGGCGCTGCGATCTTTGATCTGATGGCCACCTTCAAGAAAGGCGGCGGCTTCAGCGTTGATCAGGACCGCTGGAGCGAGGCGCGCAAGCTGTTCGACTCCCTGGCCGTCAACGACGAAGAAACCTGCGAAACCATCGCCCAGGTCTACGCCGAAACGGGTGAGCTGCTGGATCCGCACACCGCCATCGGTGTTAAAGCCGCGCGCGAATGCCGCCGCAGCCTGAGCACGCCGATGGTGATTTTGGGCACCGCCCACCCGGTGAAATTCCCCGAAGCCGTGGAAAAAGCCGGCGTCGGCAAAGGCCCGGTCCTGCCGCCACACCTGCAAGACCTGTTCGACCGCCCAGAGCGCTTGACCGTATTGCCGAACGACATCAAAGCCATGCAAAGCTTTGTCAGCGCCCACGGCAATCGCGGCAAGCCGTTGTAAGCGACGCCGTTATACCCCGTAGGAGCGGCTGGGCGAGCCGCGATGCTCTCGATCTGAGAAAGCATCGCGGCTAAAGCCGCTCCTACGAGGGGCGCGTTTTTGTTGGGAGGCTTTAGCCTCGATGCTTTTGAGTGGGCAGAGCTACTCGTTGAAAAACCCCTTCGCCGCCTTCAGGTAGGCATCCCGCGTCTTTCCATCCAGCCAATCGGCGTACAGATGGATCACTTCCCCTTCGCGCAAGCGGCGTACGGTCCGGTTGATGGCCTTGATCGCTTGCAGCCCCTCCGGTGAACGGGTACAGGCGACGTAGCCCATCTGGTAGGTCGGCACGCCCTGGACTGAATAGAAGCTCAGGTCGCTCAGCGAGATCCCGGCGGCCTCGCCCTGGTAATGCAGTTCCGGCCAATAGCCGACCACGGCGGTCAGGCGCTGGTGCTGTTGCATGCGCAACAGGCTCAGGGCGGCTTCGACACCGTGGTGGACCACCAGCACATTGGGTTTCGCCTGTTTCAACGCAGCGTCGATCTGCTGGCCGTAGCTGCGTTCCACCAGGGTGCCGAGGGTGTAGCGACCATCCTGGAGAAAGCTGGCCAGATCGAACTCGCCGCCTTTGATAAAGGGTGCCAGTTCGGTTTCGTCCGCTTTGCGCACCACCACGCCATTGGTGAGGATGCCCAGGGTGGGAATGGAGAAATACAGTTGCTTGGCCCGTTCTTCGCTCCACAACATGCCGGGATCGCAGGTCAGCACGCCGTTGTTGACCATCTGGTTGGCGCGGGCGCGGTTGGCGATGCTCTGCACGTGTTCGTACTGCGGCATGTCGGCGCGTAGCAGGGCGAGCATCTGGTCGACCACCCCCTGACCTTTGCGCGGCCCTTCGAGAATGCTGAAGGGCGGCATATCGCGCACGGTCCAGACAATGCGCGGCTTGCCCTCGGCCTGCACCGACAAGGCGGTGAAGATAAGCAGGCTAGCCAGTAACAGGCGCGGGGCGAACGGCAATGCAGGCATGGAAGAAAACTCCAAGGACGCCGGGAGTGCAGCGTGAAAAGTATAGGCGTCTGACGCGCCCTCACTCGGTCGGCGAACGATAGTGGCCGGGCCTGGCGTAGTCCAGAACGGGCGCACAGTTGTGATAAGCGCGATGCTTGTGGGGCGCTAGATAGCCCCAGCGCTTTTCAACGTCACAATCTGCTCAGGGCTATACCCCAACCGCGCCAGCACCGTCTGGTTATGCTCACCCAACTGCGGCCCCACCCATTCGGCGCTGCCCGGCGTCTCCGACAGCTTGGGCACGATGCCGGGCATCTTGAACGCCTTGCCGTCTGGCAGTTTGGCGCTGAGGAACATTTCCCGGGCCAGGTACTGCGGATCGCTGAACATATCCTCGGCCGAATAGATCCGGCTGGCCGGCACCTCGGCAGCCGTCAGTGCCGCCAGCACCGCTTCCAGCGGCAGCGCGCCGACCCAGCGGTCGATTACCCCATACAGCTCGTCACGGCGCAGATCCCGGCCGTCGTTGCTGGCCAGGCTGGCGTCATCGGCCAGGTCCGGGCGGCCGATGGCGAGCATAAAGCGCTTGAAGATCGCATCGCCGTTGGCACCGATCTGCACATGCTTGCCGTCGCTGCTGGTGTGGATGGAGGAGGGGGTGATGCCGGGCATGATGTTGCCGGTGCGCTCGCGAATAAAACCGAACACATCGAACTCCGGCACCATGCTTTCCATCATGGCGAAGATCGCTTCGTACAGCGCCACGTCCACCACCTGGCCCTGGCCACCGTTTACTTCTCGGTGCCGCAATGCCATCAAGGCACCGATCACGCCCCACAGCGCGGCAATCGAGTCACCAATGGAAATACCGGTGCGCACCGGCGGGCGATCCTCGAAGCCGGTGATATAACGCAAACCACCCATGGACTCACCCACCGCGCCAAAGCCCGGTTGGTCCTTCAGCGGCCCGCTCTGGCCGAAACCGGAGAGGCGCACCATCACCAGTTTCGGGTTCAGCGCGTGCAGTTCGTCCCAGCCGAAGCCGAGTTTTTCCAGCACGCCGGGGCGAAAGTTTTCGATCAGGATATCGGCTTCGCTGAGCAACTTGCGCAGCACCTCGCGGCCATCCGGGTGTTTCAGGTTGAGGGTCAGCGACTGCTTGTTGCGCGCCTGCACAAACCACCACAGCGAGGTGCCCTCGTACAGCTTGCGCCATTTGCGCAGCGGGTCGCCGCCATCGGGAGATTCCACCTTGATCACCTCGGCACCGAATTCCGCGCAGATCCGCGCGGCGAAGGGCCCGGCGATCAAGGTGCCGAGTTCGATCACTTTGACCCCGGCGAGGGGTTTGCTGGCAAGGCTCATGGGCAGTATCCGTCGGCAGACAATGGCCGCGACTCTAACCCGCAGCGGTCGCTTGCGGTAGACTTGCGGCCTTTCCTCCTGCCTAGAAGCCGAACCATGGCCCAGCCTTCCACGACCTACAAAGTCGACCTCAACCTCACCGACCTCGACCGTGGCGTCTATGCCACCTCGCGCCTGACCATCGCCCGCCACCCTTCGGAAACCGAAGAGCGCATGACCGTGCGTTTGCTCGCCTATGCCCTGTGGTACAGCGAAGAGCTGGCCTTCGGCCGCGGCCTGTCGGATGTCGATGAGCCGGCCCTGTGGGAAAAGAGCCTGGATGGCCGCGTGCTGCATTGGATCGAAGTGGGCCTGCCGGACGCCGACCGACTGACCTGGTGCTCGCGCCGCACCGAACGCACCAGCCTGCTGGCCTACGGCAGCCTGCGCGTGTGGCAGAGCAAGGTAGTGGACGCGGCCAAGATGCTGAAGAACGTCAATATCGCTGCGGTGCCACAAGAGGCCCTGGAAAACCTGGCCAAAGACATGCCGCGCGCCATCAACTGGGCGGTGATGATCAGCGAAGGCACCATTTATGTGACCGATGAGCGTGGTCAGCATGAAGTGCAGTTGGAGTGGTTGATGGGGGATCGGGGCGAGTAAGGCCTCACTCAGTCCGTTATCGATGGCGGATAAGCGCGAACGCTTATTCGCCCTACGCCTCTTCTTGTAGAACCTGTTTAGCCCATGCGTATCGAAGCCCGCCCACTGCCCGCCACCTTGCCCAACCTCGGCGACCTGCCGCCCTTGCTCACTCGTCTGTACGCCGCCCGTGGCGTGCAGTCGGCGGCTGAGCTGGACAAGGGCCTGGCCCGGCTGATCCCTTATCAGCAGCTTATGGGCATCGATGCCGCCGTCACCCTGCTGGTGCAGGCCCTGGAGCAGCGGCAGCGGATTCTGATCGTCGGCGACTTCGATGCCGACGGCGCCACCGCCAGCACCGTCGGGATGCTTGGCCTGCGTCTGCTGGGCGCTGCGCATGTCGACTACCTGGTACCCAACCGCTTTGAATACGGCTACGGCCTGACCCCGGAAATCGTCGCCGTAGCCCTGGAGCGCCAGCCGCAGTTGCTGATGACCGTGGACAACGGCATCTCCAGTGTCGAGGGCGTGGCGGCGGCCAAGGCCGCGGGGCTCAGTGTGCTGGTCACCGACCACCACTTGCCTGGCCCCGAGCTGCCGGCGGCGGACGCCATCGTCAACCCCAACCAGCACGGCTGCACCTTCCCGAGCAAGGCGCTGGCCGGTGTCGGGGTAATCTTTTACGTGCTGCTGGCCCTGCGCGCCCGCCTGCGTGAACTGGGCTGGTTTGCCCGTGCCGGTGTGCAGGAGCCGAACCTCGCCGAGCTGCTCGATCTGGTGGCGCTGGGCAGCGTTGCCGACGTGGTGCCGCTGGACGCCAACAACCGCATTCTGGTCCATCAGGGCCTCGCGCGGATTCGCGCCGGCCGCGCCCGTCCGGGCCTGCGGGCGATTCTCGAAGTGGCCGGGCGTCAGGCCGAGCGCATAACCTCCACCGACCTCGGGTTTATCCTCGGCCCGCGCCTGAACGCCGCTGGCCGTCTGGACGATATGAGCCTGGGCATCGAATGCCTGCTTTGCGAAGACGAAGCCCTGGCCCGCGATATGGCCGTGCAGCTGGACCAGTTGAACCAGGACCGCAAAGCCATCGAGCAGGGCATGCAGCGCGAGGCCCTGGCCCAGCTCAAAGACTTGCCGCTGGAGTCGATGCCATTCGGCCTGTGCCTGTTCGAACCGGACTGGCACCAAGGCGTGATCGGCATCCTCGCCTCGCGGATGAAAGAGCGGTACCACCGGCCGACCATCGCTTTCGCCGACGCCGGTGACGGTCTGATGAAAGGCTCGGCGCGCTCGGTGCCGGGTTTCCATATTCGCGATGCGCTGGATGCCGTGGCTGCCAAGCACCCCGGGCTGATCAGCAAGTTCGGTGGCCACGCCATGGCGGCCGGGCTGTCGCTGCCGCAGGAAAACTTCGGTGCCTTTGCCGCCGCCTTCGACGCCGAAGTGCGCCGCCAACTGGAAGAAGACGACCTCACCGGCCGCCTGCTTTCCGATGGTGCCCTGGCGGTGGAAGAGTTCCACCTGGAACTGGCCCGCGCCCTGCGCAATGCCGGGCCCTGGGGCCAGCACTTTCCCGAGCCGCTATTCCACGGCGTATTCCAACTGGTGCAGCAGCGGGTGGTGGGCGAACGGCACCTGAAAGTGCTGCTGAAAAGCGAGTGTGGTTCTGTGCAGCTCGACGGCATCGCCTTTGGCATCGACCGCGACGTGTGGCCCAACCCCAACGTGCGCTGGGTGGAGCTGGCCTACAAACTCGACGTCAACGAATACCGCGGGCAGGAAACGGTGCAACTGATGATTGCCCATATGGCGGCGCGGTAACGTCAATCCCCATCTTCGCTGCCTATTAGTCTCTGGGCGGCGGAGGGCTCGCTGGCGCAGTACAGGGGCTCAGCGATGGCGCTCCGTTTGACCCGCTGGCTGGCCGAAGTAGCGCCATCGCAGGCCTGGCTGCAGGACTGGGTTTGCATCGAGTAGTGATACAGGTTGTGGCCAGGCACCATGCTTTGCAGGTTGGCACCACGGTTACTCATAGGGTTGATCGGTTGCACGAAGCGGGGATTGTTTTGTGCGGTAGGGGCTACGACGGTGTCCCAACCGGCGCCGTCGAACGTTGCGGTAGCGGCAACGGCCGATACGATGTTTTGTGCAGCGACGCGGCGAGTCACCACATCCTGCTGTTCTTCAGGCGGTAAGGTCGAGACCAACATCCTGATACGGCTCGCCTGACTCGAGACATAGCCCTGCTCGTTCGCGTCAGCTGCCATTGCCGCCTGCATAAAGACATCACGAATTTCGAAATAGGTGTCGTCCGGGCGGATGGTGTAGATCCACATACGGTGTTGATTCTGAAACGCTCTGCCGTTGGCCAGTTGGCGAGCGGCAAACGCCCTGGCTTGGTAAAAGCTGCCTGTGGTGCTTATCCATCCCGTTCTATGGTCGACTTCGGTGGTGTTTGCACTGCAGGAATCACCGAACACATGATCGAGCAAACTCAACTGTTGACCGTCGTTGCTGAAGCCGTTTACGAAAACGTCCTCGGGCGAGCGTGTGTCGGCACGGAATACTTCGTTATACAAAGGCTGGGCGAGCACAGGGCTGCTGGCCAGCAGGGCAGCCATGCCCAGACTGGCAAGAAACGTAGCGGAGAATGCCATTTCGTTTCACCTCACTGAGCCTGCGTCCGAAGTGATGCAGGCTGTATTGAGGCTTGATGCTGTCTCACTGCGCTGGACGGGCCCAGCAGCTGTTTCCGAGACCGCTGTGACCAAAGTTGCTGAAGCGGGAAAGAGCAGTGGAAGCAAAACAGCTACTCGGGCGTACCGTCCGACGCTTTCTTATCGTACGGCTTACCATCCAACGGCTGCACATGGGCCAGCTCTTCCTCATCCAGCCCATAGCCTTCGCCGATATCGGCTTCATCGACAATGCTCAAATCCCAATCCGCTGCGGTCCTGCCGCCTGGCTCGGTGGCCGAGCGCGCGCCGCTTTCGTCGATCAGGGTTTCCGGGCTCAGGTCGTCCAGGCTCACGCCGTCTTCGTTGTCGCCTTCACCCAAGGTTTCGCCGCCGCTCTGGCCGGCTTCGCGGACCCGTTTGGCCGGCTGTTCGCGGGCTATTTCAGCGGGCGATTTGAGGTCGCCGACGCGGCCACTGCGTTGATCTTTACCCTCATCGAAGTCCAGCTGCTCGATAGAGCCCATGCGGTCTTGCATGTCGTCGATTTCTTGCGGGACATAGCGTTTCTGCGTGCTCATAGCCATTCCTTCAGTCAGCGGTAACTGAAGGGTGGACTCAGGGGCAGGGCAGATGGTTCAGCCTGATCGACCGGGGGTGGGCCCTAGCGCAGCGCCAGCATCGCGGCCTTTTTGTAGAACATCGCCGAGTCGGCCCTGGACATCAGCTCGTCCAGGTGCTCGCCGGCCTGTGGATAAATCGCCACCCCCAGACTGGCCGAGACGCTCAGCTCGCGACCCTGCCAGTGCAGCGGTTGGGCGATGGCCTGGCAGATCTGCTCGGTCACGCGGTAGATATCATCGGCATCGTGCACGCCATCGAGCAGCACCACAAACTCGTCGCCACCCATGCGAGCGGCCATATCCGCCTCGCGGATATTGGCGCTGATGGCGTTGGCCGCATGCACCAGAATCGCATCGCCAGCCTGGTGGCCGTAGGAGTCGTTGATCTCTTTGAATTTGTTCAGGTCCAGGTAACACAGGGCCAGGCGCTCGTCGTTGCGCTTGGCGCTGAGCAGTTTCTGCGTGGCATAGGGAATAAAGCTGTTGCGGTTGGGCAGGCCGGTCAGGCTGTCGTGAAAGGCCAGGGCGCGTACTTCTTCCTCGGCCACGATGCGTCGCTGGATCTCCCGTTGCAGGCGTCGCTGGCTGCTGAGTAGCACCAGCACCACCACCAGAATCGCCGCGCAACCCAGGCTGATCAACACGATGATGGTGCGCAGGCGCTCCACCAGCTGCGGTGGGTTGGCGTCATAGAGAAAGCCGTCGAGGCGGCTTACGCTGGGCACCATATTCTGTTCCTTGAAGGCTTCGGCCATGCGCTGCCAGCGCCCGGGGTTCATATGGCCGATATCCACCAGATCCGGCAGGATCAGCCCGCGCATGGCCTGGGCTTCGAACTGCAGATGCTCGCGGGTTTTCTGTACCTGATACTTGCTCAGCAGCAGCTCGATGATTTCATCCGGATGGTCCATGGCGTAACGCCAACCCTTGAGGGTGGCGCGGCGAAACGCAGCCACCCGCTCGGGGTGGTCAGTGGCCTCGGCCTCGCTGGTGAACAGAATGTCGCTATAGAAATCGATGCCGTAGGTGGCCGGCGACAGCACGCTATAGGCCACGCCCTTTTGTTCCAGGTAATACGGCTCGTTGGTCAGGTAGGAATTGAAGGCCTGCACCTTGCCGCTGACCAGATCATCGACCTCGTAACTGCTGGATCGCAGATCGAGGGTGGAAGGGTCGATGCCCTCGCGGCTGAACATGGTCAGAAAGTCGGCATCGGTTTGCGCATTCATCAGCATCACGCGCTTGCCCACCAGATCGTGCACCGTGCGAATTCCGGCATCGGTACGTGCCAACAGCACCGAGGGTGAGTGCTGAAAGATCGCCGCCAGGGCCACCAGCGGCTTGCCATTCAGGCGCTCGTAGAGCAGCTCGCTATTGCTCTCGCCATACTGGGCGCGGCCGGCCAGCACTTCCTCGACCGGCGTCTTGCCCGGCGCGCCCTCATGCAAGCGCACCTCAAAACCCTCTTCGCGGTAGTAACCCTGAGCAATGGCCGCGTAATAGCCGGCGAACTGGAACTGATGCTTCCAGCGCAGCTGAAAGTCGATGGTGGGCAGATGTCCGCTGGGAGGCATGACGGCGGCGGGGCAGGGTGCGCTGCCGAGCAATGGCAACAACAGGGCGAGCAGCCACAGGTGCCGCCTGTTTGCACGTCGAGAGGTGATGGGCCGGTCCTGGCACAACAGCGATTCGGGCATGGCATCTTCCATGAGCAGCGGGCACAGCCGGCTGCTCGGAGCGAACTGTGGGTGCCTTCGGCGCATCATGCCTCTAGTTCTACAGACCGCGCAATCTCTGGTGTGTAGCGTTTTTGATGCAGTTGGATTGTCCGACGTTTCTAGTTGCCGCCAAGGATAGTCGCCCAACAGAAACAAAAACGCCCGGGGTTAGCCGGGCGTTGGTACGCGTTAAACCGCGTCGCCTAGCGCGCCATTCGGCGCATGTTTGCTACCCGCCAACTTCCACGCATCACCCGCCGGTGCCGTGCCGGTTTCGTAGGGTTTGCGCGCAACCATGTACAGCAGACCCAAGCCGATAACGATGGCGGTCGACAACGGCATGCCGTAGTTGACGTACCAGGCGGCATCCGGGGAGCGCGGCCAGGCCATATTGATGATCGCCAGCACGCCATACACCAGCGCGCCGATGTTCACCAGCATGCCCCAGCCGCCGAGGGTGAAGGCACCGCTCGGTTTCCAGCCGCGCAGACGGGCAAACAACGCGCCGCTGACGATCATCTGGAAGGCCAGGTAAATGCCGATGGCGGCAAAGCTGACGATGGTCGCCACCGCGTCCTGCAACACAAAGCCCAGGCAGATCACGATTGCCGGCAGCACGCCGCACACCAGCAGCGCGGTGGTCGGCACATGGGTGGTCGGCGAGAGCTTTTTCAGCAGGCTGCTGCCGATGATCATCTCGTCACGGGCGTAGGAGTACAGCAGACGGCTGGCCGCCGCTTGCAGGCTCAGTACGCAGGAGATAAACGAGACCATGACGATGGCCATCACCACTTTCGAACCGGTGACACCAAAGGCGTTGTTGAGGATGGTGGTGACCGGGTCCTTGTCGGTGCCGTTGATTACTGCGCTCATGTCCGGCACGGCCAGAATCAGCGCCAGGCAAGCGAACATCGCCGCCACACCACCGACATAGATGGTCATGCGCATGGCCTTGGGAATGCTGCGGCTGGCGTTCGGGGTTTCTTCGGCCACATCGCCGCAGGCCTCGAAGCCGTAGTAGAGGAACATGCCCGCCAGCGAGGCGGTAAGGAAGGCCGGCAGGTACGAGCCGTCGATGGCGATATCGAAGGTATTGAACAGCACGCTGAACGGCTGATGACGTTCGAACACCAGCAGGTAGATACCCACCACCAAGGCACCCAGCAGTTCGCAGATAAAGCCGAACATGGCGATACGCGCCAGCACCTTGGTACCGCTGAGGTTGACCACAGTGGCGATCAGGGTCAGCACCAGGGCGATGCCGATATTGGTGCTGTTGCTTGGCTCAAACCCGAGCATGGCAGCCATATACGGGCCAGCACCCACTGCCACGGCGGCGATGGTTACCACCAATGCCCAGGCATACACCCAGCCCACCATCCACGCCCAGCGCTTGCCCACCAGGCGGCGTGCCCAAGGGTAAACACCACCGGAAATCGGGAACTGCGAAACTACCTCACCGAAGATCAGGCACACCAGCAACTGGCCCAGACCTACCAACAGATAAGCCCAGAACATCGGGGGGCCACCGGCGGCCAGACACAGGCCGAACAGGGTGTACACGCCCACTACCGGCGACAGGTAGGTAAAGCCCAGGGCGAAGTTTTCGGTGACGCTCATACTGCGTTTGAAATTGGACGTATAACCCAGCGCGCGTAACTGCTCCGCGTCGCGGTCGGCGATGTGATCGCTCATTTTTGAAGCTCCTCTAAGAGTGATGGCAGCTGTTTTGATGTGCCCCTTGGGGCTGTTGTTATTAAGTTCGCCACGGGCGTAAAAACCGCCTCGCCGAACTTGCCGCATCCCGGAAAAAGCCCGCAGTTCACCCCGCTGTCGGGCACGCAAACAGCGCCGGGGGAGGGTGAAATGGGTACCTGCAACGTCACAGCCACCACCGTCATTCCGGCGTAGGCCGGAATCCAGAATCGAGAGTCGGACCGCCCAATTCGTAGGGTCCGAAATTCTGGATCCCAGCCTGCGCTGGGATGACGGTGGTGGTGGCTTGAATCAGTGCTTGAACATCACATGCCGAACCGTGGTGTAGTCCTCCAGGCCGTACATGGACATATCCTTGCCGTAGCCGGAAAGCTTCTGCCCGCCATGGGGCATTTCGCTGACCAACATAAAGTGCGTGTTCACCCAGGTGCAGCCGTACTGCAGGCGTGCGGCGAAGCGGTGGGCGCGGCCGACGTCATGGGTCCACACCGAAGAAGCCAGGCCGTAGTCCGAATCGTTGGCCCAGGCCAGTGCTTGCGCTTCATCGTCGAACTGGGTCACCGAAACCACCGGGCCGAAGATCTCGCGACGGACCACCTCGTCGTCCTGTAGCGCGCCGGCCAGTACGGTCGGTTCGAAGAAGAAACCCGGGCCATCGACCTTCTTGCCGCCGGTCAGCACCTTGATATGGGGGATGGCACGGGCACGTTCGACAAAGCCGGCAACCCGATCCAGATGTTGCTGAGTAATCAGCGGGCCCAGCTCGGTGCCTTCGTCATCCTGCACCCCGTATTTGATGGTGCTCACGGCCTCGGCCAGCTTGGCCACGAACTTTTCGTAGATGCCTTTTTGCGCGTAGATACGGCAGGCCGCAGTGCAGTCCTGGCCGGCGTTGTAGAAGCCGAAGGTGCGGATGCCTTCGACCGCCGCGTCGATATCGGCGTCGTCGAAAATCACCACCGGGGCCTTGCCGCCCAGCTCCATATGCATGCGTTTCACGGTGTCGGCGGTGCTGGCGATGATATTGCTGCCGGTGGCCACCGAGCCTGTGAGCGAAACCATGCGCACTTTCGGGTGGTTGGTCAGCGGTGCGCCCACAGTCGGGCCACGGCCGAACACCACGTTGATGACCCCGGCGGGGAAGATATCGGCGGCCAGCTCGGCCAGGCGCAAAGCGGTCAGCGGGGTTTGCTCGGAGGGCTTGAGCACCACCGTGTTGCCGGCGGCCAGGGCCGGGCCCAACTTCCACGCGGCCATCATCAACGGGTAGTTCCAGGGGGCGATGGAGGCGACTACGCCCACCGGGTCGCGGCGGATCATCGAGGTGTGGCCCGGCAGGTATTCACCGGCCGCCGAACCGCCCATTACGCGGCTGGCACCAGCGAAGAAACGGAATACATCGGCAATCGCCGGCAGCTCGTCATTCAGTGCGGCGCTATACGGCTTGCCGCAGTTCTGCGACTCCAGGCGCGCCAGTTCTTCGGCATTGGCATCGATCACATCGGCGAGCTTCAGCAGCAGCAGCGAGCGGTCTTTCGGTGCGGTCTGCGACCAGCTGTCGAAGGCTGCATCGGCGGCGCGTACGGCGGCATCCACCTGGGCCTCGCTGGCCTCGGTAATGGTGACCAGCTCAGTGCCCAACGATGGGTTGAGCACCGCTTGCGCGGCGCCTTCACCGGCCACCAGTTGGCCATTGATCAGCAGTTTGGTTTGCATGGCTTAATCCCCTCTTTCAGGTGTTGTGCAGTTCTCGTAGGAGCGGCTTCAGCCGCGATGCTTTTGATCGGCTTCGTAGCTGCGTTTCCAGGTCCGGCCAATCGCGGCTGAAGCCGCTCCTACGGGATGTTCGTACGGTCTCTCGGTATTTATTTGCCGCCACTACCCGCCACGCTTTCCCCGCCCTTGGTCAGGTAATACGCGCCCAGAATCGGCAGCATGGTCACCAGCATCACCAGCATGGCGACCACGTTGGTCACCGGCACATCGCGTGGCCGGCTCAGTTGGTTAAGCAGCCACAGCGGCAAGGTGCGCTCATGGCCGGCGGTAAAGGTGGTGACGATGATTTCGTCGAACGACAAGGCAAACGCCAACATGCCGCCGGCCAGCAAGGCCGAGCCGAGGTTGGGCAGTATGATGTAGCGAAAGGTCTGCCAACCGTCGGCACCCAGGTCCATCGAGGCCTCGATCAGGCTGTGGGAGGTGCGGCGGAAACGGGCGATCACGTTGTTGTAAACAATCACCACGCAGAAGGTGGCGTGACCGATCACGATGGTGAAAATCCCCGGCTCAATGCCCAGCGCTTTGAACGCCGTAAGCAGCGCCAGGCCGGTAACGATACCGGGCAAGGCAATCGGCAGAATCAGCATCAACGACACGCCTTCCTTGCCGAAGAAATCCCGCCGGTACAGCGCGGCGGCGGCCAGGGTGCCGAGCACCATGGCAATCAGCGTGGCCAGGCAGGCGATCTGCAGGCTGAGCTTGATCGACTCCAATACATCCACCCGGCTGAAGGCGACGCTGAACCAGTGCAGGGTGAAGCCTTGCGGCGGAAAGCTGAACGCCGACTGCTCGGTGTTAAAGGCGTAAACAAAAATGATCAGGATCGGGAAGTGCAAAAACACCAACCCGCCCCAGGCCGCAATTTTCAGACCCCAGGAAGCGCGCTCAGAGTGCATCGAAAGCCCCCAGACGTTTGACGATGGACAGGTAGATGGCGATCAGCACGATCGGCACCAGGGTGAAGGCGGCGGCCATCGGCATGTTGTTGGCCGTTCCTTGCTGGGCGTACACCATATTGCCGAGAAATACCCCTGGCGGGCCCACTAGCTGCGGGACGATAAAGTCGCCCAGGGTGAGGCTGAACGTGAAGATCGAGCCCGCGGCGATGCCCGGAATCGACAGCGGCAGAATCACCTGCACAAAGGTTTGCGAAGGTCGTGCGCCGAGGTCGGCTGAGGCCTGCAAGAGTGACGGTGGCAAGCGCTCGAGAGAGGCTTGGATCGGCAGAATCATGAAGGGCAGCCAGATGTAAACGAACACCAAAAAGCGGCCCAATTGCGAGGTTGCCAAGGTGCTTCCACCCACCCCTTCAATGCCGAGGATGAACTGCAACACGGGCGTCAGGTGTAGTTGATCGACGAACCACTGCAGCACGCCGCCTTTGGCCAGCAGCAAGGTCCAGGCGTAGGCCTTGACGATGTAACTGGCCCACATCGGCATCATCACCGCGATATAGAAAAACGCTTTGGTTTTGCCCGTGGTGTAGCGCGCCATGTAATAGGCAATCGGGAAAGCCAACGCGGCGCTGGCCAAGGACACCACAATGGCCATGCTGAGCGTGCGCAAAATAATGTCGTAGTTAGCTGGCTCTAGCAGAGCCAACAGGTTGTCCCACGTCAGAATCGGGACAGCTTCCATCACCACTTCGTCGTAGGTGTACACGCCCTGCCAGAGAAAGGTCAGCAGCGGGGCGAAATAGATCACGCCAAACCACAGCAGCGGCGGCACCAGCAGCATCGCCAGGTACAGATTGGGCTTGCGGTACAGCAGGTTCGACAGGCGATGCAACGGCCCGCCTGATGAATGCAGGGACAAGGCGGTCATCTCACCGGCCCTCGACATCGGTCAGCGCCACCATGGCCTCACGCGCCCAGCGCACGCTAACCTGCTGACCCGCCTGGAAGGCCGGGGCATTCTGCTGCCACTGGGTATTGGCCTGGCTGACACTGAGGTTCTGGCCGTTCTCCAACAGCACTTCAAAACGGGTGGCCGCGCCTTGGTACTGCACGTCATGCAGCAGGCCGCTGACCAGCACATCGCTGCCCACGCCTTCGCTATTGGTGGCATCAAGCAGACGGATATGTTCCGGGCGAATCGAAAAGGGCGTCGCGCTGCCGGTCAGCAACTGCGCCAGCTCGCCACGCAGCACATTGGAGGTGCCGACAAACTCCGCGACAAAGGGCGTGGCCGGTTTCATATAGAGATTGCGCGGGGTATCGACCTGCTCGATGCGGCCCTTGTTGAACACCGCCACGCGGTCGGACATCGACAGCGCTTCGGTCTGGTCGTGAGTGACAAAAATAAAGGTGATGCCCAGTTGGCGCTGGAGCTTTTTCAGCTCGCTTTGCATCTGCTCGCGCAGCTTCAGATCCAGCGCGCCGAGGGGTTCGTCCAGCAGCAATACGCGCGGACGATTGACCAGTGCACGGGCCAGGGCCACGCGCTGACGCTGGCCGCCGGAAAGCTGCACGGGCTTGCGCTCGCCGTAACCGCCCAGGGCCACCATGCCCAGGGCTTCTTCGGCGCGGCTAAGGCGCTCGCTTTTGCCCACGCCTTTTACTTTCAGGCCATAGGCCACGTTGTCGCGCACGTTCATATGGGGGAACAGGGCGTAGTCCTGAAACACCGTATTGACGTCACGCTGGTACGGTGCCAGGCCCACGGCCTCGGCACCATGAATACGGATAGAGCCTGCGCTCGGCTGCTCGAAGCCGGCGATCAGGCGCAAACACGTGGTTTTGCCTGAGCCCGACGGGCCGAGCATGGAAAAGAACTCGCCATCCTGGATGTCGATGGACACCCGGTCTACGGCCTTGACGTCGCCGAACACACGGGACACATCGGTGAATTGCACTGCAAGGGTCATAACAAACTCCAGGAATCAAAAACCACCCACCACCGCCCGACCCGATCAGGGTTTGCCGACACAAAATGCGGTCGGGTTGGGTGGGTGTGAAACACAAACAAAAAACGAACGCCGGTAGGGATTTTTGTGGGAGGGGCTTTAGCCGCGATGCGCTTGATCTTGAAAAAAAGCTCGCGGCTGAAGCCCCTCCCACACAGGGCGGTGGAGGAGCGAAGAACTACCTACCGCCCATGATCGCGATAAAGTCCTGCGTCCATTTGCTGTAAGGCACGCACGCATCCTGGGTCTTGCACTTGGCCTGCGGGGTCTTCCAGAAGGCGATCTTGTCGAACTGGTCATAGCCGTTGGTGGCGCAACCTTCGGCACCCAGCAGCTCACTGGCCTTGCACGCTACCGGTACCGCTGGCACCGAGCCGAACCAGGCGGCGAGGTCGCCCTGCACCTTGGGTTCCAGCGACCAGTTGATCCACTTGTAGGCACAGTTCGGATGCTTGGCTTCAGCGTGCAGCATGGTGGTGTCGGCCCAGCCGGTTACGCCTTCTTTGGGGAAGGTGGTGGCAATCGGTTGCCCTTCGGTTTTCAGCGCGTTGGCCTGATATGGCCAGGCGCTGGAAGCCACCACGCCTTCGTTTTTGAAGTCACTCATTTGCACGGTGGTGTCGTGCCAGTAGCGGTGGATCAAGTCGTGCTGTTTGCGCAGCACCTCGAGCACGGCTTTGTACTGGGTTTCGTTGAGTTCGTAGGGGTCGTTGATGTTCAGCTCGGGCTGGGCGTTTTTCAGGTAGAGCGCGGCGTCGGCGATATAGATCGGGCCGTCATAAGCTTGCACGCGGCCTTTGTTCGGCTTGCCGTCCGGCAGGTTCTGCGCGTCGAACAACACGCTCCAGCTGTCCGGGGCTTTCTTGAATACGTTGGTGTTGTACATCAGCACGTTCGGGCCCCACTGGTAGGGCGCGCCGTAGGTTTTGCCGTCGACCACATACCAGGGCGCATCTTTCAGACGGCCGTCGAGGGTTTTCCAGTTGGGAATCAGCTCGGGGTTGATCGGCTGCACGCGCTTGCCGTAGATCAGGCGCAGCGAGGCGTCGCCGGAGGCGGTGACCAGGTCGTAGCCGCCCTTGGTCATCAGGCTGACCATCTCGTCCGAAGTGGCGGCGGTTTTCACGTTCACCTTGCAGCCGCTGTCTTTCTCGAACTGGGTCACCCAGTCGTAGTTCTTATCGGTTTCGCCACGTTCGATATAGCCAGGCCAGGCAATGATATCCAGAGCGCCTTCGCCGGCACCTACAGCCTTCAGCGCTTCGGCGGCCTGCAAGCTGGCGCTGGCTAGCAGCGCGGTGGCGAGCGCACTTAATAGAGCGGTTTTTTTCACGAACATTTAGGTATCCCTCTTCTCTGTTTTGTCGGGGCAGTTATGTCGCGTTGCGTTCGAGCTACTGCGCTCGGTCATGCTGCGTTGGCGGGGTTGAAAAAATGCTCATTGGCAGGTGCCAACTGCGCTTTTTCCAACCCCGCCGCCTTGCCTGACCTTCGCTCGTTACGCTCGATTTTTCTTATAAAAAACTGAAAAACGCTTAATCCGTGAGCTGACCATGGCGCGCCATGATGTGGCGCACCACGCTGTAATCCTCCAGCGAGTCACTGGACAGATCCTTACCGTAGCCGGAACGCTTGAGGCCGCCATGGGGCATCTCGCTCACCAGCAGGAAATGGCTGTTGATCCAGGTGCAGCCGTACTGCAAGCGGGCGGCCACCTGCATGGCCTTGTCCAGGTTCTGCGTCCAGATCGACGAGGCCAGGCCGTATTCGGAGTCGTTGGCCCAATCCACCGCCTGGCTCAGCTCGTCAAAACGGGTAACGGTGACCACCGGGCCAAACACTTCGCGCTGGACGATTTCGTCACTCTGTTTGCAGCCGGCCAGCAGGGTCGGCTGGTAATAGAAGCCGGGGCCCGAATGCACGGCGGCACCGGTGATGCGTTCAATATGCGGCTGGCCCAGGGCGCGCTCGACAAAACTGGCCACGCGGTCGCGCTGGCGGGCGCTGATCAGCGGGCCGATCTCGTTATCGCTATCGCGCTTGCGGGCAAAACGCAGGCTGCTCACCGCTTCGCCCAGCTCGGCCACCAGGCGGTCGTGGATACCGGCCTGGGCGTAGATGCGGCAGGCGGCGGTGCAATCCTGACCGGCGTTGTAGTAACCGTAGCTGCGCACACCCTCGACCACGGCCTTGAGGTCGGCGTCGTTGCAAACGATCACCGGCGCTTTGCCGCCCAGTTCGAGGTGGGTGCGTTTAAGGGTTTTCGCGGCGGCCTGAAGAATTTTCTGCCCGGTGACTATGTCGCCAGTCAGCGACACCATGCGCACCTTCGGATGGCTGACCAAGTGGCTGCCGACGCTCTCGCCGCCGCCACAGATCAGGTTGATCACCCCCGGCGGCAACAGCTCGGCCAGTACCGGCGCCAGGCTCAGAATCGACAGCGGAGTGTGCTCGGAGGGTTTGAACACCAGGGTATTGCCGGCAGCCAGGGCCGGGGCGATTTTCCACGCGGCCATCATCAGCGGGTAATTCCACGGCGCAATCGAGGCCACGACCCCTATAGGATCGCGCCGCACCATGCTGGTGTAACCCGGCAGGTATTCGCCGGCGAGCTGGCCGGTCTGGCAGCGCACCGCGCCGGCGAAGAAACGAAAGACATCCACCGCCGCATTCAAATCATCCTGGCGCGCCAGGTGCAGCGGCTTGCCACAGTTCAGCGCTTCCAACTGGGCCAACGCGTCGGCGCGCTGCTCAATGGCCTCGGCGATTTTCAGCAAGATCACGGAGCGTTGTTGCGGGGTGGTGCGCGACCAGCCGGCAAAGGCGCGGTGGGCGGCATAAATAGCGGCTTCTACCTGATCGGTAGAGGCTTCGGCGATGCGGATCAGGGTTTCGCCCGTGGCGGGATTGAGGATCGGCTCTACAAAGCCTTCGCCAGCCACCAGGCGACCGTCAATCAACAGCTCGCTGGAAAAAGGCGTGGGGGTTGCGGCACCGGCCATCGAGTTCGCTCACTGTTGTTGTTAGGGCATACGCTGCACGCAGAAATGCCTGGATACGAATGGCAACAGAGACTAGTGGGCGGTCTTGCGGGCTACAAATTCTTAATACTGAAGGCAGCGTTCGATTAAATAGATGGCCGACGGTTATTCAGTTGTTCGCGTGCCACCGTCAGGAACGGATCTACCAGCGCAGGCCGCGCCGTGCCTCGACGCCAGGCCAGGCCGACGTCCAGGGTCTGGGTTAAATCCACCACCGCGCGGGCTTCGATGATGTCGCCCTCCAGCGACCAGGGCCGATAGGTCATATCCGGCTGAATAGACAGCCCCAGGCCTGCTGCCACCAGGCTACGCACCGCTTCGGTAGAGCCGGTGCGCAAGGTGACATTGGGCTGCAACCCGGCGCGTGACCAGAAACGTTGGGCATTCAGGCCCATCTCATCCACGTTCAGCTGAATCATCGGTTCGTTCACCACATCCGCCAGGCTGATGCTGTCGTGCTCCAGCAGCGGGTGCTGGGGCGGCAGCCACAGGCGCAGCGGCGAGTGGGTGAGGACCTCGGTCTGCAGGGCGTGGCGGTCTTCCAGATTGGACAGAATCAACACCCCGACATCGATCTCGCCGCTAACCAGCAGGTGCTCGATATAGGGCCGCTCATCCTCCATCACACGGATTTCCACATTGGGATAGGCGCGTTGAAAACGGGTGATCAAGTCCGCCAGGTAATAACCCGCCACCAGCCCGGTAACCCCGATGGTGAGCTGCCCGGCGACCTGATCGGTACTTTGCTGCAGGCTGCGCTTGGCGTTATCCACAGTAGCCAGAATCAGGTGGGCCTGGCGCAGAAACTGATGACCCTGGTGGGTCAGGGTCATGCCCTTGGCGTGGCGATTGAACAGGCTGACGCCAATCTCCTGCTCCAATTGCTGGATGGCCAGAGTCAGCGTGGACTGGGAAATAAACACCGCCTGAGCGGCGGCGGAGATCGAACCGGTTTCGGCCACCGCAATAAAATGGCGGATCTGGCGCAGGGTCATCATGGCGGGGCGGGCTCTTTGCAGGCGTAGGCGCTGAAAATGCCATGAGATTAATCGGTTGGGTAGGGTTGGTATTGATTAAATAGAATGGATAAGCCCAAAAAGCATCGCGACTGACCGGAGCGCCGGACCGGTCAGCCGCGATTTCCTGGAAACATCAAACGCTCAGGTTAAAACGCATACCGATACTGCACCCCCAACCCAAACACCGCCCGCTCGCCCTGGTACTGAGCGGTGGCCACTTGCACGCCGCCACCCAAGGTGGAGTTGGCATCGATGGCATGGCTATATCCGGCCATGGCGGTGGGCACCACGCGGCGTTTATCCAGGCTGCTGTTGTAGGTAAAACGAGTCAGCCCAGGCACGCTGGAGCTGCCTTCAATCGCCGGGGTGTCTTCGCTTAGCAGGGTATCCACCGCCAGGCTCAGGTGCAGGGTGCCTTTGGCGTTGACCGGGGTGGCGCTGCGTACGCCGAGGGTGGCGTAGGTGTCGGTGCTGCGGGAACTGTCGATGGTCAGTGGGAAGGCCACATTGCGTTCGGTAAAACCGTCCTGCTCGCCGCGCAGATGGCTGAGGGCGATTTCCGGGGTGACCAGTGAAGTACCCAGCTGCAGGCCGTAGTTGGCGGCGATACGCACGGCGCTGCTGCGCATATCCAGCTTGGCTTGGGCGCGTTGTACGTCGCTGAGGTCTACGCCGCGTTCGAAGCTGTTATTGCTGGTGCCGGCCGCCACGCTGGCGCTGCCGCCCCAACCGGTGTTGTCGAGGTTTTGCTGGTAAGCGGTCCACAGGCCCAGGGCATAGGCCTTAGTTTGTTCGGCGTTTTGCACATCCAGCTCGGCACCACCGAGGCTGGCGCTGGCGCCTACCGAGTAGTGCTCGTTCAGGCGCATGCCGCCGGCGAATTGCAGGTTGTGCTGGTTGCCATTGCTGCTGGCTTCGCCGCGGTAGGCGGTGGCGTCCAGGCCCAGGCAGTAGCGTTGGGCCGCGCCGGGTTGGCAGTGGCTTTGGTTCAGATCGCCCAGGCGGCGATTCTGGCTGTTGATCAGGTGGTTGACGGTGTCGGCGCTGGTGATCAAGGAGCTTTGCAGGTAGACCAGATCCTGCATCACGCCGATGGGCGTGTAGGCATCCGGCAGGCCGGCCTCTGGCACGATTGGCGTGGCGTCTTTCCAGATAAAGGCGCGAGCGCCGCTTGTGCCGACTACGGTGCGGCCGTCGTCGCTCACGCCGGTGGCGGCACTGGTGGTGGCACCGCTCAATACGCCCAGGTTGGTCATGCCAGAAGCGGCGGTCCAGCGGAAGGCGCGGGCGGCATTGTCGGCCTGGGTGGAGGTACCCACCACCACCGAACCATCGGCGTTTACATCGCTGGCACTGCTGGAGGTACCGCCCAAGGTGCCCAAACCCTGCATACCTTTGGTGGTGCTCCAGCGAAAGGCTTCGTCGCCGGTCGCCGAGGTGCTGGTGCCGACGACTACCGAACCATTGCGGTTGGCGGCTTTGGCGGAACTGTCGGTATAGCCCGGCAAGCCGCCGAGATCGGTCATGGTGCCGCTGGCGATATCCCAGCGGAAGGCATGTTTAATGGAGTTACTCCGGTTGATGTCGCTCTCGCCGACGACGACGGTGCCATCGCCACTTACGCCAAGCGCCCAGGATTGCGAGCCACCGAGAGTACCCAGCAGTTGCTGGCCGCCTGCCTGGGTCCAGCGAAAGGCTGTGTAGTTACCTGGCGGGGCATAGACGTTGCCTACCGCCACGCTACCGTCGTCACTGACACTGGCGGCAATGCCGTCAGTGTAATCGCCCACTTTGACCACGCCGTTGGTGGCATCCCAGCGAAATGGGCCTCTCAAAACGCCTACGATATAGCGCCCATCGCTGCTGGTTGCGTAGATAGTCGCGCCGGCAAGCTCCGCCGGTAACGTGCTCATCCCCTTGTCAGCCGTCCAACGAAACGGCTGAGTCCCGACCAACCCAAACACCGTCTGACCATCGCCGCTGATGGTCGTGGCATTCACGGTGTCTGTACCGTTCGGCAAATTACCCAAATCCATCATCACCGCTCCAGCGGGCTGGGCGGCGAGAAGGGTGAGCGTGGAGAGAACAGCGGCGGGAATCAGGTGCCAGGGGGAGAGCGCCTGGGCGAGGGGGGAGCGGGAAAACGGAAGGGATTTCATGACACCACCTGCGGGAAAAATGAAGCGGCAAGCTTCGGCAATGTGGTGCTGGGGTTTATGTCGTTTGGTTCCGGCTGGCTGGCGGGATTGGTGCTTTCAATTGCGTAGGAAAGGTCTTTGAGTGCCGGCGGTGTGCGGGGCTTCAAGCCAGTGGTGGTGCCGGGCAAGCGGGGTGGCGCGTGGGCGTTGGCGTGATTATTCCTACGGGCTATGCTCGCCCGGTGCGCCTAGTTGCCTACGGGCTTGTCGGCGGGAGCTGGCTTGTCGGGATTTTCCTTGGGCCGGCATAGTTCAGCCCGTCGCTGAATGGTTCAGCGATCGGGTTTGACGGCCTGTAAGTACATGGTGCACAGCCTCCTGATTGTTCTTTCTTATGGCGGCTGTACGCGGGGCATCTTCGGGTGCGCCGGGTTTCGCACCTTGTCCCCGGTCCGTCAACCCGCGTATAGCTGCCTCCCTTCGTTTGACGGCGATGTCTGGCAGCCCTTCTCAATCTTAAGGTGCGCTATGACTTATCCAAATACCCTTACCCCCCATCCTCCTGTTCTGAACCGGGAGGTGCTGTGATGAAAACCACCCAACCCCAAACCTTCTGTGTACCCGATGATGTTCCGGTGTTTGCGGTAAATGCCGACGTGCCGCTGACCGACGCGCTGGAACAGACCGTGATCCTGCTGGATGGCGTTACCCGGCTGCTGATGACCGACAGCCTGGATAACGACGCTGGCCGCAATACCGCCCAATACCTGCTGGAAATGGCCAATGCCCTGGTGGCGGCCTGTCTGGTGGCGGTGCGGGTGAAAGTTAAGGCGTAACCCCTAGGTTGGGTCGGTCCGCGTTCGGCGAAGCCCACCACGGGCCGGCCCAAGCTACACGATCAAAAGCATCGCGGCGCTTTGGCGTTGTGCGAGCAGCCCCAGGTTGAACCAATCGCTGTAAATATCCCCGTTAAGTCGTTGATCTGCTTACCCGCTGCTACGCTTGATTTGCTTGCGCCTGTGTAGGGCGCGTCATCGTCATAGCGTCGCCGGCATTGGCGCGCCACTTGGCGCCGTAGCTCGAGCCGTGCCCAGGCACCGTTCACAGTGGGGAGTGAAGTGTGAAGAACTGGACCCTGCGCCAGCGCATTCTGGCGAGTTTTGCGGTGATCATTGCCATCGTCATTCTGATGATCGCGGTGGCCTATTCGCGGCTGGTAACCATCGAGGCCGGTGCCAAGAGCGTGGCCAACGACTCCATGCCCGGGGTGTATTTCAGCTCCTATATCCGCAGCAGTTGGGTCGACAGTTTTATCCTCGCCCAGCAGGTGGTGGGCCTCTCCGATGAGCAGGTGATCAGCCCGGCGACCTTTCAGGAATTCCATATCAACGACGAAAAGCTGATGGCGCGGGTGGCCGAGTACAAGAAGTCGATTGTTGATGAGTCCGATAAAGCCGCGTTGGAGGACTTTCTCAAGCAGCGTGAGCAGTTCAATACGCTGCTTGCCGCGGTGCTGGAAGACTTTCAGCAAGGCCGTCCGCTGGATGCCCGTAAGGCGCTGAACGAGAACCTGCGCCCGGTGTGGGCCAAGGGCCGCGAGCAGTTGCTGCAGATGGTGCAGTACAACAAGGACCGCGCCGATGTGGCCACCACCAGCATCGCCAGCCAGGCGGCCGGGGCCAAGGTGAGCATGCTGCTGTCGGTGCTGCTGGTGATTGCGGTGGCGTTGATCAGCGGCTTTGTGTTGATGCGGGCGATCATGGGCCCGCTGAACCATCTGGCGCAGATTCTTACGGTGATGCGCACCGGCAACCTCACCACCCGTTTCAATAATGTGCGTGCCGATGAGTTCGGCGCGGTACAGAGCGGCTTCAATGCCATGGTCGATGACATTACTGCGCTGGTGTCGCAGTCGCAGCGCTCGGCGGTGCAGGTAACCACTGCGGTGACCGAAATCGCCGCCACGTCCAAACAGCAGCAAGCCACGGCCACCGAAACCGCCGCCACCACCACGCAGATTGGTGCCACCTCGCGGGAAATTGCCGCCACCTCGCGGGATCTGGTGCGCACCATGGGCGAGGTGAGTTATTCCGCCGAGCAAGCCTCGGCTCTGGCCGGCGCCGGCCAGGTGGGGCTGCTGCGTATGGAAGAAACCATGCGCCAGGTGATGGGGGCCGCCGAGTTGGTGAATGCCAAGCTGGGCATCCTTAATGAGAAGGCCAGCACCATCAATCAGGTGGTGACCACCATCGTCAAAGTGGCCGACCAAACCAATCTGCTGTCGCTGAACGCGGCTATCGAGGCGGAAAAAGCCGGCGAATACGGGCGCGGGTTTTCGGTGGTGGCCACCGAGGTGCGGCGCCTGGCGGACCAGACTGCCGTGGCCACTTACGACATCGAGCAGATGGTGCGGGAAATCCAGTCGGCGGTATCGGCCGGGGTGATGGGCATGGACAAGTTCTCCGAGCAGGTGCGCCGTGGCATGAGCGAGGTGCAGGAGGTGGGCGAGCAGTTGTCGCAAACCATCGACCAGGTGCAGGCGCTGGCCCCGCGTGTGGTGGTGCTGAACGAGGGCATGCAGGCCCAGGCTACCGGTGCCGAGCAGATTAACCAGGCGCTGACGCAGTTGGGCGAGGCCACGGGGCAGACGGTGGAGTCGTTGCGTCAGGCCAGTTTCGCCATTGAGGAGTTGAATCAGGTGGCCGGCAGCCTGCGTAGCGGCGTGTCGAGCTTCAAGGTCTGAGGCCGGCGATGAGCATCGAGCTGCAACCGGCGCGCGGGCCCAAGGCGCCGCTGTACCTGTTGTTTTCCCTAGGCCCCGAGCGCTATGCCCTGGCCGCCCGCGAGGTGGTGGCGGTGTTGCCGCGGGTGCCGGTGAAAACCATTGTCGGTGCGCCCGCTTGGGTGGCCGGGGTATTTGCCTTTCGCGGGCATCTGGTGCCGGTGCTCGATCTCTGCCAGCTCAGCCTGGGTACGCCGGCGTTGGCGCGTACCAGCACGCGCACGGTGCTGGTCAGTTACCCGTGCGCGGATGGCCGTAGCCGGCCGCTGGGGCTGGTGCTGGAACAGGCCAGCGATACCCTGCGCTGCGCCGCCGATGAATTTCGTGATTCCGGCCTGAGCAACGCCGATTCCCCCTACCTCGGCCCGGTGCTGGAAAGCGCCAGCGGCCTGGTGCAGCGCATTCAGATCGAGCAGCTGTTGCCGGCGGCGGTGCAGGCGCTGTTATTTACGGACGGCGGCATCGGCACCAGCGAAGGCGCGCCATGAGCATCGACCCGCGCTTCGAGCAGCTGCTTAAGGACAAGATCGGCCTGGACGCCATTACCGTTGGCGCGTCGGTGATCGAGCGTGCGGTGCGCCGCTGCATGGGCACGGTGCCGGGGCGTGATCTGCACGGTTATTGGCAGGCGCTGGGGCAATCCGAGGCCGAGCTGCAGGCGCTGATCGAAGCGGTGATCGTGCCCGAGACCTGGTTTTTCCGTTACCCGGAATCCTTTGCCACCCTGGCGCGCCTGGCTACCCGGCGGCTTGCCGAGCTGGCCGGCACGCGCCCGCTGCGTCTGCTGAGCCTGCCGTGCTCCACCGGTGAAGAGCCCTATTCGATTGCCATGTGCCTGTTGGATGCCGGCCTGGCGGCCGAGGCTTTTACGCTGGATGCGCTGGATATCAGCCCGCTGTCCATCGAGCGGGCCAGCATCGGGCACTACGGTCGCAATTCGTTCCGTGGCGAAACCCTGAGTTTTCGTAACCGCTATTTCAGCGCAGAGGCCACGGGCTATCTGCTGCATCAGCGGGTGCGTGAGCAGGTGCGTTTTCAAGCCGGCAACCTGCTGCAGCCTGGCCTGCTAGCCGGTGAACAGGCCTACGATTTTGTCTTCTGCCGCAATCTGCTGATCTATTTTGATCGGGCCACCCAGGAGCAGGTGCTGGAGGTGCTGAAGCGCTTGACGCGGGAGGATGGGGTGCTGTTTATCGGTCCCGCCGAGGCCAGCCTGTTTAGCCGGGTGGGCATGCAGAGTCTGGGCATTCCGTTGTCCTTTGCCTTTCGCCGCACCGAGGCGGCGTCAGCGGCTGCGCCGCTGCCAGCGCCACGGCCGGTGCCGAGCCTTAGCGCAAAGCCCGCGGCCAAACCGGCAGCGCAACCCGCCCCGGCCACGGCGGATAACAGCGCCGAGCAACTGGCGCAAATCGCCGCGCTGGCCAATCAGGGCCGCAGCCGCGAAGCCCGGCAGCGCTGCGATAGTTGGCTCGCCAGCCATGGCCCGTCGGCCGAAGTCTTCTATTGGTTGGGTCTGCTTAGCGAGGTGGAGAGCGACGCCGTCGGTGCCCAGGGCTTTTACCGCAAGGCCCTGTACCTGCAACCGCAACACCCGGCCGCGCTGGCGCAGTTGGCGGCCTTGCTCGCCGCCCAGGGCGACCAGGTGGCGGCCCAACGCCTGCAAGCCAGGGCCCAGCGCGGAGCCGGCCGGAATGAGTAACCGCGATGAGTGAATTGAGCCTGAGCCTGCATGACCGCGACCAGCAGGTGGACGACTGCTGGAACCGCATCGGCATTCGTGGCGACAAAAGCTGCGCCAAGCTGCTGGAGCATGTGCATTGCCGCAACTGCGAGGTGTATGCCGCGGCGGCTACGCGTCTGCTCGACCGCTACAGCCTGAGCCAGGAGCATGTGGCGCTCTACGATCAGGCCAAGGATATGAGCGAGCAGGTAACGCGCTCGCTGATTGTGTTTCGCCTGGAGGATGAATGGCTGGCCCTGGCCACCCGTACGCTGGTGGAGGTGTCGCCGCTGGCACCGATTCATTCGCTGCCCCACCAGCGCTCGCGGGCCTTGCTCGGCGTGGCCAATGTGCGCGGTGCGCTGGTGCCCTGTGTGTCGCTGAGCGAGTTGCTGGCGCTGCCCGCCGCCCTGGCGAAAACTACCGGCCGGGTGCTGCCGCGCCTGCTGATTCTGGCTGCCCCGGGCGGCAATGTGGTGGCACCGGTGGACGAGGTATTGGCCATTCACGCCTTCCCCGAACAGCAGCTGCTGGAGGCCAGTGCCAGTCAGGCGGGCCTGAGTGCCGGTAACGCGGCCGGCGGCAAACTCACCCGCGGCGTATTGCATTGGCAGCAGCGCAGCGTGCGGCTGCTGGATGAAGCGCTGTTATTGCAGGCGGTAATGCGGAGCCTGACATGACCCCGGATCAGATGCGCGATGCCTCGATGCTGGAGCTGTTCCAGCTGGAAGCCGAAGCCCAGGCCCAGGTGTTGAATGCCGGCCTGTTGGCGCTGGAACGCAACCCCACGCAAGCCGATCAACTGGAAGCCTGTATGCGTGCGGCGCACTCGCTGAAGGGCGCGGCGCGGATTGTCGGGGTGGATGCCGGGGTGGGCATTGCCCATGTCATGGAAGATTGCCTGGTCAGTGCGCAGAACGGTCAGTTGCGCCTGACTGCCGAGCATATCGACGCGCTGCTCAAGGGTACCGATCTGTTACTGCGGGTGGCCAAGCCGGAGGCCGGGGTTACTCCGGCGGATGTCGCGGCCTTTATCGAGGCCATGGACATCATGAGTCGTGGCGGCTTTATCGCCATGCAGGAAAGCCGCCTGGCCGCGCCCGAGCCTGAGCGGGGGCTGGCCGTGGAGGTCGAGCCGGTGTTGCCGGTCGCGGCCGAGCCGCCGACTGTGCCAGTGGAGGAAGCGCCAGTGGCCGATGCCGGCGGCGAGCGGGTGCTGCGGGTGACCGCCGAGCGCCTTAATCGGTTGCTGGATCTGTCGAGCAAATCCCTGGTGGAGTCGCAGCGGCTCAAGCCGTTTCTGACCTCGATGCAGCGTATGAAGCGTTTGCAGACCAGCGCCAGCCGCACCCTCAATGGCGTGCAGGATGCGCTCAACCAAGCCCAGGCCGATGCGCCGCTTCTGGAACTGCTGGCCGATGCCCTGCGCCTGGTGGATGACTGCCAGCAACTGCTCACCCAGCAGGCCAGCGACCTCGACGAGTTCAGCTGGCAGTCCGAGCAGCGCGCGCAGCTGCTGTATGACACCGCCCTGGCCTGCCGCCTGCGGCCGTTCAACGATGTGCTGCGTGGCCAGGAGCGGATGATCCGCGACCTGGGCCGCTCCCTCGGCAAGCAGGTGCGTCTGGACGTGCAGGGCAAGAAAACCCAGGTGGACCGCGAGGTGTTGGAAAAACTCGAAGCGCCGCTGGTGCACGTGCTGCGCAATGCCGTCGACCACGGCATCGAAAGCCCTGAAGTGCGGGCGCGTTCGGGCAAGCCGGCGGAAGGGGTGATCAGTATCCAGGCTGGGCATCAGGCCGGCCTGCTGGTGCTGGAGCTGAGCGACGATGGTGCCGGTATCGACCTGGAACGGCTGCGCCGGGCGATTGCCCAGCGGCAGTTATCCACCGCCGAAACCATCGCGCAGATGAGCGAGGAAGAGCTGCTGAGTTTTTTGTTTCTGCCGGGCTTCAGCCTGCGCGACACGGTGACCGAGGTGTCGGGGCGCGGCGTCGGCCTGGATGTGGTGCAGCATATGGTTCGCCAGCTGCGCGGCACCATCGAGCTGCGTCAGGTGCCGGGGCAGGGCGCGACTTTCCATCTGGAAGTGCCGCTGACCCTGTCGGTGGTGCGCAGCCTGGTGGTGACCATTGGCGGTGAGGCCTATGCCTTTCCGTTGGCGCAGATCGACCGCATGCTGGAGCTGGCACCGGCCGATATCGTGCAGCTCGAAGGCCGCCAGCATTTCTGGCATGAGGGTCGGCATATCGGCCTGGTGGCGGCGCACCAGTTGCTGCAGCGGCCGGAAGGCGAGCCTTCGGCCGGTGATATCCGCGTAGTGGTGATTCGTGAGCGCGATGCGGTATATGGCGTGGCGGTGGAGCGTTTTATCGGCGAGCGCACGCTGGTGGTGCTGCCCATCGATGCGCGGCTGGGCAAGGTGCAGGACATCTCTGCCGGGGCGCTGCTGGACGACGGCACGCCGGTGCTGATTCTGGATGTGGAAGACATGCTGCGCTCGGTGGAAAAACTGCTTAGCACCGGCCGCCTGGAACGCATCGACCGCGGCGCGCGGCAGGCCGGTGCGGTGGCGCGCAAACGGATTCTGGTGGTCGACGACTCGCTGACCGTGCGCGAGCTGGAGCGCAAATTGCTGCTGCAGGCTGGCTACGAGGTGGCCGTGGCCGTGGATGGCATGGACGGCTGGAACGCATTGCGCGCCGAGCACTTCGATTTGCTGGTGAGCGATATCGATATGCCGCGCATGGATGGCATCGAGCTGGTCACCCTGATTCGCCGCGACAACCGCCTGCAGTCCCTGCCGGTAATGGTGGTGTCCTATAAAGACCGTGAAGAAGACCGCCGCCGGGGCCTGGATGCCGGGGCCGACTATTATCTGGCCAAGGCCAGTTTCCATGACGACGCGCTGCTGGCGGCGGTGGTCGACCTGATCGGGGAGCCGTAGGGGTGAAGATAGGGATAGTCAACGACATGCCTCTGGCGGTGGAGGCGCTGCGCCGGGCGCTGGCGTTCGAGCCGGCGCACCAGGTGGTCTGGGTGGCGGCCGATGGTGCCGAGGCGGTGGCCAAGTGTGCTGAACACAAGCCCGATGTGGTGCTGATGGATTTGATCATGCCGGTGATGGATGGCGTTGAAGCCACAAGGCAGATCATGGCCAAGACGCCATGCGCGATTGTGGTGGTGACGGTCAATGCGCAGCAGAGCGTCAACCGCGTGTTCGAGGCCATGGGCTATGGCGCGGTGGATGTGGTGGACACCCCGGCCCTGGGCGTGGGCGACCCGCGGGAGGCGGCGGCACCGCTGCTGCGCAAGATTCAGAATATCGGCTGGTTGCTGGGGCAGCGGGAAAAAAGCCCGGTGGCTGCCGCCAAGAGCACGCCGGCCCCGCAGCGTCAGGCGCTGCTGGCCATTGGCGCATCGGCCGGCGGGCCGGCGGCGCTAGAGATTTTGCTCAGGGGCCTGCCGGCGGATTTTCCCGCCGCGCTGGTGCTGGTGCAGCATGTCGATCAGGTGTTTGCCGCCGGCATGGCCGAGTGGTTATGCAGCGCCTCGAATATGCCGGTGCGCCTGGCCGTGGATGGCGAGCCACCGCAGGTGGGCACGGTGTTGCTGGCTGGCACCAACAACCATCTGCGCCTGCTCAGCGACGGCCGGCTGAGCTATACGGTTGAGCCCAGCGAGCATATTTACCGGCCCTCCATTGATGTGTTTTTCCAGAGCGTCGCGCAGTATTGGCAAGGCGAGGCCATGGGCGTGCTGCTCACCGGCATGGGCCGTGATGGTGCCAATGGCCTGAAAATGCTGCGCGAACGGGGCTTTCATACCATCGCCCAGGACCAGCAGAGCTCGGCGGTATACGGTATGCCCAAGGCGGCTGCGGCCATCGATGCCGCCGTGGAGATCTGCCCGTTGGAGGCCATAGCGCCGACCTTGTGCCGGTTATGGAAGTAGGGGTGTTGCATCAGGGATTGGCAACAGAACAACCATTTGTGATCGGGGTAGTGCCGCAGTGATTAACGACGAAGACGCCGTAATGGTGTTGTTGGTGGATGACCAGGCGATGATCGGTGAAGCCATTCGCCGGGCCCTGGTGAATGAGCCGAACATCGGCTTCCACTTCTGCTCGGACCCTCATCAGGCGGTGGCCCAGGCCATTCAGATAAAACCGACGGTGATCATTCAGGACCTGGTGATGCCCGGCGTGGATGGTCTGTCGCTGGTCCGCGCCTACCGCGCCAACCCGGTAACGGCGGATATCCCGATCATCGTGCTGTCGACCAAGGACGACGGCATGGTGAAAAGCTCGGCCTTTGGCGCGGGTGCCAACGACTATCTGGTCAAGCTGCCCGAATCGATCGAGCTGATCGCGCGCATCCGCTACCACTCGCGCTCGTTCCAGATGCAGCTGCAACGCGACGAAGCTCACCGCGCCCTGCGCGAAAGCCAGCAGCAGTTGATGGAGACCAACCTGGTGCTGCAGCGCCTGATGAACTCCGACGGCCTGACCGGGCTGTCCAACCGCCGCCACTTCGACGAATACCTGGAAATGGAATGGCGTCGGGCCATGCGCGAGCAGAGCCAGTTGTCGTTGCTGATGATCGATGTGGACTACTTCAAGGCCTATAACGATGGCTATGGCCACCTCAAGGGCGATGAAGTGCTGCACCAGGTGGCCGAAGCCATTCGCGCCGGCTGCAGCCGTCCTTCGGATCTGCCGGCGCGTTACGGTGGCGAGGAGTTCGCCATGGTGCTGCCGAGCACCTCGTCGGGCGGTGCACGCCTGGTGGCGGAGAAAATTCGCCGCTCGGTGGAGGGGCTGAACATTCCCCATACCTCGCCGGCCGAGGGATCGGTGCTGACGGTGAGCGTTGGCCTGGCCACCATGCTGCCGCAGCAGGGTGAAGAGCATCGCTTGTTGATTCAGAGCGCGGACCGGGCGTTGTATCAGGCCAAGAATGCCGGGCGTAATCAGGTGGGGATGTTGTAAGGCGTCTGCCACCGTTCCTACAGGCGGTGGGCTGGTTTCCAGAGCAACATCTGCAAACACTCTCAAACAAGGCTTTGCGCGCATTTGGTTCTAGTCTGCCGGTCGGTTTATTTGACGATTGGAGGCTGTATGAACACCCGTGGCTTGCTCGACCAGTTGCTGAAATCCGGCCAGGACCTGCTGCAAAGCAAGGCCGCTGGCGGTGCTAAGCCGGGGCAGGGCGGCAAGGCTGGCGGGCTGCTCGATAGCGCCAATCTGGGCAGCCTGCTCAGCGGCGCGAGCGGCGGCGCACTGGCGGCCGGGGCCATGGGCCTGCTGCTGGGCAACAAGAGCGCGCGCAAGTTGGGCGGCAAGGCTCTGACCTACGGCGGCCTGGCCGCACTCGGGGTGATCGCCTACAAGGCTTATGGCAACTGGCAGGCGAACCAAGCCGGCACCGCCACTGAACCGCAAACCCTCGACCGTCTGCCACCCGCCCAAGCCGAGCTGCACAGCCAGGCCATTCTCAAAGCCTTGGTGGCGGCGGCCAAAGCCGACGGTCATGTCGATGCCCGTGAGCGCCAGCTGATCGAGGGCGAGTTCGTCAAACTCAGCAACGACGCCGAGCTGAATCGCTGGCTCGACCTGGAATTGAACAAACCCCTCGACCCCGCCGACGTCGCCCGCGCCGCCAGTACCCCGGAGATGGCCGCGGAAATGTATGTGGCCAGTGTGCTGATGGTGGACGAGGAGCACTTTATGGAGCGCGCCTATCTGGACGAGCTGGCCAAGCAGCTCAAGCTTGAGCCGTCCCTCAAGCTCGAACTGGAAAGCCAGGTGCGTCAGGCGCTTTAAAGCAATCGCGGCGTAGGGCGAATATCCGCGATGCGGATATTCGCCCTACGTTTCTGTGGTTCAGGGTTCAGGGTTCAGGGTTCAGGGTTCAGGGTTCAGGGTCCGCCGATTACCGGCTGCAACCCTTGCGGTCACTGGGGTATACTCGCCGGCTTTTCGAAAGTTCAAGCCTGCGAGTGCTGCCCACCATGGAAATCAACCCGATCCTTAACAGCATCAAGGACCTCTCCGAACGTTCCGAGACCATTCGGGGGTATCTTTGACTACGATCACAAGAGTGATCGTCTGACTGAAGTCAACCGCGAGCTGGAAGACCCGGCCGTGTGGAACAACCCCGAATACGCACAGAACCTGGGCCGCGAACGTGCCGCCCTGGCGCAGATCGTCGAGACCCTCGATGAAATGAGCACGGGCTTGAGCGATGCCCGTGACCTGCTGCAAATGGCTGCCGAAGAAGAAGACCAAGGTGCGGTGGACGACGTCGCCGCCGAAGTCGAGCGCCTGCGCGAAGCCCTGGAAAAACTCGAATTCCGCCGCATGTTCAGTGGCGAGATGGACCCCAACAACGCCTACCTGGATATTCAGGCCGGTTCCGGCGGCACCGAAGCCCAGGACTGGGCCAACATCCTGCTGCGCATGTACCTGCGCTGGGCCGACAAGCGCGGTTTCGACGCCACCATCATGGAGCTGTCGGCCGGTGAAGTGGCGGGCATCAAGGGCGCTACCGTGCATATCAAGGGCGAATACGCCTTTGGCTGGCTGCGTACCGAGATCGGCGTGCACCGTCTGGTGCGCAAAAGCCCGTTCGACTCCGGCAACCGCCGCCACACCTCGTTCTCGGCGGTGTTTGTTTCGCCGGAAATCGATGACAACATCGAAATCGAGATCAACCCGGCAGACCTGCGCATTGACACCTATCGTTCATCCGGTGCCGGTGGTCAGCACGTAAACACCACCGACTCGGCCGTACGTATTACCCACGTACCGACCAACACCGTGGTCAGCTGCCAGAACGAACGTTCGCAACACGCCAACAAAGACACCGCGATGAAAATGCTCCGCGCCCGCTTGTATGAGCAGGAAGTGCAGAAGCGCAACGCGGCGTCCCAGGCGCTGGAAGAGACCAAGTCGGATATCGGCTGGGGTCATCAGATTCGCTCGTACGTTCTCGATGCCTCGCGCATCAAGGACCTGCGCACCAGCATCGAACGCAGCGATTGCGACAAGGTGCTGGATGGCGACATCGACGACTACCTGATCGCGAGCCTTAAGCAAGGGCTGTAAGTGCAGCCACCAGATACGACCGTCAGGCGCAGGAGCGGCTTTAGCCGCGATGCTTTTAGAGATCAGGAACATCGCGGCTGAAGCCGCTCCTACGACCAATAGCACGGCACTCCGTACACGGCACCCTGTAATGGAAACTGTAAAACCATGAGCGACCACAACACCACCGAACAGCAGCCCGACCTGCAAGCGCTGCAACAGGAAGAGAATTCCCTGATCGCCCTGCGCAAGGAAAAGCTTGCCGCAGCACGTGCCAAGGGTCAGGCCTTCCCCAACGACTTCCGCCGCGACAACTACTGCGCTGATTTGCAGAAGCAGTACGTGGACAAGACCAAGGAAGAGCTGGAAGCCGCTGCTATTCCCGTCAAGGTGGCCGGTCGCATCATGCTCAACCGTGGCGCGTTCATGGTGATTCAGGATATGAGCGGTCGCATTCAGGTGTATGTGAATCGCAAAACCCTGTCGGAAGAGAAGCTGGCCGAGGTGAAAACCTGGGACCTGGGCGACATCATCGCCGCCGAAGGCACCCTGGCCCGTTCCGGCAAGGGCGATCTGTATGTGGAAATGACCAACGTGCGCCTGCTGACCAAGTCGCTGCGCCCGCTGCCGGACAAGCACCACGGCCTGACCGACACCGAAACCCGCTACCGTCAGCGCTACGTCGACCTGATCGTCAACGAAGAAACCCGCCAGACCTTCCGCGTGCGTTCGCAAGTGATCGCCCATATCCGCAGCTTCCTGATGAAACGCGATTTCCTCGAAGTGGAAACGCCGATGCTGCAGACCATTCCGGGCGGTGCCGCGGCCAAGCCGTTTGAAACCCACCACAATGCGCTGGATATGGGCATGTTCCTGCGTATCGCGCCGGAGCTGTACCTCAAGCGTCTGGTGGTCGGTGGCTTCGAGCGGGTGTTCGAGATCAACCGCAACTTCCGTAACGAAGGCGTATCGACCCGGCACAACCCCGAGTTCACCATGCTCGAGTTCTACCAGGCCTACGCCGACTACGAAGACAACATGGACCTCACCGAGGAACTGTTCCGCGAGTTGGCCCAGCTGGTACTCGGCACCACCGACGTGCCGTACCAGGGCAAGGTGTTCCACTTCGGCGAGCCGTTTGTGCGTCTGTCGGTGTTTGACTCGATCCTCAAGTACAACCCCGAGCTGACCGCCGCCGACCTCACCGATATCGACAAGGCCCGCGAGATCGCCAAGAAAGCCGGTGCCAAGGTGCTGGGCTTCGAAGGCCTGGGCAAGCTGCAGGTGATGATTTTCGAAGAGCTGGTGGAGCACAAGCTGGAGCAGCCGCACTTCATTACCCAATACCCGTTCGAAGTGTCGCCGCTGGCCCGTCGTAACGACGAAGACCCAAGCGTCACCGACCGTTTCGAGCTGTTTATTGGTGGGCGCGAAATCGCCAACGCCTACTCCGAGTTGAACGACGCCGAAGATCAGGCCGAACGCTTCCAGGCCCAGGTGGCCGAGAAGGACGCCGGTGACGACGAGGCCATGCACTACGACGCCGATTTCGTTCGCGCCCTGGAATACGGCATGCCTCCAACTGCCGGTGAGGGTATTGGTATCGACCGTTTGGTGATGTTGTTGACCGACGCGCCGTCTATTCGCGACGTGATCCTCTTCCCGCACATGCGCCCGCAAGCCTGATGCTGACAGAGAGCCGCCTTCGGGCGGTTTTTTGTTACTGTTCGGGGCGTTTGTTCGGCCCAGAGGGATCTATTCTGCCTAGCCAGGCTCCAAGGCCCGCCGACTTCAAAAGAGTTCGGGTCTGCTTTCAATAGATAGTGCGAGAGGTAAGCTCAGTCGTGATCCAACCTTCCCGAGACAGCACCGCTGACGTTGCCAGCGCCGTTGCCGAAAGCGTTCAGTACCAGGGTCGCAAGGCCAGCCGCCAGGGCAGCGAGCAGCGCCGCCAGGCGATTCTTGATGCCGCCATGCGCATCATCGTTCGTGAAGGCGTGCGCGCCGTGCGCCACCGCGCTGTAGCTGCCGAGGCGGAAGTGCCATTGTCGGCCACCACCTACTATTTCAAAGACATCAACGACCTGATCACCGACACCTTCGCCCTGTTTGTGGAGCGCAGTGCCGCCGATATGGCGGCGTTCTGGGAGGGCACTGAAGGCCTGTTGCGCACCCGCGTCGACAAGCTCAATGGCAGCGTCGAATCGCGCCGCGAACTGGCCGACTACATTGCTGCGATGGCCGTGGAGTATGTCCGCCAGCAAGTGCAGGAGCGCCCGGCCCATCTGCTCGCCGAGCGCGCCTTCCAGCAGGAAGCCTTGCTCAACCCGCGCCTGCACGACCTGGTGCGCGCGCACCGGCAGATTCTCCAACAGGGGGCGACGCACTTTTTCGAAGTGCTCGGTTCGCAGCAACCGGAGCAGGATGCCAAAGTGCTGACCGGCATCGTGGAGCGCATGGAGTATCAGGGCCTGATCGATGGCGCGGCGAATCTGGATGGTGCCGATATGCTGGCGATCCTCAAGCGCTATATGTATCTGGTGCTGGGCCTTTAATAGGCAGGTTGGGCTTTACAGCCCAACCTGCGATGAATCCTCGGTCGCATCACTTGTCACATTTCTAGCGTAGGGTGCGCGGTTTTGTTTTCAGCAAAGAGGAGTGGGCAGCGAATGGAAACCTCGGTGAAGGCTTGGCGGGTGCTGATTGCAGTGTCGTTTCTGTTGCTCAGCGGCTGCCTGGTGACCTTCAAGGACCCCATCCCGGCCAACGAAGCGGCGCCGATTCCGCTGTTGGGCGAGTGGACGCGCAAGAACGAGTTCGGCGACACCCTGTACCTGGACATCAGCCGCTCCGGCTCCAACGTCTATAAAGCGCGCACCTATATCAACACCCCGGACAACGATAAAAGCGTCGAGGAATACAGCTTCACCGTGTCCCATCACGGCAGTCGCTGGTACCTGTCCGCGGGCCTGCCGAAACGCCTGGGCGCCAACTTCGCCATCGGCGGTTTCGAACTGACCAAAGACAACGAACTGCTGCTCTACAATCTGGATATCGACCGGGTCAGCCAGGAGCTGCAAGTGGGTGGTTTGCAGGGCAATGTGGTGGAAACCCCCGAGGGTGATGGTGTGCTGATCACCAGCCCGCTGGAGAAAGTCTTCGCCTATCTGGACGATCAGGCCAACTCCGATGTATTTATCGAGGTGGCCAGGTATCAACGCACTGGCGACTGACGCTTAAAAGCATCGCGGCTGAAGCCGCTCCTACGGACTGCACAATCTTGTAGGAGCGGCTTCAGCCGCGATGCTGTTGATCCTGAAAACAAGGCGAGGGACCGATGAACAGCCAGACCCAACTTGACGACTACCAACTGGTGATTCGCGCCTTGTCCGACCGGCTGGTGGAGGCGCAAACGCCGATCCGCGTGCTGGACGCCGTCAAGTGGGATGAAAATGTGCGCAAGGCGTTCCTCAAGGGCAAAGGCAAGGAACTGCCGCAAGTCGGCAGCGATTACTACGCCGGCCGCCCGCTGGGCTTCGATTCCGGGGCCAAGAAGCTGGAATTCCAGAACATCGAACGGGATATCACCCGCCAGCTCGGCCAGTTCAATCCGGTGGGGCAGATCATGCGGCGTATGTGCAAGGAATACCGCATGGTCATCCGCATGCTCGAAGCCCGCGGCACCCCGGACTTCGGCTTGATATCGCAAGAACTCTACGGCTCGGCCTCGGATGCCTTCCATGCTGGCGACCCGACCCTGGCCGATCTCGGCCTGATGTTTTCCGATTACCTGAACAAGATCGATGACCGCGGCGACCTTAAGGACGAACCGAAAACCCTGACCGCCAAGGATGCCGTGCAGATGCTGCAGGGCCGCCTGAATACGGTGTTCGGTGAAGAGCAGAGCACCATCCGCGTGTTCGAATCCGACGGCATTCTGGCCGACGCAGCGGCGGGTGCCGATTACATCAAGATCCGCGCCGATGCGATGTTCAACGAACGCGATGTGCGCGCCCTGGAAGTGCATGAAGGGCTGGTGCATGTCGGTACCACGCTCAATGGTTTGAACCAGCCGATCTGCACCTTTCTGGCCAAGGGCCCACCCTCGTCGACCGTAACCCAGGAAGGCCTGGCGATTCTGATGGAAGTGATTGCCTTCGCCTCCTACCCGAGCCGCTTGCGCAAGCTGACCAACCGCACCCGCGCCATCCATATGGCCGAAGAGGGTGCCGACTTTCTGCAGGTGTTCGACTTCTTCCGCGAGCAAGGCTTCGATATGGAGCAGAGCTACGCCAACGCCAGCCGCAGCTTCCGTGGCTCGACCCCGGACGGCCTGCCGTTCACCAAGGATCTGTCGTACCTCAAGGGCTTTATCCTGATCTACAACTACATTCAGCTGGCGGTGCGCAAAGGCAAGCTGGAGGCCATTCCGCTGCTGTTCTGCGGCAAGGCCACTCTGGAAGATATGCGCACCCTGCGCCAGCTGGTGGATGAGGGACTGGTGGTGCCGCCCAAATACCTGCCACCGCAGTTCCGTGACCTCAATGCCTTGTCGGCGTGGATGTGTTTCTCCAACTTCCTCAACCACCTGAGCCTGGATCGTATCGAAGCGGATTACGCGAATATTTTGTAGGAGCGGTGGTCGCCCTTGAATGCTCGTTTGCTTAGATATTCTGGGTCCCAGCGTGCGCCGGGACGACGGTGTAGATTGGAAAAACTCCGTCGTCCCGGCGCAGGCCGGGACCCAGAGTCGTCAGCCGAACACCACAGGATGGAGCCCAGCATGCCCAGCCAGAAACTCGCTTATGAAATTCTCGGCACCTCGGCGCAAACGGTGGAAATCATCCTCGACCCCGAGCAATCGGTGATCGCCGAAGCCGGGCTGATGAATTACATGACCGACGGCATCCACTTCGACGCGCACCTGGGCGATGGCTCGGCCAACGGCGTGATGGGCAAGTTGTGGAGCGCCGGCAAGCGCATGATCGGCGGCGAGTCGTTGTTTATGACGCACTTTTCCAACCACGGTAAAACCCAGGCCCGCGTGGCCTTCGCCGCGCCCTATCCGGGCAGCGTGGTGCCTATCGAACTGGAAACGCTGGGCGGTACCCTGATCTGCCAGAAAGACGCCTTTCTCTGTGCTGCCCTCGGCACCCACATTGGCGTGTGCTTTAACAAGCGCCTGGGTGCCGGCTTCTTTGGCGGCGAAGGTTTTATCCTGCAAAAACTCGAAGGCGATGGCCTGGTGTTTGTGCATGCCGGTGGCACCGTGGTGCGCAAGGAGTTGCACAACCAGACCCTGCGGGTAGACACCGGTTGCCTGGTGGCCTTCAGCGAAGGCATCGACTACGACATCCAGTTGTCCGGCGGCCTGAAAAGCATGCTGTTCGGCGGCGAAGGCATCGTGCTCGCCACCCTGAAAGGCACCGGCACCGTGTGGCTGCAAAGCCTACCGTTTTCACGGCTGGCCGAACGGGTTTATGAGGCTACCTATAAAGCCCGCGAGGAAAAACGCGCTGGGGGCGACTGATGCGCCGCTTGCTGGTGCTGGGCCTGTTGCTGGTGAGTCTGGGCGGTTGCAGCAGCCTGTTGTTCTTCCCGCTCAAGGAAGTGCCTTTCACCCCCACTGTGGCCAAGCTGGAATTTCGCGATATCACCCTGACTGCCGCCGACGGCACGCGCCTGCATGCCTGGTGGTTGCCGGTGAAACCCGGGGTGGCGCTCAAGGGCACGGTGCTGCACCTGCATGGCAACGGCGGCAACGTCGCGACGCACCTGGGCGGTAGTTACTGGCTGCCGGAGCAGGGCTATCAGGTGTTACTGCTGGACTACCGCGGCTACGGAAAGTCCGAGGGTTCGCCGGACCTGCCGGGCGTGTATCAGGACATCGACGCCGCCTTCGCCTGGTTGAAGCGCGCGCCAGAAACCCAGGGCCAGCCGCTGTACCTGCTGGGGCAAAGCATCGGCGGCGCGCTGGCGGTGCATTACCTCAGCGAGCACCCCGAGCAGGCCAAGCGCCTGACCGCCATGGTGCTGGATGGCGTGCCGGCCAGTTACCGCGCCATTGCCCGCCTGACCCTGGATAGCTCGTGGCTGACCTGGCCGCTGCAGGTGCCGCTGTCCTGGCTGGTGCCCGATGACGACAGTGCGATCAATAGCATTGGCAATTTGTCGCAGCTGCCGCTGTTGATCTACCAGAGCATTGACGATACGGTCGTGCCCCTTTCCAACGGCGTGAGCTTGTATCAAGCTGCGCGCCCGCCGAGGGTGCTACAGCCCACACGTGGTGGCCATGTGCAGACCTTCGCCGACCCGGTGTGGCGGCAGGTGATGCTGATGTTCTTGAGCGACCCCACGGGTTTTACCGGGCTGCGACGCCTGGCTGAAGTGCCCAATACCCCGACTTCCGATGAGACCCCGCAATGAGCCAACCACGCGACGCAAGACCCCTGATCATCACTGGCGTGCTGTCCATCATGGGCACCGTGGCCGCGCTGTGGTTCTACGGTTATCTGCATATCGCCAAGCCAGAAGACGCCTTGCTGCTGGCGGAATTCACCATGCTCAAGACCGTGCCGGGTGAAGACTACAAAGTCTCCCTGGAACCGGCCGCGCAAGTGGCGCAGTGCGTGGATGGCATCGTGGTGCTGTTCGACACCGAACAGAAAGGCCTGACCGGCGTGCTGGTGGATAACCGCAAGAAAGCGGTGCGCTGCATGGGGCAGGAAACGCCGCAGAAGGTTGAGTAATTTTCACGGTCCCGTAGGAGCGGCTTTAGCCGCGATTGCCTTTTCCAGGGATCGCGGCTGAAGCCGCTCCTACGAAGAGCGTGCGCGCAACAACCGCAAGCCGTTGAACACCACCAGCAAACTTGCGCCCATATCGGCAAACACGGCCATCCACAGGCTGCCCATACCCGCCAGGGTCAGGCCGAGAAACACCACCTTGATGCCCAGCGCCAGCACGATGTTCTGCATCAGTACGGCATGGGTGCGGCGTGACAGGCGGATAAATACCGGCAGCTTGCGCAAGTCATCGTCCATCAGCGCCACCCCGGCGGTTTCGATGGCGGTGTCGGTGCCGGCAGCGCCCATGGCGAAACCGATATCGGCACGGGCCAGGGCCGGGGCATCGTTGATACCGTCACCCACCATGCCGACCCGTTGGCCGCCGGCCTGACGGCGCTGAATCTCGGCCAGCTTGTCTTCCGGCAGCAGATTGCCCAGCGCTTCATCGATACCCACCTGGCTGGCGATAGCCGCCGCCGTATGCGGGTTATCGCCGGTCAGCATCAGGGTTTTCACCCCCAGCTCGTGCAGCTCGGCAATCGCTTCGCGGCTGGTTTCGCGTACCGCATCGGCCACCGCAAACAGGGCCAGCGGGCCCGTATTATCAAGCAGCACGATGGCGGTTTTGCCTTGGCGTTCGAGGCTGTCGAGCTTGGCTTCCAGCTCGGCCGAACACAGGCCCAGCTCTTCCACCAGGCGATGGTTGCCCAGGTGATAAGGGGTACCGTCGATCACCCCTTTTACCCCGCGGCCGGGGAGGGCGATCAGGTCTTGCACCTCCAGCAGTTCGATTTGTTCCTCCGCGGCGGCACGGGCCAGGGCCTGCGACACCGGGTGGTCGGAGCGCGCGGCCAGGCTGGCTGCCAGGGCGCGGGCCTGAGGCTGCTCACCTAGAAGCAGCACATCGGTTTGCTGTGGGCGACCGTGGGTGAGGGTGCCGGTTTTGTCCAGCGCCACCCAAGCCAGTTGCCGGCCCATTTCCAGAAACACCCCGCCCTTGACCAGAATGCCCAGGCGCGCGGCTGCCGCCAGGCCACTGACCAGAGTCACCGGGGTGGAAATCACCAGGGCGCATGGGCAGGCGATTACCAGCAAAACCAGGGCTTTATAGATCCAGTCCAGCCACTGGCCGCCCAGCAGCAGGGGGGGCAGTACGGCAGTGAGCACAGCGATGGCAAACACGGTCGGGGTGTAGATGCGCGAGAAACGATCAACGAAACGTTGGGTGGGCGCTTTCGAGCTTTGTGCTTCTTCTACCGCATGGATGATGCGCGCCAGGGTACTGTCGTCGGCGGCGCGGGTGGTGGTGTATTCCAGCTCGCCCTCGCCGTTGATGCTGCCAGCGAACAGCACGTCGTCGGGCACTTTTTCCACGGGCAGGCTTTCGCCGGTGATGGGCGCCTGGTTGACGCTGGAGCGGCCGTTGAGCACCTGGCCATCCAGGGCAATGCGTTCGCCAGGGCGCACACGCACGCGGCTGCCAAGCGCGACCTCGGCGACATTCACCTCGCGCCATTGGCCATCGACCTGCACTGTGGCGTGCGCCGGGGTCAGATCCAGCAGGCCGCGAATGGCGCGGCGCGCACGCTCCAGGGATTTCGCTTCGATCAGTTCGGCAATCGCGAACAGCACACTGACCATCGCTGCTTCCGGCCATTGACCAATCAGCACGGCACCAGTCACGGCAATGCTCATCAGCGCATTGATATTCAGGTTGCGGTTTTTCAGGGCGATCAGGCCCTTGCGGTAAGTCGGCAGCCCGGCACCGGCAATCGCCGCCAAGGCAAACAGGGCGATCAACCAGGTGGGGCCGATTTCCGTCCATTCGAGGATTTCGGCCACCAGCGCCGCCAGGCCGGCCAACGCCAGCGGCCACCAGGGCTTGTGCTGGGCAACGGGCGCTGGCGCGGTTTTATCCACAGGCTCGGCGTGCATGCCCAAGGTGGCGATCAACTGCTGCAGTGGCTGCAATTCGGCAAAGCGATGCTGCACCCGCAGCACGCGCTGGATCAGGTTGAACTCCAGGGCTTCCACTTCCTTCACCTTGCCTAAGGCATCGCGCAGCAGACGCTCTTCGGTCGGGCAGTCCATGGCCTCGATGCGCAGGCTGCTCCAACGCAGTTCACCGGTGGCACCGCCGATCGCCACCGTCGCAGTCGGGGCCGGCGTGTCGTGGTGATGGTCGCAGCAGTGATGGTGGTCGTGGCTCATGGCAAAAACTCCTGGGTTGACGCTCTGGCCGTGATTGCACACCCTGTAGCTACTACAGAGTCAAGCAGTGAGGCACACAGGATGAAAATTGGCGAACTGGCGCGCCTCACCGATTGCCCGGTGGAGACCATCCGCTACTACGAACGCGAGGGTTTGCTGCCCACGCCTACGCGCTCGGAAGGCAATTACCGGCAGTACAGCCAGGTGCACGTCGAGCGCCTGGCCTTTGTCCGGCATTGCCGCTCGCTGGATATGACCCAGCAGGAAATTCGCGAACTGCTGGCCTTGCGCGATGCGCCGGAAGCCGACTGCACGGCGGCCAATCGGCTGATCGACGAACATATTCATCACGTTGAAGTGCGGATTACCGAACTGCGGGCGCTGCAGGAACAGCTGCGCGATCTGCGTGCCCATTGCCAGGTGGCGGGTAATAACCAGGCGTGTGGGATTTTGCGCGAGCTGGAGCAACCTGCGCCGCCGACAGTGGCGAGTGAGGCCTGTATCGATGCCGGGCATTTGCATGTGCCGGGGGTGCACAAGCGTCATTAAAGCCGCTCCTACGGAGATGGTTGTGGCATAAAAAATCCCGCTCGAAAGCGGGATTTTTTATTGCCCTCGCGGCTTACAACACGCGCGGCGTAACCGGCCCTGGACCATTGGCGATGGTCACCTCAACGCGACGATTCAACGTGCGCGAATCCGGCGAGGCATTGCTGGCTACCGGATAGTCCTTACCGAAGCCGTGGGTGGTGATGCGGGTGGGCGAAACCCCCATGCTCACCAGCGCGCTGCGCACCGAGTCGGCACGCGCTTGCGACAGGCGCAGGTTGTGGTCGGTGGTACCGGTGTTATCGGTAAAGCCCTCTACCACCACCTGGCTGGTCGGGTTCTGTTGCAGGTAGTTACCCAACTCCTGCACGTTGCGCAGGCCATTTGGCGTCAGCTCGGCGCGGTCGATCTGGAACAGTACGTCGCCCAGGGTGACCACAGTGCCGCGCGGGGTTTGCTTGGCTTGCAGCTGTTGCAACAGCACGTTCACTTGCTGGTTACGCGCGTCCAGCTGCGCCTGGGTGCGCTGGGCCGGGGCGTTGGCCAGGCTCTGTTCAGCCTGCTTCTGCAGCAGGGTCTGACGCGCTACTTCAACACGCTGGTTGGTGATATAGGCCAGGTGGTCGACCTGTGCCTGCGGCTGACGGTCGCCATAGGCGATGTCGGCGCGGGCGAGCATATCGCCGGCTTCTTTGGTTTCCAGCGGTGCCAGAGACTGGGCTTGCGGCTGGGCGGTGAGGGCCGAGTAGTTGCTATGGGCCTGGTCCAGGTTCGGATTGGGCTTGGAGGCGCAGGCCACCAGGGCGAGGCTGAGTACCGACAGGGCAGAAACTGAAATCAACTTGTTCATGACGGATTGTCCTTATCTGGTTAAAAGCGCTGCGCGTTACTGCACGATGATCGGCGTGCGAGCACCTTCTTCACGGATTTGCTGAACACCCTGTTGCGAGTCCTGCAGGGTTTTCTGCGCCTTGGCGGCCAGCGCGGTGCGTTCGGCTACGCGGGCATCCCATTCGGCTTGTTCGGCCAGCATGCGGGCCTGTTCGTATTGGTCGTCACGCAGCAGGTTTTCCGCTGCGACCAGTTTGTCCTGCGCAGCTTTCATCGGTACCGGGGCGTATTCCGGGCCACCGGCCGCTACGGCGCTCTTGACCACGGTATTGGTAACGGCGAACTGTTCGGTGGGCGGGGTGCCGGCGCAACCGCTCAGTACCAGGCTGCTGCCCAGGGCCAGTGCCGCCAGAACGGCTTTGGGGTGGGTGAAAGCAGGGCTTGTCTTCATGATTTTCCGCTCCATTGGTGACGCTCCAAAGATGTCTTCATTCAAGACAACTTGCCTGCCAGATGCATGCTGTTTACCGATAGTTAGCCGACGATGGCTATACGTTGCCGGCTAATGGCAAATGCGCTGGCTTATTCTTTGTGACTGGGGCGTGGCGAAAAATGTTCAACATAATTGACGACGGATGGTACTCAGGCACCTACGCAGCGGATTTTTGAGAAGCAGGAATCGACCAATAGTTCGCAGGGCGCGGAGTGCGCATGGATGTCGATGGCAGGGATTTGCGGGCGTTTCTTAACCGGCGGCTGATCACGAGCATGGCGTGCGCGAACAGCTCCTAAAGGCCCGTAGTTCATGGCCTTCACTGCAGCTTACGGCTGGTTGTAGCGGCCCGCTATTCGTATTGTCTCCTTGCTACCGATGGTGCGCCTTTGCAGGCTGTCTCTATCGGGCCTTGGGCACATTTGTTGCGGAGCACCGGCATGCTGCATCACATCGAAATTTACGTGAGTGATTTGGAGAGGGCGCTGGCCTTCTGGACACCCTTTATGCAGCTGCTCGGATATGAGCAGGAACGCTGGTCTGGCGGGATGAATTACATCAACGACAAGCAAGCCTACTTCTGTTTCCTGCCAGCCCCGCAAGAGCACCTGGCTGCTGGCTATCATCGCAAGCGAGTTGGCTTGAATCATCTGGCCTTTCTGGGCCGCTCGCGCGCTCACGTAGACGAGATAGCGGCCTGGGTGAAGGCGAACGGCTACACCAGCCTTTACGAAAACGAATACCCGTTCGCCGGTGGAGAAAACTATTACGCGCTTTTCTGTGAGGATCCTGACCGTATCAAGGTCGAGGTGTTAGCGCCGGACTAGGCTGCGGCGCTATCTCCATCGCTCAGCTCGATAAGCAGGTTGTTCGCCCTCACGCCTCATTTGCCGCTGCGGATACCGAGCGCTGACTTTCCTGCAGGTATTTTTTCGACAGGGCGAGAAACCGCGGCGTAGGCCCCACATCTTCATACAGTGGGTCGCCCAGCTCATCGGTGGCCACTACCTGCGTGCCCTTTACATAGGGCAGGCCGGCCTCCAGTTCTTCCAACGCTGCACCGATCAGCTCGCCAAGCAGTTCTTCCGGCTGGCGCTTGGGGTACATCTCGCTGAGTGCCGCCAGGCGTGCGGCGGCTTCGAGGTCGAGGTGGATCTGGTAGGGCGTGCGGGTCAGGCGGCCGGTGGCAAAGTGTTCCCAGTGGCGAACAAGTTCGCGAATCTTCATAAATACCTCGTGGGTGGTGTATGAGGGCCAAGCGGGCGGGTATCCCTTGTGGGGGTAACGCCGCGCGGCTTACCTTTTTCAGACTAGACCCTGGGGTGAGCGGTCGATGTCATTCGTCGCAACCTTGTAAGAACCTGGCGCGAACGGCACTCTCGAACCCCAGTTCGCGTGTTTCCCAGCGCGGGTTAAGCTCAAGCCTGTTATGAATCGGCAGCGGAGAAGTGCTAATGGCGGAAATCGACGCGCGCTTGCGTGAGGACGTTCACCTGCTCGGCCAATTGCTTGGTGAAACCATCGGTGCCCAGCGGGGCGAGGGGTTTGTCGACAAGATCGAGCGCATTCGCAAGGGTGCCAAAGCCGCACGCCAGGGCTCGGCCACGGGTGCCGCGCAATTGACCAGCACCCTCGACAGCCTCAAGGAAGATGAACTGCTGCCTGTAGCGCGGGCCTTCAATCAATTCCTCAATCTGGCCAATATCGCCGAGCAGTATCACCAGGTGCGACGCCTGGCACCGCAGGAGCCACCGCGCTTTGAAACCGAGGTGCTACCGCAGCTGCTGGAACGCCTGAAAAAGGACGGAACCAGCGCCGAGGTGCTGGCCCGCCATCTAAGCCGACTGGAAATCGAACTGGTACTGACGGCACACCCCACCGAGGTTTCGCGCCGTACCCTGATTCAGAAATACGACGCCATTGCCGCGCAACTGGCGGCTCAGGATCACAGCGATCTGTCACCGGCCGAGCGCAGCCAGGTCAAGCAGCGCCTGCACCGACTGATTGCCGAGGCGTGGCATACCGAGGAGATCCGCCGCACTCGTCCCACCCCGGTGGATGAAGCCAAATGGGGCTTCGCGGTGATCGAGCATTCGCTATGGAAGGCCGTGCCCAACTACCTGCGCAGCGCCGACGATGCGCTGTACGCCGCCACCGGCCTGCGTTTGCCACTGACCGCAGCACCGATCCGCTTTGCCTCGTGGATGGGCGGCGACCGCGACGGCAACCCCAATGTCACCGCTGCGGTCAGCCGCGAAGTGCTGCTCTTGGCGCGCTGGATGGCCGCCGACCTGTATCTGCGTGATGTGGATAACCTGGCGGCCGAGTTGTCCATGCAGCAGGCCAATGCGGCGGTGCGCGAACTGGTGGGTGATAGCCCGGAGCCCTATCGCGCCTTGCTCAAGCAGTTGCGCGAACGCCTCAAAGCCACTCGGGCCTGGGCCGAGGCCGCGCTGCATGGCGAGCAGGCACCTGGCGCTGCGGTGCTGCACAGCAACAACGAGCTGCTGGAACCACTGGAGCGCTGCTACCACTCGCTGCATGAGTGCGGCATGGGCGTGATTGCCAACGGCCCGCTGCTCGACTGCCTGCGCAATGCCGCCACCTTCGGCCTGTTTCTGGTGCGTCTGGATGTGCGCCAGGATTCCAGCCGGCATGCCGCGGCCATGAGCGAGATCACTGACTTTCTCGGCCTGGGCAAGTACCAGGAATGGGATGAAGAAACCCGCGTGGCCTTTGTGCTGCGCGAGCTGAACAACCGCCGGCCGTTGCTGCCGACGCATTACCAGGCCTCTGCAGACACCGCTGAAGTGCTCGCCACCTGCAAGGTGGTGGCGCAGGCGCCGCAGGCCTCGCTGGGTTCCTATGTGATTTCCATGGCTGGTGCGCCTTCGGATGTGCTGGCGGTGCAACTACTGCTTAAAGAGGCCGGGTTGCAACGGCCGATCCGCGTAGTGCCACTGTTTGAAACCCTGGCCGATCTGGAAGGTGCCGGCGCGGCCATCGACCGTCTGCTGGGGTTGCCCGGCTACCGTTCGCGCTTGCATGGCCCGCAGGAAGTGATGATCGGCTATTCCGACTCGGCCAAGGATGCCGGCACCACGGCGGCGGCCTGGGCGCAGTACCGGGCGCAGGAAGCCTTGGTGAATGTATGCCGTGAGCATCAGGTGGAGCTGCTGCTCTTTCATGGCCGCGGCGGCACCGTGGGGCGGGGCGGCGGCCCGGCCCATGCGGCGATTCTGTCGCAGCCGCCAGGCTCGGTGGCGGGGCGTTTCCGCACCACTGAGCAGGGCGAGATGATCCGCTTCAAATTCGGCCTGCCGGATATCGCCGAGCAGAACCTCAACCTGTACCTGGCCGCCGTGCTGGAAGCCACGGTGCAACCGCCACCGGTGCCGGAACCAGCCTGGCGCGAGCTGATGGGCAAACTGGCCGACGACGGCGTGGCCGGTTACCGCGCGGTGGTGCGTGAGCACCCGCAGTTCGTCGAGTACTTCCGCCAGGCCACCCCGGAGCAGGAACTCGGACGCCTGCCGTTGGGCAGTCGGCCGGCCAAGCGTCGGGAAGGCGGGGTGGAAAGCCTGCGCGCCATTCCGTGGATTTTCGCCTGGACCCAGACGCGCCTGATGCTGCCCGCCTGGCTGGGCTGGGAAGCGGCGCTGAGCAATGCCCTGCAGCGCGGCGAAGGCGAGCTGTTGGCGCAGATGCGCGAGCACTGGCCGTTCTTCCGCACCCGTATCGACATGCTGGAAATGGTTCTGGCCAAGGCCGATGCGGCCATTGCCGGGCTGTACGATGAACGCCTGGTAACGGACGAACTGCGACCGCTGGGTGCGCATTTACGCGACCTATTGTCGCAGGCCGTTAGCTGTGTGCTGGCTTTGACCGGGCAGTCACAGCTGCTGGCCCACAGTCCGCAAACCCTGTCGGCCTTCACCGTACGTAACACCTACCTCGACCCGCTGCACCTGCTGCAAGTCGAGCTGCTGGCCCGTTCTAGACAGTCCGAGCGCCAGGCAGACAGCCCTCTGGAGCAGGCGCTGCTGGTGAGTGTGGCGGGTATCGCGGCGGGGCTGCGCAACACCGGTTGAGGGGTGGGCGAGGGGGCTGCGCGGGGCGTTCCAGATGCTCCGAATGGCCCCGTACGCTGCTACTTTCGGTGACTTGTGCGGTACCGGTGCGCTGTGTATCTTGAGCAACCTTTTGGCCGCTCCGTGCTGCCGGGACCTATACCGAGATTGGCCCCACGAGGCGAATCCGACGAGTTCTATTCAATCTTGAGGAGCACAGAGATGCGCGTGATTCTGTTGGGAGCGCCCGGTGCCGGCAAAGGTACCCAGGCTCGCTTCATCACCGAAAAATTCAACATTCCACAAATCTCCACCGGCGACATGCTGCGTGCCGCGGTTAAAGCCGGCACCGAGCTGGGTCTGCAGGTGAAAGGTGTGATGGATAGCGGTGGTCTGGTTTCCGATGACCTGATCATCGGCCTGATCAAAGAGCGCATCGCTCAGCCAGATTGTGCCAATGGCTTCCTCTTCGACGGCTTCCCACGCACCATTCCTCAGGCCGAAGCCCTGAAGGACGCTGGCGTGAAGCTGGACCATGTAGTGGAAATCTCGGTAGATGACGAAGAAATCGTTCAGCGCATCTCCGGTCGCCGCGTTCACGCCGACTCCGGCCGTGTGTACCACCTGATCTACAGCCCGCCCAAAGTGGAAGGCAAAGACGACGTCACCGGCGAAGACCTGGTGCAGCGCGTCGACGATACCGAAGCCACCGTGCGCAACCGTCTGAAGGTCTACCACGACCAGACCAAACCGCTGGTGAACTTCTATCAGCAACTGTCGGCTGCCGAAGGCACGCCGAAGTACAGCTACATTGAAGGCGTTGGTTCGGTGGAAGGTATCACCGCCAAGGTTCTCGCTGCGCTGAGCTGATCGCTTTGTAGCCACGACAACCCGCTTTTCAACCAACGGCCCGCTTGCGGGCCGTTGGCGTTTATACTGCGCCCCGTTTTTCTTTGCCCTGGATCGACCAATGAGCACTCTGCTGGCCCTGGATACCGCAACCGAAGCTTGCTCCGTTGCCCTGCTGCACGACGGCAAGGTGCTGAGCCACTACGAAGTGATTCCGCGCCTGCATGCGCAACGCCTGTTGCCGATGATCAAGGACCTGCTTGCCGAAGGCGGCATCAGCCTGTCGGCAGTGGATGGCATTGCCTTTGGCCGTGGCCCGGGTGCTTTTACCGGGGTGCGCATTGCCATCGGTGTGGTGCAGGGGCTGGCCTTTGCTCTGGATCGTCCGGTGTTGCCGGTGTCCAACCTGGCCGTGCTGGCCCAACGGGCGTTGCGTGAGCACGGCGCACAGCAGGTGGCCAGCGCCATCGATGCGCGCATGGATGAAGTGTATTGGGGCTGTTACCGCGCCGAGCAGGGCGAAATGCGTCTGGCTGGCCTGGAGGCGGTACTGCCACCGGAGCAGGCCAATCTGCCGCGCGATGCCAGTGGCGACTGGTTCGGTGCCGGCACCGGCTGGGGTACCTTCGCGGCGCGTATCCCGGTAGCCGTCGTCGGCCAGGAACCCGCCATGCTGCCCCACGCCCTCGATCTGCTGAGCCTGGCGCAATTCGCCTGGGCCCGTGGCGAAGCGCTGCCGGCCGACCAGGCGCAGCCGGTGTATCTGCGCGACAAGGTGGCAACCCCCAAGGCCGCTCCTTGACCACTCAGCGCCCAGGCTGGCCGTGCGACTAGCGGCCAATTGCGCTTATGTAGCGACTCTGGTTACATACCCGACACATGGACTGGCCGTAGTTGCGAATGGCCACTGTATGTCAGCTGAATCCGATACGTCTGAACGAGAAGTCTGAGCAGTAATGCGCATCGACGGTTTCACTTCCTCTTATACGCTGGATCGCACCCCACGCCCGGGTAGCGCGGTCACGCCTTTTCGCGAGGTTCAGCGCGAGGCAGAGACACGTCGAGACGTCCCGGCCAGCCCTTCGACCAGCCAAGGTATCGAAAGCACCCCGCAGCAACGCCGGGTGCAAGCCAGCACTGCCAGCAGCGACAGCCTGCCGGCGCGTTCCCAGGATGTACTGGTGCAGCGCAGCGGCGTCAGCAACCGCGCCCAACAGGCATTGGCCAGCTACGCCAGTACCGCCAGCTACTCGAACGAAAGCGACGCCAGCGAAATCCTCGGCCTGGATACCTACGCGTAAAATCAAAAACTCGCGGCTAAAGCCCCTTCCACAAACAACTCGTTTCCTGTGGTAGGGGCTTTAGCCGCGAGCTTTTCTGGACCACTATGGCCCGCTGATTTTTCCGGAATGCCCAATGCTTCCCTATTTCCTAGGCTGTCCCTCCTGGAGCGAAAACGCTTGGCGCGGTGATCTGTATCCCGACAGCGCCCGTAGCGCCGACTTTCTCGGCCTCTACAGCCAGGTCTTTAACACCGTAGAGGGCAACACCACCTTCTACGCCCAGCCCTCGGCGGCCACCGTGCAGCGCTGGGCCGAGCAGATGCCGGCGCATTTCCGTTTCTGCGCCAAGCTGCCCCGCGATATCAGCCACACCGCCAATCTGTTCGCCCAACTGGATGCCGCACAAGCCTTCGTTACCTTGCTCAAACCCTTGGGGGAGCGGGTGGCACCGTTCTGGTTGCAGCTGCCCGCCAGTTTCGGGCCGCAGCGCTTGCCGGAGTTGGCCGGCTTTCTCGCCGAGTTGAAAGTGCCCCTGGCTGTGGAGGTTCGCCACCCGGCGTTTTTTGCTAAAGGCGAAGACGAGCGCGCGCTTAACCGCTTGCTGCTGGGCCATGCAGTGGAGCGCCTATGCCTGGATTCGCGGGCCTTGTTCAGCTGCGTTGCCACTGACCCCGCGGTGCTCCACGCGCAAGCCAAGAAACCCCGTCTGCCTACGCGCCCGGCGGCGTTCACCCAGTTTCCCCAGCTGCGCTTTATTGGCCATCCCGAGTTGGCGGCCAACGATCCGTTTATGCAGCCCTGGCTGGCAAAGGTCGCCGGCTGGATCGAGGAGGGCCGCACGCCTTATGTGTTTTTACATACCCCCGACAATATTCTGGCCGCACAACTGGCGCGGCGTTTTCATCAGCAGTTGACGGCGCTATTGCCGGGTTTGCCGGCATTGGCCGAATTAGCCGTCGAACCGGCGGCGGAGCAGCTCGGTCTGTTGTAGGTTGGCGTCACTTATCCAGCAGGAAGCTATCCATGTCCTCGCAACTCGCCCGTGCCCAAACCTTCCAACAATTGCATGCCGCCGACGGTGCCTTTGTTTTTCCCAATCCATGGGATGCCGGTTCGGCCAAGATGCTCGCCAGCCTCGGCTACCAAGCGTTGGCGACCACCAGCGCCGGTCTGGCATTTGCCCTCGGTCGGCCGGATGCCGAAGGGGCAATTTCCCTTGAGGAAAACCTGAACAACGCCCAGGCCATCGTTGCCGCCACTGACCTGCCAGTCGCTGGCGATCTGGAAAACGGCTTTGCCGACCACCCCGAGGGCTGCGCCGCCACTGTGCTGAGAGCGGCGGCGGTCGGCCTGGTCGGTGGCTCTATCGAAGATGCTACGGGCCGCGCCGAGTCGCCGATCTATGATTTTCAACTCGCGGTCGAGCGGGTAGCGGCGGCCGTGACTGCCGCCCGCAGCCTAAACTTTCCCTTCACCCTCACCGCCCGCGCGGAGAACCTGCTCAATGGCCGCAACGACCTGGCGGACACCATCCGCCGTTTGCAGGCCTTTGCCGAGGCGGGCGCCGATGTGTTGTTTGCGCCGGGGCTGCGTTCGGTTGCGGAAATTGAGGCGGTGGTCCGTGCCGTGGCACCCAAGCCAGTGAATGTGCTGATGGGTTTGTCGGGCGTAACGCTGACGGTGGCGCAGTTGCAGGACCTGGGCGTCAAGCGCATCAGCGTGGGTTCATCTCTGGCCCGCGCCGCCTATGGCGAGTTGTTCCGTGCCGCGCAGGACATCCAGCAACACGGCCGCTTTACCTATGCCGAACGCGCGCTGCCGTTCCAGCAACTGAACGACCTGTTCAAGGGCTGACGGTGCGCGGGCTGCTCAAGTTTCTGCTGGTATTAGTGGTCCTTGGCGCTGCACCGTTGGCGGTCTGGCGCGGTTGGTGGCAGGTGCCAGGGCAATGGAACCCCTGGGCACCTCTGGATGTGCGGCTGCAACCGAACTTCCTGACGCCCTGGAAGATGATGCGCCTGGGCCAGAACCGCGAGCTGTGCGCCCAGGCGCTGGCCACTTCGCCTGTGCGTTACCTGCCGTTGGCCGATAACGCCGCCACCGCCAATTGCCCGTTGAGCAACGTGGTGCGTGTGCAGGGTTCGGCGGTCGCGTTCAGCAGCAGCTTTATCGCCACCTGCCCGCTGGCGGTGGCCATTGCGATGTACGAGCGCCACGGCTTGCAGCCTGCTGCCGAAGCGGTGTTTGGCCAACGGGTCACGCGTATCGACCATCTGGGCAGCTTCGCCTGCCGCAATATCGGCAGCAGCTCGCGGCGCAGCCAGCATGCCAGCGCCAATGCGCTGGATATTGCGGGGTTTCGTCTGGCTGATGGTCGTCGCATCAGCGTGGCGCGGGACTGGAATGGCCAGGGCGACGATGCACGTTTTCTGCGCTTGGCCCGCGATGCCGCCTGCCAGTCGTTCACGGTCACCCTGGGCCCGGATTACAACGCCGCCCACCACGACCATTTCCACCTCGACATGGGCATGTTTAGCCTCTGCCGCTAGGCTCTGGCAGAATGCCGCCCCTGATTTGTCTGAGTTGCTGCCGCCATGAGTGATCACATTCCCAGCGTTGTCGTGCGTGCCGAAGCCTTGGCACCGGCCTATACCGAGGCTGTGGCGCAGTGGGCGGCGCGTCTGGGTTTGCCCTTGGCAGGGGCGGCGGATTTCGCCTTGCAACTGGGCGACGACGGTCTGCAACTGACCGACCTCGGCCCACAGGCACCAGGCCCGGTTCGAGTGGATTTTGTCGACGGCGCTGTGGCCCATCGGCGGCTGTTTGGTGGCGGTACCGGACAGATGATTGCCAAGGCAGTTGGCGTGCAACCGGGGGTGCGGCCCTTTGTGCTGGATGCCACGGCCGGGCTGGGGCGCGATGCCTTTGTGCTGGCCAGTCTGGGTTGCCAGACGGCGATGATCGAGCGCCAGCCGCTGATTGCCGCGTTGCTGGAGGATGGTTTGAGCCGCGCCAAGGGCGACGAGGAAGTCGGCCCTATCGTTGCTCAGATGCGCTTATTGGTGGGTAATGCCATCGAGCTGATGAGCGCCTGGGAAGGCGAGGCACCGCAGGTGATTTACCTCGATCCGATGTTCCCGCACCGCGACAAAAGCGCCCTGGTGAAAAAGGAAATGCGCCTGTTCCGTCCGCTGGTGGGCGATGACCTGGATGCCCCGGCCTTGCTGGAAGCGGCATTGGCGCTGGCCACACACCGGGTGGTGGTCAAACGCCCGCGCAAAGCGCCGATCATTGCCGGGCCCAAGCCCAGCTATGCGCTGGATGGCAAATCCAGTCGCTATGACATCTATCCGAAGAAAGCGCTCAAGGCCTGAAGGCTTCCCCTCCCCGTGGGGCCAATTACCTTGGCAAATAGGCCCGCACAAACATCTGCACGGCATCGGCAACCTGTTCTTCGCTGGAGGTTTTTTCGTCTTCGCCGTTGCAGCCGATCAACAGGCGGAAGTTGATGCCGCCCTTGAGCAGGCAAAGGAAGTGCTCCGCCGCCAGCTCCGGGTTATCGATCTGCAACTTGCCCAATTGATCGGCCTTGCGCAGCAGGCCGGTCATTTCGTCATGCACCACTTGCGGGCCCGACTCGTAAAACAGCTTCGCCAGCTTCGGGTCTGACGCGCCCAGGGCAATCATCACCCGGTGCAACTCAATCGATTCGCGGCTGCTCACCAGGCAATGGAAGGCCTGGGCAATGTTCAGCAGCACCGTGTCGATAGGTGCGGTTTCCAGCAATTCGAAAATCACCAGCGGCAGCTGCTCTTCGCATTTGGCCCGCACGGCCATGGAGAACAGCGTCTCCTTGTCGGTGAAGTGGCTATAGACAGTGAGCTTGGAAACCCCGGCCTCGGTGGCGATGGCGTCCATGCTGCAACCGTCGTAACCCAGGCGCAGAAACAGGTTTTTCGCGGCATCGAGGATGGCTGCGCGCTTCGTAAGGTCTTTCGGGCGACCCGGACCGCTAGACGGCAATATTTTGTCGGACATTTCGCGTTTTATTACTGGACTGGCGAGTTTGCTATTTTTACTATACCCGCCAGTACAATTATTCAAAGCCTTAATTCGCGAAAGGTCATACATCATGTTCCGCCATGTCCTGCCACTCGCCTTACCTGCGTCCCTTGTTGTCCTGCTCGTTGCCTGCGGCGCTCCCGAGGCAGTGAAAACGCCGCCGCGCCCCGCCATGGTGGTGCAGCCGCAACCGGCGGGGGAGTTGGCAGATACCTACCCGGGTGAAGTGCGCGCCCGCTTGGAACAGGACCTGGCCTTTCGCATTGGCGGCAAGGTGAGCAAGCGTCTGGTGGATGTCGGTGAGCGGGTGAAGAAGGACCAGCCGCTGGCCGAGCTCGACCCGCAGGACGTACAGCTGCAGCTCGAAGCCCAGCGCGCCCAGGTGGCGGCCGCCAGCGCCAACCTGCAATTGGTACGCAGCGAACGCGACCGCTACAAAACCCTGTTCGACCGGCAGATGGCCAGCCGCTCGCAATACGACAATGCGGAAAACCTCTACCGCGCTGGTGAAGCGCGGGTCAAACAAGCCAAAGCCGAATTCGATGTGTCCAGCAACCAGGCCGGTTACTCGGTGCTGCGTGCCACCCAGTCGGGGGTGATTTCACGCCGCCTGGTGGAGGTGGGCAATGTGGTAGCCGCCGGGCAAACCGTTTACACCGTCGCCGCCGATGGCGAGCGCGAAGTGTTGATCAGCCTGCCGGAGCACAGCATCGAGCGCTTCAAGATTGGTCAGGAAGTGTTCGTGGAACTCTGGTCGCGTCCGGATAAGCGTTTCGCCGGGCATATCCGTGAACTGTCGCCAGCCGCCGACCCGCAATCGCGTACCTATGCCGCCCGCGTGTCGTTTAGCGTCGATCAAGTGCCTGCCGATCTTGGCCAGAGCGCCCGGGTGTTTGTGCCGGTGGCCGGCGACGTGCCTCTGGCCGTGCCGCTGTCGGCGCTAAGTTCCGAGGGTGGTCATCCCTTTGTCTGGGTGGTGGACCCGAAAAGCTCCACGCTGCAGCGCCGCGCGGTAAAAGTCGGCCCCTATGGCGAAGACCAGGTGCCGGTGCTCGAAGGTCTGCAGGCCACCGACTGGGTAGTGGCCGCCGGTGTGCAAGTACTGCGTGAGGGTCAGGAAGTACGGCCCGTGGACCACGCCAATCGCTCGGTCAAACTGGCAGCGCAGGAGTAAGCACGGATGAGCTTCAACCTATCCGAATGGGCGCTGCGCAATCGGCAGATCGTGCTGTTCCTGATGTTGCTTCTGGCGATTGTCGGCGCACTGTCCTACACCAAGTTGGGCCAGAGCGAAGACCCGCCCTTTACCTTCAAGGCCATGGTGGTGCGCACCAACTGGCCGGGTGCCAGTGCCGAGGAAATGTCTCGGCAGGTAACAGAGCGCATCGAGAAAAAACTGATGGAGACCGGCGAGTTCGAGAAGATTATTTCCTTCTCGCGCCCGGGTGAATCGCAGGTGACCTTTGTTGCCCGCGACTCGATGAACTCCCGCGATATTCCCGAGCTCTGGTACCAGATCCGCAAGAAGGTCAACGACATCCGCTACACCTTGCCCCAGGGCATTCAGGGGCCGTTCTTCAACGATGAATTCGGCACCACCTACGGCAATATCTACGCCCTCACCGGCGAAGGCTTCGACTACGCCGTGCTCAAGGACTACGCCGACCGCATTCAGCTGCAACTGCAGCGGGTCAAGGATGTGGGCAAGGTCGATCTGCTGGGGCTGCAGGACGAAAAAATCTGGATCGAACTCTCCAACGTCAAAGCCGCCACCCTTGGCCTGCCTTTGGCCGCGGTGCAAAAAGCCCTGGAAGAACAGAACACCGTCGCCTCGTCAGGCTTCTTCGAAACCCCCAGCGACCGCATTCAGTTGCGGGTGACCGGGCGTTTTGAATCGGTGGACGAGATCAAGGCCTTTCCGATCCGCGTCGGCGACCGCACCTTCCGTATTTCCGACGTGGCCGAAGTGCATCGTGGCTTCAGTGACCCACCCGCACCACGGATGCGCTTTATGGGCCAGGACGCCATTGGCCTGACCGTATCGATGAAGCCCGGCGGCGACATTCTGGTGCTGGGCAATGCCCTGGAAAAAGAATTCGCCCGCATGCAGCAAACCCTGCCGGCCGGTATGCAACTGAGCAAGGTGTCCGACCAACCGGCGGCGGTAAAAACCGGCGTTGGCGAGTTTGTTCAGGTGCTGGTGGAAGCCTTGGCCATCGTCATGCTGGTGTGCTTCTTTTCCCTCGGTCTGCGCATTGGCCTGGTGGTGGCGCTGGTGATTCCGCTGGTGCTGGCGATGACCTTTACCGCCATGTACTACTTCGGCATCGGCCTGCACAAAATCTCCCTCGGCGCGCTGGTGCTGGCCCTCGGGCTATTGGTGGACGACGCGATCATTGCCATTGAGATGATGGCGATCAAGATGGAGCAGGGCTACTCACGGTTCAAAGCCGCCAGCTTCGCCTGGACCAGCACCGCCTTCCCCATGCTCACCGGTACGCTGATTACCGCCGCCGGCTTTCTGCCGATTGCCACCGCGCAGTCGGGCACCGGCGAATACACCCGCTCGATCTTCCAGGTGGTGGCCATCGCCTTGCTGGTGTCGTGGATTGCCGCGGTGATTTTCGTGCCCTATATCGGCGAGAAACTGCTGCCGGATCTGGCCAAATTGCACGCCGCCAAACACGGCGGCAGTGACAAGGGCCACGACCCCTACTCGACGCCGTTCTACCGCCGGGTGCGCGGGGCCATCGAGTGGTGCGTGGGCCATCGCAAAACCGTAATCGTGCTGACCATCGCCCTGTTTGCCGGCTCGATCTTTATGTTCAAGTTCGTGCCACAGCAGTTCTTCCCGTCCTCCGGGCGGCTGGAGCTGATGGTCGATCTGAAACTGAGTGAAGGTGCCTCGCTGAAGGCCACTGAAGAGCAGGTTCGCCATCTGGAAGCCATGCTCAAAGACCACCCCGGCATCGACAACTATGTGGCCTATGTCGGTACCGGTTCGCCGCGTTTCTACCTGCCGCTGGACCAGCAACTGCCGGCCGCCAGCTTTGCCCAGTTTGTGGTGCTGAGCAAAAGCATCGAAGACCGCGAAGCCATCCGCAAATGGCTGATCGAAACCCTTGCCGACCAGTTCCCGACCTTGCGCACCCGTATCACCCGTCTGGAAAACGGCCCGCCCGTGGGTTACCCCGTGCAGTTCCGCGTGTCTGGCGAGCATATCGACGAAGTGCGCGCCCTGGCCCGCGAAGTGGCGGCCCGCGTGCGGGAAAACCCCCATGTCACCAACGTGCACCTGGACTGGGAAGAACCAAGCAAAGTGGTGTACCTGAGCATCGACCAGGAACGCGCCCGCGCCCTGGGGGTGAGCAGCGCCAGCCTGTCGACCTTCCTGCAGAGTGCGCTCTCGGGTAACAGCGTCAGCCAGTACCGCGAAGACAACGAACTGATCGAAATCCTCCTGCGCGGCACCGTGCGTGAACGTCAGCAATTGGCCTTGCTGCCTAGCCTGTCGGTGCCCACCGACACCGGTAAAAACGTCGCGCTGTCGCAGATCGCCACCCTCAAGTACGGCTTCGAGGAAGGCATCATCTGGCACCGCGACCGCCTGCCGACCGTTACCGTGCGCGCCGATATCTATGGCAAGGAACAGCCGGCGGGCATCGTCAAACAGATTCTGCCGACCCTGAATGACGTGCGCGCCAAGTTGCCTGACGGCTACCTGCTGGATGTCGGCGGCACCGTGGAAGATTCGGCCCGCGGGCAGAACTCGGTAAACGCCGGTATTCCGCTGTTTATCGTGGTGGTGCTGGGCCTGCTGATGCTGCAGCTGAAAAGCTTCTCGCGCGCGGCCATGGTGTTTCTCACCGCGCCCCTGGGGCTGATTGGCGTGACCCTGTTCCTACTGGTGTTCAACCAGCCGTTCGGCTTTGTCGCCATGCTCGGTACCATCGCCTTGTCCGGCATGATCATGCGCAACTCGGTGATTCTGGTGGACCAGATCGAACAGGACATCGCCGCCGGCCACGACCGTTGGCACGCCGTCATCGACGCCACCGTAAGACGCTTCCGGCCCATCGTGCTGACCGCTTTGGCGGCAGTACTGGCGATGATTCCGCTGTCGCGCTCAACCTTCTTCGGGCCGATGGCGGTGGCGATCATGGGCGGCTTGATAGTGGCAACCGCCCTGACCCTGCTGTTCCTGCCAGCGCTGTATGCGGCCTGGTTCAGGGTGAAGAAAGAGGAGCGGGTAGGGACCGATTGAGTCCGTACCTGTAAGGGAAAAGCCCGGCCAATTGGCCGGGCTTTTTTATTGGTTTCGCCGAAAGAGGCTTTCCAAGGAAACACCCTACAAGAAAGGGTAATCCGTCCTGCTTAACGAGAAGGCGCGTTTAGGAAAAATCCCGGCTCTGTTGAACGCGCGAGCTGCTCTCGCAATAGGACGCCGGAAATCATGTCAGCCCTACTTCGCAAATACCTGATTGTTTATCTCTGCCTGACTACCGTTTATACCCCCGTGGCATCCAGCCTTGCCCAAGCCCAATCGGGCTCGCGCGTTGAGCAGCAACTGCCGGAGCTGGGCAGCCCGGCGACCGCTACGGCATCCCCGGCCGCCGCTTCGGCAACTCACCACGATCTCTTGTCCACCTCAGACGTTTCCATGTACAGCCCGGAATGGATGCTGCAAGCCTCCACCGATCGCGACCTCGCGCCCAGCGTACTGCGTGATCGCAGCCAAGGCCTTGGCCAGGCCGTGAACCAGGGCGCGGCGATGCTCTCCAACTCCGCCAGCGACGTGGCCCAGGCCTGGCTCGCGCGCAATGGCATCAACGCCGAGCTAGCCATCGAAGCCGCCCCGGGCGGTATCCGCAGTGGCAGCCTGGATATGCTGATTCCGTTCTACAGCGTCGGCAAAAATCTGCTGTTCACCCAAATCGGCGCGCGCCGCGCCAACAGCTATAGCGAAAACTCCCGCACCACCACCAACGTCGGCCTGGGCTACCGCCGTGATGTGGCCGGCTGGCTGCTGGGCGTCAACAGCTTCTACGACCACGACCGAACCGCCAACCACCATCGCCTTGGCCTTGGCGTGGAAGCCTGGACCGACTTCCTCAAACTCAGCGCCAACAGTTACCGGCCGCTTTCCAAGTGGCGGCAATCCACCGAACAAGAGGACTTCCTGCAACGCCCGGCCAAAGGCTGGGACGTACGCGCCGAAGGCTACCTGCCGGCCTACCCGCAATTGGGCGGCAGGCTGGTGTATGAAAAATACCGTGGCGACGACGTCGGCCTGTTCTCCACCAGCAACCGCGACAAAGACCCCCATGCCCTGACCGTTGGCGTTATCTATAACCCCATCCCCCTGGTCGGCCTGGCGGTCAACCATCGTCTGGGGCAGGGCGACAACGCCAACACTTCGGTCAACCTGGGCTTCACCTACCGCTTCGGCGTGCCGCTGGCCAAGCAGCTGTCCAGCGCCAACCTGATGTCCAGCCGCATGCTGGAAAACATGCGCCACGACCTGGTGTCGCGTAACCAGGAAATGGTCATGGAAAACCGGGAAAAGACCATGCCCCTGACCCTGCCGACCACCCTGGCAGGTGAGGAAAAACGCAACCTGGCGTTTACCGTCAAAGGTGCCAACGCCTTCGCCAGCCTGAGCTGGACCGGCAGCGCGGCCGCCTTTGCCCAGCCCCTGAGCAGCAGCGGTCAGGCCGCGCTGAATCTGCCGGCCTACGTAACCGGCGGCCTCAACACCTATACCTTGCAAGCCAATGGTGTCAGCCGGGCAGGGCATCAGCAGAGCTCCAACCTGATGACCATCACGGTGCAATCCACCAGCCCGAGCACCCTGCGCGCCACGGTCGGTACGCCCACCCTTGCCGCCGACGGTAAAAGCACCACCACCATCAGCACGGTGATCCGCGATCCTCAAGGCAATCCCGTGGGTGCCGGGGTAGTGGTGAACTGGACCACCAGTAACGGCAGCCTGGATACCGCCACCTCAGTCACCGACGCCAATGGCGTTGCAACCGTGGTGCTCACCAGCTCCACCACCGCAGGTAACGCCACCGTTGAATCCAGCTCGGGAGCCGCCAAAGGCTCGACCTCGATCACCTTTACCCCTGGCAGCGCCAGCTCCGCCGCGCCATCGGCTTCCGCTTCGTCGATTCTGGCAGACGGCATCAGCACCTCCACCATCAGCACCGTGATCAAAGATGCCAACGGCAATCCGGTGGGCGCAGGCGTGGTGGTGAACTGGAGCACCAGCAACGGCACCCTGGACCAACCCACCTCGCTGACCGATGCCAATGGCGTTGCCACTGTGCTGCTGACCAGCTCGACCACTGCAGGTGCGGCCACCGTTGAATCCTCCTCGGGTGCCGCCAAGGGCTCCACCTCCGTCACCTTTACCCCAGGCGGCGCCACCTCCGCGGCACCGAGCGCTTCTGCGTCGTCCCTTGAGGCGGACGGCACCAGCACCACCACCATCAGCACAGTAATCAAAGACGCCAACGGCAACCCGGTGGGCGCGGGCGTGGTGGTGAACTGGACCACCAGCAGCGGCACCCTGGACAACGCCACCTCGGTGACCGATGCCAATAGTGTTGCCAGCGTGGTGCTGACCAGCCCGACTACCGCGGGCAAAGCTACCGTCGAATCCTCATCCGGTTCCGCCAAGGGCTCGACCTCCGTGACCTTTACCCCAGGCGCTGCGGCCAGTTCCGCGCCAAGCGTGTCGTCGCCGGCCATTCTCGCGGATGGCAGCAGTACCTCCACCATCAGCACCGTGATCAAAGACGCCAACGGCAACCCGGTCGGCGCAGGCGTAGTGGTGAACTGGACCACCAGCGACGGCAGCCTGGATAAAACCAGCTCGGTCACCGATGCCAACGGTGTCGCCAGCGTGGTGCTCACCAGCTCGACCAGCACCGGTACAGCCACCGTTGAAGCCACCTCGGGCACCGCCAAAGGCTCGACCTCAGTCACCTTTATTCCAGGCGCTGCGGCTTCCTCCGCGCCAACGGCTTCCGCGGCGGCGATTCAGGCGGACGGCGTTAGCACCTCCACCATCAGCACCGTGATCAAGGATGCCAATGGCAACCCGGTCGGCGCGGGCGTAGTGGTGCACTGGACCACCAGCGACGGCAGCCTGGATAACGCCACTTCGGTGACCGATGCCCATGGCGTTGCCAGCGTGGTGCTGACCAGCTCCACCAGCGCCGGTACGGCTACTGTTGAATCCTCCTCGGGTACCGCCAAGGGCTCGACCTCGGTCAGCTTTATCCCGGGGGCTGCGGCAACTACTGCGCCCATGGTTTCGTCGTCGTCGATTGAGGCGGATGGCCTTAGCACCACCAGCATCAGCACCGTGATCAAGGATGCCAATGGCAACCCGGTCGGTGCCGGCGTGGTAGTGAACTGGACCAGCAGCGACGGCAGCCTGGATAAAACCACCTCGGTCACCGATGCCAACGGCGTTGCCAGCGTGGTGCTGACCAGCTCCACCAGCGCCGGTACCGTTACCGTTGCAGCCCAATCAGGTGCCGCCAGTGGCTCTGCCACCGTTACCTTCACCCCAGGTGCCGCTGCTGCCGCCAGCCTGTCTGCTGCCCCGGCCGCCATCGTGGCCGACGGCAGCAGCACCTCCACCATCAGCGCGGTAATCTCGGACGCCAATGGCAACCCGGTGGGTGCCGGCACTGCGGTGAACTGGAGCACCAGCGCCGGCACCCTGGCCAGCGCCACCTCCGTCACCAATGCCCAAGGCGTTGCCAGCGTGCTGCTGACCAGCGCCACCACCACTGGCGCCGCCGCCGTACAAGCCAGCAGCGGCACCGCCCATAACTCGGTGACGGTTACCTTCACCGCCGGCGCACCGGCCAGCGGCAATGCCGGCCTGAGCCTGAGCGCCAGCCCGACCGCGATCACCGCCGATGGCAGCAGCGCCAGCACCCTGAGCGCCGTGGTCAAAGACAGCCATGGCAATACCGTAGCCGCCGGTGTATCGGTTAGCTGGAGCACCAGCGCCGGCACCCTGGCCAACGCCAGCTCGCTGACCAACGCCCAGGGCGTGGCCAGCATGCTGCTCACCAGCGCCACCGTTACCGGCCCGGCCACCGTGCAAGCCAGCAGCGGCACCGCCAATAACAGCGCCACCGTTACCTTTATCGCCGGCCTACCCGCTAGCGGCAGCGCGGGTCTTACGCTGACTGCCAGCCCAACGACCCTTACCGCCGACGGCAGCAGCACCAGCACCCTCAGCGCGGAAGTCAAAGACCGCTTCGGCAACCTGCTGGGCGCAGGCGCCACGGTGAACTGGACCACCAGCGCCGGCACCCTGGCCAGCGCCACCTCCGTCACCAACGCCCAGGGCGTGGCGAGCGTGGTGCTGACCAGCGCCAGCGTCACCGGCCCGGCCACGGTCAAAGCCAGCAGTCAGGCGGCGGAAAACACCGTGGCCCTGAGCTTTACCGCCGGCGCGCCCGCCGCTGGTAGCGCAGGCCTGAGCCTGAGCGCCAGCCCAACCGCAATCACTGCCGATGGCAGCAGCACCAGCACCCTGAGCGCCGTGGTCACAGACAGCCACGGCAATACCGTGGCCGCCGGTGTGCAAGTGGACTGGAGCACCAGCGCCGGCACCCTGGCCAGCGCCAGCTCGCTGACCAATGCCCAGGGCGTGGCCAGCGCAGTACTGACCAGCGCCACCGTCACCGGCTCTGCCTCGGTACAAGCCAGCAGCGGCGCGGCCAATAACAGCGCCGCTGTGGCCTTCACTGCCGGCCCCCCAGCCAGCGGCACCAATGGCCTGAGCGTAACGGCCAGCCCAACGGCGATCACTGCCGACGCCAGCAGCACCAGCACCTTGAGCGCCGAAGTCAAAGACAGTCAGGGCAACCTGGTGGGCGCAGGCGTGCAAGTGAACTGGAGCACCAGCGCCGGCAGCCTGGCCAACACCAGCTCGCTGACCAACGCGCAAGGTGTGGCCAGCGTGGTACTTACCAGCGCCACCCTGGCGGGCTCGGCCACCATTACGGCAACTGCCGGTGCGGCGCAGAACACCGCCGCCGTGGCCTTTACCGTGGGCGCGCCGCAGAATCTGGTGGTCACCGCCACGCCAACGGCCATCGTTGCCAACGGCAGCAGCACCAGCACCCTGAGCGCCGAAGTCAAAGACAAAACCGGCAACCGGGTGGGCGCAGGGGTAGTGGTCAACTGGAGCAGCTCGGCCGGCACCCTGGCCAGCGCCACCTCCACCACCGGCAGCAATGGCACCGCCAGCGTGGTGCTGAGCAGCGCCACGGTAACCGGCACGGCCACAGTCACCGCCAGCGCTGGTGCCGCACAAAACACCGGTAACGTCAGCTTCACGCCAGGCGCAGCGCAAAGCCTGGTAGTCACCGCCACGCCAACCGCAATCACCGCCGATGGCACCAGCACCAGCACCCTGAGTGCCACGGTGAAAGACAGCAACGGCAACCTGGTGGGTGCCGGCGTAGTGGTCAACTGGAGCCGTACCGCGGGCACCCTGGCCAGCGCCACGTCCACCACCGGCAGCAACGGTGTGGCCAGCGTGGTACTGACCAGCGCCACCGTAACCGGTACCAGCACCGTGACCGCCACTTCCGCAGCAGCGCAAAACAGCGCCAGCGTCACCTTTACCCCGGGCGCACCGCAGAGCGTAGCGCTCACCGCCTCGCCGACCTCCATCGTGGCCGACGGCACCAGCAGCAGCGTATTAACCGCAACCGTCACCGATGCCAAAGGCAACGCCCTCGGCGCCGGCCAGGCAGTCACCTGGACGACCACCGCCGGCACCCTGGCCAGCGCCAGCTCGCTGACCAACGCCCAAGGCGTGGCCACCGCTACCCTCACCAGTTCCACCGCCGTGGCCACCGCCAGCGTTACCGCCAAAGCCGGCACGGCAACCCGTGCGGTGAACGTGGCCTTTACCGTCGGGCCAGCGGCCAGCGTGGTGGTGACCTCGGCTGCCACCAGCCTGACGGCCAATGGCAGCAGCACTACTACGCTGACGGCTACAGTGAAAGATGCCCAGGGCAGGGCGGTGCTGACGGGTACTTCAGTGAATTGGCTGGCCAGTTCCGGCACTCTGGCCAGTGCGGCCACGGCTACCAATGCGGCGGGTCTGGCGACGGTGGTGCTGACCAGCTCCACGGTGGCGGGTGTTGCCACGCTGAAAGGCAGCGTGGGTAGTGTGCAGGGTTCAACCAACGTGACCTATACCGTTGGCCCGCTGGCCACCATCAGCGTAACCACCACTGCCGCCGCCCTTGCCGCCGATGGGCGCAGCACGGCCACGCTAAGCGCCGCGCTGAAAGATGCCTATGGCAATGCGCTGGGTGCGGGTGTGGCGGTTAACTGGGGCATAAGTGGGGCCATGGGCTTGATAGGTAAGCTGTCCAGCACTTCATCCAGCACCAACGCCAGCGGCGTCGCTACGGTGGTGATGACCAGCGCAACCTTTGCTGGCAATAACACCATCACCGCATCGGTCGGTGCTGTACAGGGCTCTGTTTCGGTACGCAACGTAGCGAACGTGGCTGTGATCGCCTCGCCCACAACCATCCGCACTGGCGCGCAGTCCACCATTTCCATAACGGTGACGGGACCCAGTGGCCAGCCGCTGTCGGGCGTACCGGTATACCTGGCATTGTTTGGTGGGGATTCGGCGTCGGTAGCAATGTCTGCGTCAAGCGTAACCACCAATGCTGCCGGGGTCGCCACCCTAACCGTCCGCAACATCAGTGCGCCAAGCGGCACCTCTATGGGGTTCATGATCGGCGTGGGGGGGATCGATTTCATCAACGAGTATGCGTATTTGTACTTGGATTTTTGATGGAAAATTAACCGCCCGCCTTTCAGGCGGTACGGCCCCAACAAAAAGCCCGGTCAACTGACCGGGCTTTTTGTTTCACACTTGCTTCTATCTTTTTCAGTCATTGCCATCGGGCTTAGGACAAATCACAACGCCCCAAACACCTTCTTGGCCAAGCTGGTCGCCGCAGCCGCTGGGTCTTTTCGAATACTGGCTTCCTGCTTGGCGATCATTGCAAACAAGCCATCCAGGGCCTTCTCGGTCACATAGTTTTCGACATTGGCGCTTTTCGCATCCACCACCCCCAGACTGGCGGCCTGGCCGGCGAAGGCGTTGTATTGCTTGGCCAGGCCGACCTGGTCGGTGGCTTGTTTGACGATGGGCAGGAACTTGGCGCGGATCTGTTCGCGGCTGGTTTTGTTCAGGTATTGGGTAGCAGCGTCGTCCTTGCCGGCGAGGATGCCTTTGGCGTCGCTCACGGTCATCTTTTTCACCGCGTCCACCAGCAGCGCCTGGGCTTGCGGCACGGCGGCCTCGGCGGCTTTGTTCATGCTGCTTTCCAGTTGGTCGACTTGCGCGCCCATGCCCATCATTTTCATGGTCTTGGCGGCCTTGCCGAGTTTGCCCGGCAGCTCGATCCGCACGTCTTCGTTATTGCTGAAACCGCCGGGGGTGCCCAGCTGCTTTACGGCAATCTGAGCGCCTTGGGTAAGGGCGTCTTTCAGGCCAGCACTGGCATCGGTTTGCGACAGATCATTGATTGACAGGGCCAAGGCATTCACAGACAGGGCCAGGCCGGCAAACAGAGTGGCGAAACGGGCAGTGGAACCAAGCATGGGGCATTCCTTTCAAGGGTAATGCCCCGAGCTTAGCGGAGTAGGCAGGCGGCGAAAACCGTCTGCGGTTACTGCCCCAGCGGCCCGCGCAGGTATTCCGGCGACAGGCCGTTGTACCAAAGCAGAATCGCCGTCACCAGGGTGGTAACCATCAGCAACAGGCCCACCGCCCATACGCAGGAGGCGAACAGAAAGCCCTGCTCCTGTGGGCGGCGCATAAAGGTCGGCAGCCCAACAAAGAGCAGAAAGGTGGAATAGGCGCAGGCGGCCATCAACACCACCACCGCCAGCCAGCGGCTCGGGTACAGCGCCGCCAGCCCGGCCAGGTACAGCGGCGTGGCGGTATAGGCGGCAAAGCCGATGCACTGGTTAAGGCTGGGGCGGGCGTCGAAGCTGCGCGACATCCAGCGAATAAACCCGCCCATCAGCGCCGTGCCCAACAGAATGGCGCCATACACCACCGCGCTTAGCAGCAGAGCACTGTCGGCGCTCAGGCGTACGGTTTCGTTCTCGGCCAGGCTCCAGCCCACCCGGGTGGTGCCAATAAACAACGCGAATGGCGGAATCAGCCCGAGAAAAATCAGATGGGGCAGGTAGTTGCGGGGTTTTTGCTCTTCCTCTTTACGGATTTCTGTCCAGCTGTGATCGGGCTGGGTAAAGAGTTTGATCAGGTGCGTACTCATTTTTCGGCTCCTCGCGCAGGTCGGTCAGTGGCGACCGCAGTACAGGTTTAGACGGCACCTGCGGCGAGGGTTTCAAGTGTTTTTCGGCCGGCCGGCTCAGCGGTTGGCCGAGGCGGGGCTGAGCATATCGATACGGCGCACGTCGAAGTCGCGGGTCAGGTAGTCCATCCGTTGCTGGAAAAAGCGCTGCATATGCGGCAGGGCGCTGTGTACATCGAGGTGCGCCTGGCTTTGCCAGATCTCGTAAAAGATAAACAGGTTGGGGTCTTCTTGATCGCGCAGCATGTGGTACTCGATGCAGCCCGGCTCGGCGCGGCTGGGTTCCACATAGGCACTGAACAGTGCGCGGAAGGCTTCGGCTTGTTCCGGTTTGGTGTGGGCGTGCAGGATAAAACCGTAGGGTTGCTCACTCATGGCTGGCGGCTCCGGGTTGAAGTGGATTGCCGCAGTTTACTTAGAGAGTGGCTGGGTAATTCATGCTTTTAGCGCAAATATCAATTGCGCCTCCCCGGGTTTATCACCTCGCGTGAGGCCGGTAGTCTGCCGGCCATTCGCTTCTTCCCCGAGGTTTATCCGTGAAAAACATTCTTCTGCTCAATGGCGGCAAACAGTTCGCCCACTCCGACGGCCGCTACAACCAGACCCTGCACGATGCAGCCCTGAGCCACCTGGACCGCGCCGGCTTCGACGTACGGCAAACCTTTATCGATGGCGGCTACGACATCGCCGAAGAAGTGCAAAAGTTTCTCTGGGCTGACGTAATCATTTACCAAATGCCCGGCTGGTGGATGGGCGCGCCCTGGACGGTAAAGAAATACATCGACGAAGTATTTACCCAAGGCCACGGCAGCCTCTACGCCAACGACGGCCGCACCCGCTCGGACGCCTCGCAGAAATACGGCAGCGGCGGTTTGCTGCAGGGCAAACAGTACATGCTCTCCCTCACCTGGAACGCCCCCCAGCAAGCCTTTGACGACCCCACCGACTTCTTCGAAGCCAAAGGCGTGGACGCGGTGTACTTCCCATTCCACAAGGCCAACCAGTTTTTGGGTATGACCGGTCTGCCGACCTTTCTCTGCGTGGATGTAATGAAGCGCCCCAACGTGGAAGCTGATATTGCTCGCTATGAGCAGCATTTGACGGAGGTGTTTGGGCGGGCGGTTTGATGGTTTATCGCGGCCTGAAAGATCAAAAACATCGCGGCTGACCGCAGCGCCGGCCGGCCGCTCCTACGGATTGTGCGGTCTGGTAGGAGCGGCTTCAGCCGCGATTGGGCCTCAGTTAAAACGCATACCGATACTGCACCCCCAAGCCAAACACCGCCCGCTCGCCTTGATATTGAGCAGTGGCTACCTGCACCCCACCACCCAGGGTGGAGTTCGCATCAATGGCATGGCTATAGCCAGCCATGGCCACCGGCACCACCCGGCGTTTATCCAGGTTGCTGGTGTAGGTAAAGCGCGACAGGCCAGGCACCGCCGAGCTGCCTTCGATGGCCGGGGTGTCGTCGTTCAGCAAGGTATCTACTGCGAGGTTCAGATGCACAGTGCCTTTGGCGCTGATCGGGGTATCGCTGCGCACACCCAGGGTGGCGTAGGTATCGGTGCTATGGCCGCTATTGATGGTCAGCGGGAAGGCCACATTACGTTCGGTAAAACCGTCGTAATCGGTACGGCCATGGCTCAGGGCCAGTTCCGGAGTCAGGCGGGTGCGGCCGGCTTGCAGGCCATAGCCAACCGCGGCGCGCAGGGCAGCGCTGCTCATGGTGGTGGTGGCGCGGGCGCGTTGTACATCGGTAAGGCCGATGCCGCGTTCAAAGCTGCTGTCGCTATTGCCCATGGCCAGGCTAGCGTTGCCGTTCCAACCGAGGTTATCGGCGTTTTGCTGGAACGAACCCCATAGGCTAAGGGCATAGGCTTTGTCTTGCTTGGCGCTGTCGATGTTCAGGTCGGCGTTGGCCAGTTGCGCGGAGGCGCCCAGGGCCCAGTGCTCGTTCAAACGCAGGCCGGCGGCCACTTGGCCAATACCCTGGGTGCCGCTGGTGGTGGCTTCGCCTTTATAGCCGGTAAGGCCTGCACTCAGGCAATAGCGCTGGGTGGCACCGGGAATGCACTGGGTTTGGTTAAGGTCGCGGATACGGCGGTTTTGTGCGCTGGTGAGATGGTAAAGAGTATCGGAGCTGATGATCTGGGAAACTTGCACATTGCTGAGGTCCTGGATGGCGCTGTCGGTGGCGCTCCAGATAAAGGCGCGGTTGCCACTGGTGCCGACTACGGTGTGGCCATCGTCGCTGACGCCGCGGGCTTCACTGACGGTCTGGCCCGTCAGCACGCCGAGGTTGGTCATGCCGCCGGCTTGTGTCCAGCGATAGGCCCGCGTAGCTCCATCAGCTTGCTGCGCGCCACCCACCACAACCGAACCATCGGCGTTGACATCGCGAGCGTAGCTTCGAGCGCCCCCTAACGTTCCAAGATTTTGTAAACCGCCCGCCAAGGTCCAGCGAAACGCTCTGGAGTTTGCACCATCCGAGCTGTCACCCACCACCACCGAGCCATCCCGGTTTGCTGCTCTTGCCTCGCTGGTACCCCCAAACGAACCGAGGTTGGTGGTAACGCCGGTAGAGTTATTCCAGATAACGGCGCGTACACCGGCTGCAGTGTCACTGCGGCCTACCACGACATTGCCGTCACCACTAACGGCAAAGGCGTAACTCTCGCCATTTTGTACTAGGCTGCCGAGATCTTGCATCCCGCCTCCTGCTGTCCAGCGAAACGCACGATTTGTGTCAGCGGCATTTGCGCTTCCCCCCACCACTACACTGCCGTCGTCGCTAATGCCACGACCATCGCTGTCCTCCCCACCCAAGGTGCCTAGATCTTTAAAACCGCTACTGGCAGACCAGAGGAAAGCCCTTCGGACAGGGCTGCTGGGTACTATCTGGGCGGTACCCACTATGGATGTTCCGTCACTGCTCACTCCATAGGCATAGGCGCCTGTTCCGAAGGTGCGGCCTACTTGAATCAAACCTTGAGTAGCACTTTGGCTGAATAGCATATAACCGAGATTTTGTGTCCACGCGTCGCCAACTACCACCTTGCCATCGCCGCTGATGGCCTGCGCTTCTATACCACCGCTGGCTCCAGGCAAATTCCCCAAATCCATCATCACCGCCCCAGCGGGCTGGGCGGCGAGAAGGGTGAGTGTGGAGAGAACAGCGGCGGGAATAAGGCGCCAGGGGAAGAGGGCCTGGGCGAGGGGGGAGCGGGAAAACGGGAGGGATTTCATGGCAACACCTGCAAGAGAATTGAGGCGCTAAGCTTCGGCAATGCGGTGCCGGGGCTGATGTCATTTGCTTCCGGTTGGCGGGTGGGCGGACTGCCTGCAATTGCGTAGGAATAATCTTCGAGCGCTGCCTGCGCGGCAGCTGGCAGCCCAGTGGCGGGGCCGGGTGAGTGGGGGGCCGAGGGGACGTTGGCGTGACTATTCCTACGGGCTATGCTCGCCCGATGCGCCTGGTTGCCTACGGGATTGTCGGCGGGAGCTGGCTTGTCAGGGTTTTCGTTCGGTCGGCATAGTCCAGCCCGTCGCTGAATGGTTCAGCGATCGGGTTTGACGGCCCGAAGTTATCAGGCGCATAGCCCCCCGAATGGCAGATGCATTTCTGGTGTCTGTTGTTCTCTGTCATGGCGGCTGTGCGTGGGGCATCCTCGGGTGCGCTGGAGTTTCCTGGTAATCCGGTCCGTCAACCCGCGTACAGCTGCCACCTAATCGTTTGACGGCGACCTGGAGCAGCATCACTACCAGGAAACTTAAAAATGACTTATCCCGATACCCTCACCCCCCATCCTCCTGTTCTGAACCGGGAGGTGCTGTGATGAAAACCACCCAACCTCAAACCTTCTGTGTACCCGATGACGTTCCGGTGTTTGCGGTAAATGCCGATGTGCCGCTGACCGACGCGCTGGAACAGACTGTGATCCTGCTGGATGGCGTTACCCGGCTGCTGATGACCGACAGCCTGGATAACGACGCTGGCCGCAATACCGCCCAATACCTGCTGGAAATGGCCAATGCCCTGGTGGCGGCTTGCCTGGTGGCGGTGCGGGCGAAGATGAAAGCGAAAGCGGCGTAACCCTAGGTTGGGTCGGTCCGCGTTCGGTGAGCCAACGGCGCAGCCCAATACGGAGCGACCCAACCTACGCTCCGCGCCAACCCCGGTACGCGCGTGCAAGCAGACCGAAGGGCTGGAAATAGTGCCTTTGGCTAGGCACTATGCGCGCCCGCTACCGCTTTGGGTGGCGGCAGAACGTGCGTATAAGGACATTCCCCCGCAATGAAGTTTTCCCGTATTGCCGGCGCTCTGGCGTTGGCCGCTCTGGTGAGTGGTTGCTCTACCTCCACCTATTTCAAGCTGCCTGAACACAGCAAAGTCGAAATCTATAAACGCGAGACCACCTACAGCGAAGGCCTGGTGAAAACCCGTCCGTTTGCCTGGAGTGCGGCTGGCGGTATTCCCTATAAGTTGACCGACGACAGCGGCACCGTGCTGCAGGAAGGCAAGCTGCGTTCGCGCTTTCGCGTGGCGTCGATTTTCTGGCCGCCGTTCGCGATCATTTACTGGCCCATGGGCTACGGCCAGCGCTGCTACGACCTGACCGGCGCCACGCCATTGACCTGCACCGAACAGGACATGATTGATTTGCGCAGCAAGCAGCGGTTGGCGCGTTAAGCCCTGTGCGCAGGGATCGCGGCTGAAGCCGCTCCTACGGGGCGTGCTACCTGTAGGAGCGGCTTCAGCCGCGATCCGTGCAAACGATATTTTTTATTCTGCGCTGGCCGCCTGTTCCAGCTCGCGCCGGACCATGTTGGCGTACGCAGGCGGCCCCAGTTGATACAACTCAGCGGCCACCCAGTTCAGCCATAACCCGGCCAACCGCGGCCGCTCGGCGAGCAACCGCTGCGCCTCGGCGCGGGCGCGCTCGAGGTTCTGCTGGTGGAATTCGGCACGGCCAGCCATGGTTCAGAGGCCGTCTGCCACATCTTCACTGCGATCCATCGCCACCTGGCGGATGGACAGACGAATTTCGGCCGGCAATACGCGTTTGGCGGCACCTTCGGCCAGTTCGTTCAGCAGCGGGTGATGGCTGAGTTTGCCGGCCGCATCCTGGCGCAGTACGCCTTGGTCCAGCAGGGTCTGGATAAAGTGGCGGAACAGGCTCTTGTCGAAGAACTCCGGGGCGTTCAGGCCATGCAGAATCGACAGGCGCTGGGCCATGACCGTACACAGGTCTTCCAGCTCTTCGGCGCTGATGGCGCTCTGGCCGGCGTGCAGCAGCAGGGCGGTGGCCATATAGAAGCGCTGCAGGGTTTGCGCAATCGCCCGCGACAGCAGGGTGAGCAGCACAAAGTTGCGCGAGCTGGGTGCCGGGCGCACATACACGTCGGTTTCGAATTTCAGCAGGCCTTGCTCGACAAACGCCGTCAGCCACTGGTCTACCACCGCGTCCAACTCTTCCAGGCTCCAGCGGATAAACAGCTCCGACTGCAGGTACGGATACAGCGCGCGGGTGTAGCGCAGAATCTGCTCGCGGCTCATCCGTGCGCTGCTCTGGAAGAAGCTTGCGAGCAAGGCCGGCAGGGCAAAGATATGCAGCACGTTGTTGCGGTAGTAGGTCATCAGGATGGCGTTCTGCTCATCCAGATAAAGGATTTTGCCCAGGGCGTCTTTCTGCTCGGCCAATAGCTTCATGCCTTGCACGTATTGGATCAGCGCCTGGCCATCGCCTTCGGGCAGGGTGGTGTGCGGCGAGTAGGGCACGCTGCGCAGCAGGGTCAGGTACAGGTCGAGCACGCGGGTCAGGGCGCGTTCGTCGAGGGCCAGTTTGCTGGTGGAGAGCAAGGCCAGCGCCACCAGGTTCACCGGGTTCACCGCCGCCGCCTCGTTGAGGTGCCGGGCCACGCGCTCGGACAGGCGATGGGTGGTGTCGCTCAACCAGCTCGGGCGGAACTGCGGGCCGAGGTCTTGTTCGCGCCAGCCGGGTTGGTCGGTGTCGAGGAACTCGGCCAGCTTGATCGGTTCACCGAAGTTCACCCACACGCTGCCAAACCGCTGCTTGAGGGCACCGATGACTTTGAAGATATCGAAAATCGATTCTTTCTTTTTGCTCGCCCCGCGCAGCTCGCCAAGGTAAGTGCGACCTTCCAGCACGCGCTCGTAGCCGATATACACCGGCACAAACACCACCGGCAGGCGGTTGGAGCGCAAAAAGCTGCGCAGGGTAATCGCCAGCATGCCGGTTTTCGGTTGCAGCATGCGCCCGGTGCGCGAGCGGCCGCCTTCGACGAAGTACTCCACCGGGAAACCCTTGCTGAACAGGGTGTGCAGGTATTCGTTGAACACTGCGGTGTACAGCGGGTTGCCCTTGAAGGTACGGCGCATAAAAAACGCGCCGCCGCGGCGTAGCAGGCTGCCGATCACCGGCATATTCAGGTTGATGCCAGCAGCGATATGCGGCGGGGTCAGGCCGTTGCGAAATAGCAGGTAGGACAGCAGCAGGTAATCGATATGGCTGCGGTGGCAGGGCACATAGATCACTTCGTGACCTTGGGCGACGTCCTGCACGCCTTCGATATGGTTGACCTTGATGCCGTCGTAGATCTTGTTCCAGAACCAGCTGAGCACCAGTTCGAGGAAGCGGATGGCGGTATAGGTGTAGTCCGAGGCGATTTCGTTGCCGTAGCGCAGGGCCAGGGCTTCGGCTTTCTGCGGGGAGATTTTCTCCCGCTCGACTTCCTCGGCAATCGCCTGTCGTACCAGTGGGCCATGCACCAGGCCTTTCACCAGATTGCGCCGGTGCGACACATCCGGGCCGATCACGGCGGATTTCTGGTTACGAAAGTGCACCCGCAAAATGCGCTGCACCATGCGCAGGGTGCGCTCGTGGCCTTTGTCTTGTTCCACCAGCTCGCGCAAGTGAATGGGCGCAGAGAACTGCACGCGGGTTTTGCGCCCCAGAATCAGAATGCTGACCAAGCGACGCAGGCGTCCGGTAACGGCCCAGCTGTCGGCGAACAGCAGTTTCCACGGGCTGGTTTCGCGGTCTGGCGACTGCCCCCAGAACACGCTGACCGGGACGATTTGCGCGTCGTCCACCGCATGCTGATTTAGCGCGCCAACCAGGCGCACCAGGGTCGGCGAGGTGCCGGGTTTGCTCGGCGCGCCCAACCAGCCCGGCTCCGGGCTCAGGTAGAAGAAGGCCGAGGGCTCGATCAGATCACCGATCGCCACCGGCACCACGGGGCGTGGCAGGCCGGCCTTGGTGCATTCCGTGTCGACCACCGCCAGATCGCTCAGCGACGGCTGCTGCAGTACATAGAGCACCGGCTTGCTGCGGTCGAGCTTGAGGGTGAAGGCGGATTGATTGATGGTTTCCGAGCGCACCCACAAATACAGCAAGCGGCGCAGGGTACCGAAAACAAGGCGGCGAAACGGGGAGCGGGTCATACAGAGTCTGTCGAAATCGAGCCGCGGCTCGGGGACGCTAGTTTGCCGTATCAACTGCGTGCCGGCAAAAGACATATGGCTGGCAAACCACTGTCATTCCCGCGCAGGCTGGAATCCAGAGTATTGAAGGAGACAGAGTTCGTCTTGAAATTCTGGGTTCCAGCGTGTGCTGGGATGACGGTGAATGAGGTGGGAAGCGTGTTGCTGCCTCACGGGGCCTTCACAAGAGGCCTGCACCGAAATGTTACCGATACCCACAGCGCTGCCGGGTTTTTATCGCCATTTCGTACGTTCGTACTTAACTCTAAAGCCACGCCGCCCGCTCTGTTGCGGGCCTTGTAGCGAAGATGTAAGAAATCGTTGGCAGGCTTTGTGCTTGCGCATCACGCCGGCGCTGGCCTGTTTCGGGCTGGCTGCCGCTGATCCGTCGATACCTCCTTGAGAGGACATAAAAAAATGCGAGTTGGAGAAAGTAGTAATGGCTGATCGCGAGACTGGAACCGTTAAGTGGTTCAATGATTCCAAAGGCTATGGCTTCATTCAGCGTGAAAGTGGTGCCGATGTGTTCGTTCACTATCGGGCCATTCGCGGCGAAGGCCATCGGTCCCTGAATGAAGGTGACCGTGTCGAGTTCGCCGTTATCGACGGACAGAAAGGTCCCCAGGCCGAAGACGTAGTCAGAGGCTGATTCTTCGGTTTAACAAAAAGCCCCGCAAATGCGGGGCTTTTTGTTGTAGGGCGAATATCGCCTGGGACGATCAGCTGGTATGCCAGGTGATCTCTTCTTCGCCATCGGCGCTGATGCGAATCCAGCGATCGGCCTGCTCTTCGGCTTCTTCTTCACTCCAGCCACCCGGTGCGCAGCGCACTTCTACGTTCAGTGCGGCGAAGGCGGCGCGGGCGCAGGCGAGGTCGTCGTCCCAGGGGGTGATGTCGCTTTCCAGAAACAGGCTGTTCCATTTGCCCACGGCCTTGGGCAGCCAGGTGACGGGGATCGGCCCTTGGCTGCTGGCGATGCTGCATTTATACGTTTGCCCTTGCTGGCGCCAGGCCGATACAGGGCCCAGGGCGGCACTCAGCCACTCGGTAATGGCGTTGTGGTCGGCGTCTTTTACGTAGATTTCGATATCGGGTTGGCGCATGGGGTTCTCTCGTAATTCGTCTAGAGCCGCTTAGGCCTGGCTATCTAATTCAAACCAATCGTAGCGCATGGAAACGGTGACATTTAACGGTGCGGCAATCACCGCTTCGCGCCGTTCGGCACTGGCACGCCAGCCGTGGGGTGTCATTGCCAGCAGGTCGGCGCGAGCCTGTTCGCTGTCCACGCTCAGGGTAAAACGCAGTTCTTCGCTGTGGGCATGGCGCATGCCGTCGGGCACCAGGGCCAGGTGTTTGTCGTCGCTGTAGTCGCGCACCTGGTCGTAGAGTTTTTCGCGCAGTTCCATCAGGTGTTCGCTGGTCGGGCCGATGCGCATCAGGCCGCCACCCGGGCTCAGCACGCGCTTGGCCTCTTGCCAATCCAGCGGGCTGAATACGCTGAGCAGCGCCTGGCAACTGGCGTCAGCCAAGGGAATACGCGCCATGCTCGCCACCAGCCAGGTGAGTTGCGGCTTGCGTTTGCAGGCGCGCTTCACCGCTTCGCGGGAGATATCCAGGGCATAGCCATCGGCATCGGGCAGGGCGTCGGCCACCTGGGCGGTGTAATAGCCTTCGCCACAGCCGATATCCAGCCAGCGCGCCGGGGCGCGTTCGGCGAGCAGCTCGGCCAGGCGTTTGGCCACCGGGGCATAGTGGCTGCCTTCAAGAAAACGCCGGCGGGCTTCGACCATGGCCTGGTTGTCGCCCGGGTCGCGGCTGTTTTTGTGTTGCACCGGCAACAGGTTCAGGTAGCCCTGGCGCGCGCGGTCGAAACGGTGGTTGGCCGGGCAGGCCACACCGTTATCCACCGCGTGCAGCGGGGCGCTGCAGATCGGGCAGGCGAGCATCAGGCGAGCAGGTTCACGAGGGTTTGGTAGTAGATCTCGGTGAGGGTATCGAGATCGCTGGCCAGTACCCGTTCGTTGATCTGGTGGATAGTGGCATTCACCGGGCCCAGCTCGACCACCTGGGTGCCCAGGGTAGCGATAAAGCGTCCATCCGAGGTGCCGCCGCTGGTGGACGGTTGGGTGTCGCGGCCAGTGACCGTCTTGATTCCGGCGGCCACCGCATCGAGCAAGGCACCCGGTTCGGTGAGGAACGGCAGGCCGGACAAGGCCCATTCCACATGCCAGTCCAGGCCATGCTTATCGAGGATGGTGGCAACCCGTTGTTGCAGACCTTCCACGGTGGATTCGGTGGAGAAACGGAAGTTGAACACCGCCTCCAGGTCGCCCGGAATCACGTTGGTGGCACCGGTGCCGGAGTTGAGGTTGGAGATCTGGAAGCTGGTGGGCGGAAAGAAGGCGTTGCCGTCATCCCAGTGCTCGGCGGCCAGTTCGCTAAGGGCTGGCGCGGCCAGGTGAATCGGGTTCTTGGCCAGATGCGGGTAAGCCACATGGCCCTGCACACCGCGTACGGTGAGCTTGGCACCGAGGGAACCACGACGGCCATTTTTAACCACATCGCCGACCAGGGTGGTGCTCGACGGTTCGCCGACGATGCACCAGTCCAGGCGTTCCTTGCGCGCCGCCAGACGCTCGACCACCGCTTTGGTGCCGTGGTGCGCCGGGCCTTCTTCGTCGCTGGTGATCAGAAAGGCAATACGGCCTTTGTGGTTCGGGTGGTCGGCAACGAAGCGCTCGACGGCGATGATCATCGACGCCAGGCTGCCCTTCATATCCGCCGCGCCACGGCCGCAGAGCATGCCATCTTCATCGACCTTGGCGTCGAACGGGGCGTGCTGCCAGGCCTGCAACGGGCCGGTGGGCACCACATCGGTGTGCCCGGCAAAGCACAGCACCGGACCTTCGCCGCCATGGGTGGCCCAGAAGTTATCCACATCCTCGATGCGCATCGGCTCGATGGCAAAGCCCAGGGCGCGCAGGCGTTCGATCATCACTGCCTGGCAATCGGCGTCCACGGGCGTCACCGAAGGACGGCGGATCAGGTCGCAAGCCAGTTGCAAGGTGGGCGAAAGCGTGGACGAAACGGCGGTCATGAAACGGCTCCAGCGGCGGCATACAGATTGAGGGTGGGCATTCTAGCAATATCCAGGCGGGGTGCCGGATGAAAGCTGACGCAGGAGTGACGGAATTTGGCGGTGCAGATTGAGTTCCGTAGGAGCGGCTTTAGCCGCGATTGCCGTTTGCAGGGAATCGCGGCTAAAGCCGCTCCTACGCAGGGCAAAAGCAAAAACGCCCGGCGCACATGGGTGCGTCGGGCGTTTTTTATCCAGTCGTGAGGGTTACAGGCGTGGGTAGTCGATATAGCCGACCGGGCCGCTGCCGTAGAAGGTTTCCGGGTGCGGTTCGTTCAGCGGTGCGTCTTGCTGCAGGCGCGCCGGCAGGTCCGGGTTGGCGATAAAGGGAATACCGAAGGCAATCGCATCGGCACCACCGCTGGCCAGCAGGGCATTGGCGCTGTCTTTGGTGAAGCGTTCGTTGGCGATAAAGGCACCGCCAAAGGCTGCTTTCAGTTCAGCGCTGATGCTGTCGTCGCCCAGTTTTTCGCGGGTGAAGATAAACGCGATACCGCGTTTGCCCAGTTCACGCGCCACATAGCCGAAGGTCGCCAGGCGGTCGGAGTCGCCCATGTCGTGGCTGTCGGCGCGCGGTGCCAGGTGTACGCCAACGCGGCCCGGTTCCCAGACCGAGAGCACTGCATCGGTCACTTCCAGCATCAGGCGGGCGCGGTTTTCGATAGAGCCGCCGTATTGGTCGGTGCGCTTGTTGGTGCTGTCTTGCAGGAACTGGTCGAGCAGGTAGCCGTTGGCACCGTGCACTTCCACGCCATCGAAGCCGGCGGCTTTGGCGTTTTCCGCGCCATGGCGGTAGGCCTCGACGATGTCGGCGATCTCTTCGGTTTCCAGGGCACGCGGGGTGACGAAATCTTTCAGCGGACGCACCAGGCTGACATGGCCTTTGGGCGCGATGGCGCTGGGCGCTACCGGCAGTTCACCGTCCAGGTAGCTGGGGTCGGAGACGCGGCCGACGTGCCAGAGTTGGAGGAAAATCTTGCCGCCATTGGCGTGTACGGCTTTGGTGATATTGCTCCAGCCACGCACCTGGGCGTCGGACCAGATGCCCGGGGTGTTGGGGTAGCCGACGCCCATCGGGGTGACCGAGGTGGCTTCGCTGAGGATCAGGCCAGCGGACGAACGCTGGGCGTAGTACTCGGCCATCAACGCGTTGGGCACGCGGCCTTCATCGGCGCGGCAGCGGGTGAGGGGGGCCATGACGATGCGGTTTTGCAGGTGCAGGTCGCCGATGGTAATAGGGTCGAAAAGAGTCGCCATGGGTAAATCTCCGAGGATCGTTAGTGAGTCAGTGGCTGTTTATTAAGTAAGTGCGGGGTACGGCTTGGTTCGAACAACCGGGCTCAGTCGAGCACCGGCTGCAATTGGTTACGGGCATTGCGGGTCAGTTGGGTGGCGATCAGGGCGACCACGGCCAGCGCGGCGGCGGCCAGCGGCACATCGGTGAGGGCCAGGCCACGGCTGATCACCACGCCACCGACCCAGGCACCGAGGGCGTTGCCGAGGTTGAAGGCACCGATATTCAGGGTGGAAATCAGGTTGGGTGCGTCTTTGCCAAAGGCCATCACGTTGATCTGCAGGGCCGGCACGGCAGCGAAGGCGGCCACGGCCCAGAGGAGCAGGGTGATTTCTGCCGGAATCAGCGCGCCGCTGGTAAAGCTGAACAGGGTCGACAGCACCGCCAGGCTGATAAATACGCCGGTCATGGTGGTGCCCAGGCGCCAGTCGGCGAGCTTGCCGCCGAGGATATTGCCGACGGTCAGGCCGAGGCCGATCAACAGCAGAGTCCAGGTCACGCCAGTGGGCGACACGCCGGTCACTTCACCGAGCAGCGGCGCGATATAGGTGAACAGGGCAAACATCGAGGCGGAGAAGAACACCGTGGTGCTCAGCGCCAGCCATACACCTACGCCACGCAGGGCGCGCAGTTCGCTGCGCAGGTCGGTTTTTTCCTGTTCCTTTTTATTCGGTAGAGCCAGCCACAGACCGATCAGGGCCAGCACGCCAATCAGGGTCACGGCCCAGAACGGCGAGCGCCAGCCGGCGGCTTGACCGAGGGCGGTACCCAGGGGCACGCCGAGCACGTTGGCCAGGGTCAGACCGGTGAACATCAGGGCCACGGCCGAGGCGCGGCGGTTGGCCGGCACCAGGCTGGCGGCGACCACTGAACCGATACCAAAGAACGCGCCGTGGCACAGGGCGGTAATCACCCGCGCCAGCATCAGCATGTTGTAGTCGGTGGCCAGGGCACAGAACAGGTTGCCGGCAATAAAGATGCTCATCAGTGCCAGCAGCGCGGCCTTGCGCGGCCAGCTGGCGGTGACCATGGCCATAAACGGCGCACCGATGGCCACACCCAGGGCATAGCCGGTAACCAGCCAACCGGCACCGGGAATGGACACGCCAAGGTCGGCGGCGACATCGGGCAGCAGGCCCATGATGACAAATTCGGTGGTGCCGATGGCGAAGGCGGACAACGCCAGGACAATCAGGGCTAGAGGCATGGAGGGGCTCCGGAAGAAGAGGGCGGCGGCGCTTAGAGCGCGTCGTACAAATGGGTGATAAAGGCCTGGATCAAGTCTTCGTTACGCTTGAAGAAGTTCCACTGCCCCACCTTGCGGCTGGTCACCAGACCTGCGCGTTGCAGGCTGGCCAGATGGCCGGAAACGGTGGACTGCGACAGCCCGGTTTTCTGGTCGAACTTGCCGGCACATACGCCGATCTCGAAGGGGTGGTCCTGCTCAACGAAATGCTGATGCGGGTCTTTCATCCACACGAGCATCTCGCGGCGCACCGGGTGGGCGAGGGCTTTGAAGATTTCGTCGAGGTCGATTGGCATGATGGTGACCGTTGGTTCGCTAGTGGTGCCGGGTAGCTATCGGCTTGCGGCGAACTTTATATCGGTAACTTCCGATATACAGATTGATCCTGGCGATAGTACTCATCAGCACGAGTGATCCGCGGGCTGGGATTTATCCCCGGACAGGCCCTACACTCGCCCTATGAACTACCTCGCACACCTTCACTTGGGCGGCGATCAGCCGGCGCAACTGCTGGGCAGTCTGTATGGCGATTTCGTCAAAGGGCCGCTGGCCGGGCGCTTTCCGGCACCGCTTGAGCACGCCATCGCCGTGCACCGGCGTATCGATGCCTATACCGACAGCCATCCGCTGGTGCTGCAGGCCAAAGCGCGTTTTCCCCAGGCACGGCGGCGCACGGCGGGCATCCTGATCGATCTGTTTTTCGACCACTGTCTGGCCCGGCATTGGCAGCATTATGCCGATGAGCCCTTGGCGCAATTCACCGCGCGGGTGTACCGGGTACTGGATGAGGAACCGGCGCTGCCGGAGCGCCTGGCCTATATCGCCCCGCGCATGGCGGCCCAGGATTGGTTGGGCAGTTACCAGGAATTTGCCGTGTTGCAGCAGGTGCTGCTGGGCATGAGCCGGCGCTTGTCACGGCCGCAGATGCTGGAAGGGGCGATGGACGAATTGCGTGAGTTGTATGAGCCGTTGAGCGAAGACTTTCAGGCGTTTTATCCAGAGTTGCAGGGGTTTGCTCGGTCGCAGATTGGCTAGGTTTCGGATGGTTTGTACGGCTCGACATTCTGGGTCCCAGCCTGCGCTGGGACGACGGTGGTGGTGGAGCGTACTCCGTCATCCCAGCGCAGGCTGGGATCCAGAATTTACCGTCCTACATAGAGCTATGCCGCCAACTCGGTGTCCTGCTCTTCCACGTCCACCACCTCGCTTTCCCCAAACAACGCCAGGCTGATGGCCCGATGCGCCTGCTTGGCCAGCACATTGCGCGAAGCGCCGACGCTTTCAATCGGTTCGAGCAGATGAATCCGCACGCTCGCCACATCACTGGACAGCAAACGCACCAGGTGCGAGACCAGGTCGTCGTCACCAATAAACGGCGCAATCTCGACATCGATCTGGTTGTCCCGCACATACCGAATCGCTACCGGCTGCAACGGCGTACCGGCTTCGATGGCGCTGCTCAGCAGGCGGCCATGGAAGCTGCGCAGTTGGCGGCCGTCGGTGGTGGTGCCTTCGGGGAAAATCAGCAGGGCACGGTCAGCCCGCAGATGTTCCAGCAGTTGCTGGCCAAGCAGGGCGCTGTCGCCTGAGCCGCGGCGAATAAACAGGGTGCCGGCCTTTTTCGCCAGCCATCCGGCCACCGGCCAGGTGCGCACTTCGGCTTTGGACAGAAACGACAGCGGTGCCAACATGCCCAGCAGCGGGATATCGGTCCACGACACATGGTTGCTCAGCCACAGCATCGGTTGCCTGGGCAGGCTGCCCAGCACTTCGATGTTGAATGGCAGCGCCGCACTCAGGCGGGCCAGGTACCAGCGGGTGAGGTGTTGGCGAATGGCACTTTCGTTGCGCAGTTGCAGGCGCTCCACCAGGCTCATGCCGCCGGCCACCAGCAGACCGAGGCCGACGGTGGCCAGCAGCCTGGCGATGCGCCCGTACAGGCGCAGCTTGCTCATCACACGGCCGCCTTGAAGTGGCGGGCGTAACGTGGGCAAAGCTCGTCGCGCTTGAGCAGAATAAACACGTCGGCCACCTGGAAATCCTGGTCCCAGCACGGCTCGCCGCAGATCTTGGCGCCCAGGCGCATATAGGCCTTGAGCAGCGGGGGCATTTCGGCGATGACGTTGCCTGGTAGGTCCAGGCTTGGCAGTGGGGTTTTCGGTTCGGCGCGCAGGTGTTCGGTACACAGGTAGCGTTCGCGCAGGCGCTGCATGATCGCCTGGGCCTGGATGCCGCCATCCTGCATGGGGATGCTGGCGCAGCCCATCAGGTAGCTGTAACCGCCTTCGTTGAGCACTTCGGCCAGTTCGCTCCAGAGCACGGCAATGGTGCCGCCATTGCGATAGGCCGGGTCGACGCAGGTGCGGCCGATTTCCAGTACCGGGCCCTGCAAATGGGCCAGGCCATGCAGGCTGAATTCTTCTTCACTGTAGAAACGCCCGAGGCTGCGGGCGGCGTTGTGGTCGAGCAGGCGCGTGGTGGCGACCAGCTTGCCGGTGTTGAGGTCACGCACGCCGATATGGGCGCAGTGGCCGTCGTAATCGTCCATGTCCAGGCCCAACTCTGCGCCTTTCAGTTTGGCGTCGAACTCTTTGCTGAATACGCTGAAACGCAAGGCCTGGGCTTCGCGCAGGGCGCGCGGGCCAACCAGACGCTCGGCTTGCAGGCGGCGTTCGGCAGTGGTGTCGCGGGCGATTGTAGACATCGAGTAGCCTCCATAAGCCGGCTTGATCGGGTTGCAGCCGGTCGACCTTGTTGGGCAAGCTCAGGCTAGAAACACCCGGTGTCATCAATATGAATATTCTGTGATGCTTGTATGAATCAGTGAACGAGGACGCACATATGTACTGGCAACGACTGCTGGCGTGCACCGAGCGCCTGCCGGCCCTGGCTTTGGAAGAGTGGTATGCCGCCCTGTTGGCGCGCCTGGGTGAGGGCGTTACGCCGTTTGAACAGGCGTTATTGGGTGGCCGTCTGGCCGCCACCCCGGGCCTGGCTTTTCTTGCTGGTTACCAGGCTGCCTTGCGCGCCTTGTGGCCGTCGGCGCCCTGGACCCTGGGCGCCTTCTGCGTTACCGAAAACCGCAGCGTGCGCCCAACCGATCTGCAGGTGCGGCTCGACGGCCTGAGCCTGTCCGGCCGCAAGGATTTCGTCACCGCCGCCGATGCCGCCGATTGGCTGCTGGTGGCAGCACGCAGCGAGCTGCCGGGCACCGCGCCGCAGATCGCCATGTGTGTGACTTACAACGGTACGCCGGGGGTGCGGGTGGAGGTGCTGCCGCCGTTGTCGCTGATGCCGGATGTCAGCCATGGCCGTTTGCATCTGCAGGCGGCACCCTGCGAACGTTTGCCGGGGGATGGTTGGGACGCCTACGCCAAGCCGTTCCGCTCCCTGGAAGATCTGCATGTGCTGGTGGCACTGGTCGCCTGGTTGTACGGCGTGGGTTGCGACAACGCCTGGCATCAGGGCCTGCGGTTGCGCTTGCTGGCGCTGCTGGGCAGCTGTGCGGAAATCGCCCGCATGGGCATGAACGAGCCGGCCACCCACCTGTTGCTGGCCGGGGTGTTCGACCAGTTCACCCACCTGCGTGGGGAAATCGACTGCGCCATGGACAACGGCAAACCCCATTGGCAGGACCTGTGGAAACGCGACAGCAGCCTGCTGGAAATCGCCCGCGTCGCGCGCGAGAAACGTTTGCAGAATGCGCTGGCCAGCTTGAGTTCGTAGGTTGGGCTTCGCGGGGCTCAACCCAACCTGCGACGCTGCTGACTTTTCGCGCCGAACCGTCGCCTTGCACGGCGCGTTCGGCGCTATTGCCGTTTATCGGCCCCATGCTAGGGTTGCGCCTTTGCCAACAAGAGGCTGCCCAATGCCCGTTCCCGTCTTGCGTCGTCTGAGCCTTGCGCTCGGTTTGCTCTGTTCGCTGCCCCATGCCTTCGCCGAAACCTGGCCCGCCGCGGACTGGGCCATAAGCCCGGCACCCGCCAGCCCGGCAGTTGCCGCCCTCGAGGCCTATGCCTTTGCTCCGCGCGACGATGACAGCCGCAAAGGTGTGCGCACCGATGCCCTGCTGGTGATCCGCGATGGCCAGATCATTTACGAACGCTATGCCGGCCCCACCAAGGTCACCACGCCGCACCTGGCCTGGTCGATCAGTAAAAGCCTGATGGCCACGACCCTGGGCGTGGCCTACGGCCAAGGCCTGTTCAAACTCGACGACCCGGCCGCCAAGTTCTATCCGCCGATGGCCGCGCATCCGGAGGTGAAGATCGGTCATTTGCTCAACTGGGCCTCGGGGCTGGATTGGCAGGAGGGCTATGAATATGCGCCGGTGAAGTCCAGCGTGGTGGCCATGCTGTATACCCGTGGTCGCGGCGATATGGCGGCCTTCGCGGCCGGCTTCGCGCAAGCGGTCACTCCCGGTACGCGCTTTCTCTATTCCAGCGGCGACGCCAATCTGCTCTCTGCCGCGTTGCGCGGTATGGTCGGCACCGAGGCGTACAAGAATTATCCCTGGACCGCTTTGTTCGAACCGCTGGGCATCACCAGCGCGGTGTGGGAAAGCGATGCCGCCGGCACCTTTGTCGGCTCCTCGTATGCCTACCTGACTGCGCGTGATCTGGCCCGTGTCGGCCTGTTGATGGAGCGCGACGGTCGCTGGGGCGAGCAACAACTGCTGCCCAAGGCCTGGGTCGCGTTCAACCGCACGCCGTTCGCCAATTACCAGCCCTCCAAAGAAACCGAAGGTGAAGCGGTGCCCGGTGGCCAATGGTGGCTGAACACGCCGCTGGCCGGCACCGCCAAGCCTTGGGCGGATGCCCCGGACGATACCTTCGCCGCCCTCGGCCACTGGGGCCAGGCCCTGTATGTATTGCCCAAGGATGATCTGGTGATCGTGCGTTACGCCGATGACCGCGACCACAGCTATTCGCACAATGAACTGTTGAAACTGGCCCGGGCCGCCTTTGCGCCTGCTGTGCAACAACAGGAGGGCAAATGATGAGCGCCTTTATCAAACGTCGCCCGTTCAGCAGTGTCCTGCTGGTGATTCTGCTCGCCCTGGCCGCGCTGGCCTGGGTCAATCGTGTGCACCTGGCGGCCTTCCCCGGCATCATCGGCGCGCTGTCGGCGAAGGAGTATTGCTCGTGCCGTTATGTGATGGATAACGAGGCGGCGTACTGCCAGAGCTACGTTAAACAGATCATCCCCATCAGTGGTTTTTTCGACGACGTGGCCAACAAACGGGTGACCGCTCGTGGTCTGGGCAGCACCCAGTCTGCGGCCTGGAAGAGCCAGCGCGAAGGCTGTCAGTTGTTGCCGCAGGCGCTGGAATTGCCTAAGTCCTGAGGCTGATCCGGGGTTTGCATGCCAGACTCAGGCGGTTAAGGTGCCGCCTGAGCCAATCCCCGGGAGTGCTGATGTTTAAGCTGTTTACCTTTCTTCTTGCTGTGTTGGCAGTGCCTGCCGCACAGGCCAGTTGGTACCTGGACAACGAGTCCTCGCGCCTGTCGTTTATTTCCACCAAGGGCGGCAAGCTGTCCGAGGTGCACCGCTTTCTTACCCTGCATGGCCAGATCGATGATCAGGGCGTGGCCAAGCTACGGGTCGAGCTGGAGTCGGCGAGCACCGGCATTGCGCTGCGCGACGAACGTTTGCGCACGCTGCTGTTCAATACCGAACGCTTTCCCGAAGCCCTGGTCAATGCTCAGATCGACCTCGCGCCGATCAGCAATCTGGCCCCCGGTGCGCAGCTGGAATTGCGCTTGCCGCTGACGGTCGAGCTGCATGGCCGCCAGCAGAGCTACAGCGCCGAACTGCTGGCGACCCGTCTGGACGAGCAACGTTTTCAGGTGGTGACCTTGGCACCGCTGGTGCTGCAGGTCGAGGATTTCGACCTGAGCGAGGGCATCGAGGCGCTGCGCAAGTTGGCGGGTGTTTCCACCATCAGCTGGTCGGTGCCGGTGGGTGCCGTGCTGATTTTTTCCTCACGTTAGAAATGCCTCACTAGGGAGTTGATCGTGGGCCAAGTGCACAGGATGCAGTGCTGATGCCGGGGCGCATTTACCCCTGGCGTGCCGACAACCGCTTTGAATTGCTGGTGGATGGCCCGCAGTTTTTTCCCCGCATGTTCGACTGCATCGCCGGTGCCAAGCGCCAGGTGGAGTTGGAGTTGTATCTGGTGGAATCGGGTGCCTGTGTCGATCTGCTGGTGCAGGTGCTCTGTGCGGCTGCCGGGCGCGGGGTGCGGGTGCGGTGCCTGTTCGATGCCTTTGGCAGCGCGGCGTTTTCCGCCCTCGACCGTGAGCGTCTGGTGCAGGCCGGCATCGAGCTGCGCTTCTACAACCCGATCAAGATCTGGCGCTGGCAGCGCAACCTGTATCGCGACCATCGCAAACTGCTGCTGGTGGATGGCGAGCAGGCTTACGTCGGCGGCACCGGTGTCACCGATGCATTCTGGACGCCGGGTGAAGACCACAGCGCCTGGCATGAGGTGATGGTGGAAATAGCCGGGCCGCTGGTGGATGACTGGCAGCACCTGTTCGAGCAGCAATGGCTGGCCAACCCGCAGAATCGCGCCTGGTTGCCCTTTGTGCCGGGCCCGCGGCAACGGCTGCCGGCATTTCCGGCCCATGGCTCGGGAATGGGCCGGGTGGCGTATGCCAATGCCATGCAGCACCGCGATATCGTGCAGTCGCTGGTGCGTGCCCTGAACAGCGCACAGCGGCGTATCTGGCTGGCCACGCCTTATTTTCTGCCGAGCTGGAAGGTTCGCCGCTCCCTGCGCAAAGCGGCGCAGCGGGGTGTACAGGTGCAATTGCTGCTGACCGGCCGGCAGACCGACAACCCACCAGTGCGCTTTGCCGGCCAGCGCTACTACCCGCGTTTGCTGCGCGCCGGGGTGAAGATTTTCGAGTACCAGCCGTGTTTTCTGCACCTGAAAATGGTGCTGGTGGATGACTGGACCAGCATTGGCTCATGCAACTTCGATCACTGGAATCTGCGCTTCAATCTGGAAGCCAATCTGGAAGCGGTGGAGCCGCCGTTGACTGAAGCGGTGGTGAACAGCTTCAAGCATGACTTCAGCCAGAGCCGCGAAATCACTCTGGAACTCTGGCAGTCGCGGCCGCTGTGGAAGCGTGTGCAGCAAAGGGTGTGGGGGTGGTTGGATAGGGTGGTGGTGACGCTGTTGGATCGGCGTAAGTAGCAAAGGCCAATCGCCGCTGAAGCCGCTTCTACGGTAGGTGCGGTGCGTAGGAGCGGCTTCAGCCGCGATTCCTGCAAACGGTGATCCCAGCCTTTTGTCGGGTGTTGTTCAGCGCCGCCCTGGCTATTCTCAACCGCATAACCATAAGAGGAATGCGCGCTTGAGCCGACATCACCCACTCGTTCTGTTTCTCTTGCTGTGCCTGGCCGGCTGTTCCTCTCCCGGGGCCTTCCTCGATACCAACGACGGCCCGCTATTCACCCCCCACGCCTTGAGCGATGAAGAGCATGCCCTGGTGTATCTCTATCGCCCGCAAAGCGCGTGGGCCGATCAGGAAATTGAAGCCCCCGGCGTGTTTCTGCATAAGAACCTGATTGGCAGCCTGCCCAGTAACAGCTACCTGGTGCTGGAGCTGGACATGGCCAGCTACCCGCTGGAAATGCGTCGGCCGCTGTTCGGCTCGTTCTGGACGGCGCTGGCCGATGGCATGTTCGACTTCAACCGCATCGCCGGTTTCAACCTGGATGTAGCGGCCGGCGGTACCTACTACCTGCGCTATGACGAACTCAATCCGCCGCCTCTGGCGGAAGGCACGCCAACCCTGGGCGACGGTCCGTTGCAGCTGGTGCCCGCCAGCCTGGCGGAACAGGAGATCCGCGCCACCCACCAATTCCAGGCACCGCAGCGCTTTACCGCCGAGGGTGAGCGCAAACCAGAGCCGGGGTTTTGGGGCGCTCTGGGACTTTGACGGCGATTCGGGCAGGTAGTACTAGCCTATTACCTGCCCTGTGAGTGGCCCGGCAATACTGGCCACACACCCATTGATCTGCCCGGAGATACCTCAGATGGCCGCTAAAAAGATTCTGATGCTGGTTGGCGATTACGTTGAAGACTACGAAGTGATGGTGCCGTTTCAGGCCCTGCAGATGGTTGGCCACACCGTGCACGCGGTGTGTCCGGACAAAACCGCCGGACAGAGTGTGCGCACCGCCATCCACGATTTTGAAGGCGACCAGACCTACAGCGAAAAGCCCGGGCATAACTTCGGCCTGAATTTCGACTTCGCCAAGGTCAAGGCCAAGGATTACGACGCTCTGGTGGTGCCCGGTGGCCGCTCGCCCGAGTACCTGCGCCTGAACAAGAAGGTGCTGGATCTGGTGAAAGCCTTCGACAAAGCCGGCAAGCCGATTGCTGCCGTCTGCCACGGTGCGCAGCTGCTGGCCGCTGCCGGCATTCTCAAAGGTCGTGAGTGCAGCGCTTACCCGGCCTGCGCCCCGGAAGTGAAACTGGCCGGCGGCACCTACGTGGAAATCGCCGTGGACCATGCCCATATCGAAGGCAATCTGGTCACCGCGCCGGCCTGGCCGGCCCATCCGAACTGGCTGGCGGGTTTGCTCTTGCTGTTGGGCACCCAGATCACCCTGTAAGCTTTCCAAACCCACGCGATAAGGAGCAGGGCCCATGTGCGAGCTGTATGTAAAAGCCGATCCGATTTTGTACGAGTCGCGCTCGCGGTCCCTGCGCATTTGCGGGGTAGTCACCACCCTGCGCCTGGAAAACCAGTTCTGGGACATTCTTTCCGAAATCGCTGCGGTGGATGGCATGACCACCAACCAGCTGATCAGCAAGCTGTATGAGGAAGTAATGGACTACCGCGGCGAGGTGGTGAACTTCGCGTCGTTTCTGCGCGTGAGCTGCTGCCGGTATCTGGCCCAGCCGCAGGACAAGCGTGCGCCGCTGACCCTGGTGGCGAATCGGTCGTAAGGGTGGGGGCGAGGTTTGCAGGGATCGCGGCTGAAGCCGCGCCTACAGATTGCGAAGGTCGCAATGAGTGCTTGAAATAAAAAACGTACTACCTGGTTAGTCTGTAAGCGTATCGCCTATGTCTTGTAGGACAAGACTTACAAAGCCAGGATCAATACTTACTTTTGTAGGACAATCACCAGTACAGAGTGACTACGGTTGGACCGGCTTCGGAGCCTTTAACGTCGCTGACCGAGTTGCTCTTCAGCGGGGATTCGCTACGCACGCCATTGCTTTCACGGTCAACACGGAAGCTGTTGATGCCATCGCAATTGTGGTTTTCAACGTGCAGAGATTGGCCGCTGGTGCCGCTGCTGAGAGCGCAGCTGGAGGTAATGGTGAGACCGATGGCCAGGTTGCCGGAGGCTTGCCCTGCCTGGGCTTGAGCACCCATAAGGGTGAATGCTACGGCTGCAAGAAGAGATGCAAGACGGCTGCTGCTGTTCATACCAATCGCTCTTTGATGGTTCGGGTTGACTGCACTCAGGCAGCAAAGCGTTTACAACCATCCGTAGCGATCCGGGTTCCTGCCCCGGGGGTTTGTGCGCATATTCCGTCATTTCCGTGGGGGCGATCTTACGCAGGGGGATATCAGCCTGCCACTACCGTTTGTAAGCCATTCGCCATGCTGTCGCGTATGACATTGTCCTTGTCGTTTTTCTCGTGCTTTTCTGACGTCAAAAAAATACCCGGCGCTTGGCCGGGTATTTTTATCGCGCTTTAGTGGCGTTTAGATTTCAACCGCCAGGCTGTCGCTGATCTTCTTCTGCCAGATAGCCGGGCCGGTGATATGCACCGACTCGCCCTTGGTGTCGACCGCTACGGTCACCGGCATGTCCTTCACTTCGAACTCGTAGATGGCTTCCATCCCCAGTTCGGCGAAGGCCAGCACCTTGGACTTCTTGATCGCCTGCGCCACCAGGTAGGCAGCGCCACCCACGGCCATCAGGTACACCGCTTTGTTGTCGCGGATGGCGTCGATGGCAATCGGGCCACGTTCGGACTTGCCGATCATGCCCAGCAGGCCGGTTTGCTCGAGGATCTGCCGGGTGAACTTGTCCATCCGCGTGGCCGTAGTCGGGCCGGCCGGGCCAACCACTTCGTCACCCACCGGGTCGACCGGGCCGACGTAGTAGATAAAGCGGCCCTTGAGGTCCACGGGCAGGCTTTCGCCTTTATTGAGCATTTCCACCATGCGCTTGTGCGCAGCGTCGCGGCCGGTAAGCATTTTGCCGTTGAGCAGCACGGTTTCGCCCGGGTGCCAGCTCTGCACGTCTTCCGGGGTCAGGGTGTCGAGATCGACGCGGCGCGCCGACGGGCCGGCTTCCCAGACGATTTCCGGGTAGGCGTCCAGGGGTGGCGCTTCCAGCGAGGCCGGGCCGGAGCCGTCGAGCACAAAGTGGGCGTGACGGGTGGCGGCGCAGTTGGGGATCATGCACACCGGCAGCGAGGCGGCGTGGGTCGGGTAGTCCATGATCTTCACGTCGAGCACGGTGGTCAGGCCACCCAGGCCCTGGGCACCGATGCCCAGCTGGTTGACCTTCTCGAACAGCTCCAGGCGCATTTCTTCCAGCTTGTTCTGCGGGCCGCGGGCCTTGAGCTCGTGGATGTCGATGGATTCCATCAACACTTCCTTGGCCATTACCGCGGCTTTTTCCGCGGTGCCGCCGATGCCGATGCCGAGCATGCCCGGTGGGCACCAGCCGGCACCCATGGTCGGAACGGTTTTCAGCACCCAGTCGACGATGGAGTCGGACGGGTTGAGCATGGCCATCTTCGATTTGTTTTCGGAGCCGCCGCCTTTGGCTGCCACGTCCACTTCCACGGTGTTGCCGGGAACGATGGAGTAGTGGATCACCGCCGGGGTGTTGTCCTTGGTGTTCTTGCGGGCACCTGCCGGGTCGGCGAGGATCGATGCGCGCAGGACGTTTTCCGGCAGGTTGTAGGCGCGACGCACGCCCTCGTTGATCATGTCGTCCAGGCCCATGGTGGCACCATCCCAACGCACGTCCATGCCTACGCGCACGAACACGGTAACGATACCGGTGTCCTGGCAGATCGGCCGATGGCCGGTGGCGCACATGCGCGAGTTGATCAGGATCTGCGCCATGGAGTCACGGGCGGCTGGCGATTCTTCGCGCAGGTAGGCCTCGTGCATGGCTTGGATGAAGTCCACGGGGTGGTAATAGGAAATGAACTGTAAAGCGTCGGCGACGCTCTGAATCAGGTCGTCTTGCTTGATCACGGTCATGCAGCGCGCTCCTCTATAAACACGGGAACATCTCAGCGCGCGGGGCTTGGGCCCAGCAGGCTTGGTATGGCAAAAAAGGCGCGGCAGTATAACGCGCAGCGCGCGGTTGGCGCATCCGCTGACGATAGACCTTGGTCGATTAACGCACGAACGGGCGTGCTAGGTTTTTTGCCTTCACCTAGGTACAGTGAGGGCACGATGCCAGCACGGGACGGAGCCCATGAGCAGCGCAAAAAAGAAAGGGACACAGAAAGCCCTACAAAGCCTGCTGCTGAAGCGATTCGGCATGGCCGCGGCCACTTACGGCCTGACGTTGCTGATCTTCATGGTGCTGGTGCTCAGCGGTCTGTATCAGGCCGAGCCGGCCACCGCGGCATTGGTCGGTGGCCTGGTGATCATCAGCCAACTGGCGTTCTTCGGCATATTCATCAGCGGCATCAACCTGCGCTTTGGCGACCCCAGCCTTACCGAGCCTCAGGTGATAGTCGCCCTGGGCCTGCTCACCTACCTGATGTACGACCTGAACACCGCCCGCGGCACCATGCTGGTGTTCTATCTATTGATCCTGCTGTTCGGCGTATTCCAGCTGGCCCCCCGCGTGTTCGCCCGTTGCGCGGCCCTGGCGTTCTTCGGGTTTGCCTGCGTCAATCTCTGGGATGCCTTCCAGATGCGCCTGCCCGATCCGAAACTGGCGGCCCTGCAAGTAGGCGTGCTGGCGGGGATGCTGGTCTGGCTCAGCCTGTTTGCCGGTTATGTTCAGGCCCTGCGCCAACGTATGCGCCAGCGCCGCTTTGCCTTGCAGGCCCACCAGGACACCCTGCGCGGCATGATGCGCCAGCTCGAAGACCTGGTGGCCACCGACGAACTCACCGGCTTGTTCAATCGCCGGCATTTTCTGCGCCTGGCCGCCCGTGAGCTGGGCAACCTGCGTGCGGATATGCAGCACGGCCTGGCGCTGATCGATCTTGATCATTTCAAACGCATCAACGACCAGCATGGCCACGCCAGTGGCGACCGCGTGCTGCAAACCTTTGCCACTGTGGCGCAGGCCTGTCTGCGCGACGGCGATGTTCTGGCCCGTTACGGCGGCGAAGAATTCGTGCTGTTGCTGCCCAATACCGACGCCGATCAGCTCACCGCCTGCTGCGAACGCCTGCGCGAGGCCTTTGCCGGTGCCGAGCCGGTGGGCGTGACGGTGCACAGCATCAGCCTGTCTGCCGGTATGACCCTGCTGACCATGGGCGACGACCTCGACGAGGCCCTGCACCGTGCCGACCAGGCGCTGTACCGCGCCAAGCACAGCGGGCGCAACTGTTGCCACGCGGCCTGGGAGGGCAGTGGTGCCTGAGTTGCGCGTCGCCGGCCAGGTGCTGGCGGTAAACCCTGGCAGCAATCTGTTGGATAGCCTGCTCGCCGCCGGTATCGCCGTACCCTATAGCTGTCGCGCCGGCAGTTGCCACGCCTGCATGGTGCATTGCCTGCAAGGCGAGGTGCTGGACGATAAACCCGAGGCGCTGGCTGCCACGCAGCGTGAGCAAGGTTGGCGTCTGGCTTGCCAGTGTCGGGTGGTGGACGACCTGGCGGTGGCAGTGTTCGATCCGCTGCGTGATGGCTTGCCGGCCACGGTTGCCAGCGTCGATTGGCCGAGCCCCAACGTCTTGCGTTTGCGCCTGCAGGCCGAGCGTCCGCTGCGCTATCGCGCCGGCCAGCATCTGTTGCTTTGGACCGCCGACGGCATCGCCAGGCCCTATTCGTTGGCCAGCCTGGCGGGCGAAGACCCCTGGCTGGAGTTTCATATCGATTGCCGCCAAAACGGTGCCTTCAGTACCGCTGCCCGCCAGTTCAAAACTGGCGACAGCCTGCGCCTGGGCGAACTGCGCGGCGGCGCGTTGCACTACGATCCCGACTGGCAGCACCGGCCGCTGCTGCTGATGGCTGCCGGCACCGGTCTGGCGCCGCTCTATGGCTTGCTGCGCGAGGCCTTGCGTCAGGACCACCAGGGCAATATCCGCCTACTGCATGTGGCTGCCCACAGCAGCGAGCACTATCTCGCGGCGGAACTGCGGGCCCTGGCGGCCAGCCATCCACAGCTGCACATCGAGCTGGTGCAAGCGGCCGAGTTGCCTGCCGCTTTGGCCGAACTACGCCTTGTTTCACGACAAACCCTCGCCTTACTCTGCGGCCAGCCGGCCAGTCTCGAAACCTTCTCGCGCCGGCTCTATCTGGCAGGTCTGCCGCGTAATCAGCTGTTCGCCGACCTGTTTCTGCCGCACGCCTGAAAAGCCTGGTCGAGGATGTTATGAGCGAACACGTAGTGGTCGAGCGCGAGGAGGGTCTGCTGACCCTGCGCCTGAACCGTCTGGATAAAAAGAATGCGCTCACCCGCGCCATGTACAGCCGCATGGCCGAGGTTCTGTTACAAGCCGACGCCGACCCGAGCGTGCGTGCGGTGCTGATTTGCGGTGGCGACAGCTGCTTCACCAGCGGCAACGATATTGCCGACTTTCTCCAGGAACCCCCGACTGGCATGGACAGCCCGGTGTTCTTATTCATGCAGGCGCTGTTCGAATTGAAGAAACCAGTGGTGGCGGCAGTTGCCGGCCCGGCAGTGGGCATCGGCACCACCCTGCTGCTGCACTGCGATCTGGTTTACGTCAGCCAGGACGCCACCCTGAAAATGCCCTTCGTGGCCTTGGGCCTGTGTCCGGAATATGGCTCCAGCCTGATCCTGCCGCAGATGCTCGGCCACGCCAAAGCTGCCGAACTGTTGCTGCTGGGTGAGTCGTTCACTGGCGCGCAGGCCGCCGCCTGGGGCATTGCCAACCAGGCTCTGGAAGATGGTGCGGCCACCCTGGCCAAAGCCAAGGAAATGGCCAAACGCTTTCTGCACCTGCCACCCAAAGCGGTGGAAGTCAGCAAGGGGCTGATGCAGGGGCCGGGGCGCGAACAGCTGCGCCAGGTGATTGCCGACGAAGGCGCGTTGTTCAATCAGCGCCTGCGTTCACCGGAAGCCATCGAAGCCTTGTCGGCCTTTATGCAACGACGCAAACCGGACTTCAGCAAGTTCGCCTGAGCCGCGTCGCGTCACAGCAGGTGGGCGCAGCGCTTGCGCCTACCTGACAATCGCCAGTTCAAAACCACCTTCATCGCTATGGGCGTGGGCCTGCATACCGGCCTCGTCCAGGCTGAGGTCTTGCAGGGGGCGTTTGAACGGTTTGTTGTCCAGGGTCTGCAGGTGTTTGTCTTCGTCGGTGGTCAGCAGCAGCACGTAACGTTCACCCTCGGCCGCTTTCACCGGCACGGTGCCTTCGATAAAGGCATAGCGGTACCAGGTTTCGCCGTGCAACTGGTACACCGCATCGCTGACCAGGCGGGTAGGGCGCTTGGCCTCGTCAAGAAACAGCAGTGACGGGTAGACCACTTTCTTGTTGGCAAAACTGCGCACCCGCAAGCCATAGGTACGTCCCGCCGCCGGCAATTTCATCGCCACGTAGTAGCTGCGCCCCATGGGGAAATTGAAGCTCGGCGAATAGCGGTTGAGTTCTTCATAGCGCGGCTCTTCGCCGGATAGCTCGGTGAAGTCGCTGTCGGCCAGTTGCCCGCAGCATTGCTGCACCAGATTCTGGTACAGGCCTTCACTGTCGTTGCCCCTGCTGCCGGCCAGCAGTGCCTGCATGGCGGCGGTGGGCTGGCCGTCGAGGGCGGGCAGCACGGTGCCCTTGTTGCCGAACTCGATTTGCCGGCCTTCGCTGTAGCGCACAGTCGAGGGTGCTGTCGGCGCGGCGCTGCGACCCTGACCCGGCAGCGTGGAGTTGTGCATCCGGCCCTGTTCGTCGACCCAGGTGTAATACGGCGTGCCGTTTTCCGGGCGGGCGAAGTTGCGGCCTTCCAGTACATCGGCATCGATGTAGTCGCTGGAATGTTCGCCGTTGGCCAGCAGATTGTCGGCCTTGCTGCCGGCCACCTGGGCACCGGCATAAAAACTGTTCTGCAGGTTGCCGCTGGCGTCCACCCAGGTGAAGTAACGGCGTTTGCTTTCGCCGTTGTTCTTCTCGCTTGGCCAGGTCGGATTGGCGCTCTGGTTCATGCGCTCCTGATCGCTCTGGGTGATGCGTTTGGCCGCCTGGCGTTGTTGTTCGCTGTAGTGGTTGTCGACGAAGGTGTTGTGCACCCGGCCCTGGTCATCGACCCAGGTCAGGTAGCGGCCTGGTGCGGCCTGGGCACTGGTGGCGCTGAGCAGTAAGGATAGGAGCAGTAAGCGCTGCATAACCGGGCCTCAGAAGGTCGAGGTGTAGGTGAGGGCCATGATGTAGGCCTTCACCGTGGTTTTGATGTCGAGGTCGGCGTACGGGTTGTACACCAGGTTGTCGATGCCGGTGCAGTTGACGTTGCAACTGGTGCCGGCCGGGATGCTCTGCTTGGACACGAAGTAGTTGAAGCCGAAATCGATGGTGGTGTCTTTGTCCCAGCGGTAGCCGAAACCCAGGCCATAGAGGTTGGCGTCGCCAATCGGCGCGAGTACGTCGGCCTTGTCCTTGGGGATGGCCGAGGGGCGGTATTCGTAGCCGGCGCGCAGGGCCAGGCGGTCGGTGACGTCGTACTGGGTGCCGACGGCGAAACTCCAGGTGTCCTGGTAGCCGCGGTCGAGAATGATCGAGTGGTCGGTGGCATTGCCGGCACCGAAGATCTTGGCGATGCGCAGCAGGTCCAGCTCGCGGTCGAACTCGATTTCGAATTTGTTCCAGTCGCTGTAATCGCTCCACTTGGCGTCGAAGTTGAACGTCCATTTATCGAATGGGTGCAGCTTGATGCCGGTGTTGAAGTTGTCCGGGAACACCATGTTCAGCGAGGCGTTGCCGCGTTCTTCATCGACGTTGCCATAGGGGAACAACGGGCTCAGCACCTGACCGAACACCGAACCCTGCAGGCCCGACCAGAAACCCTGCCATTGCTGGGAATAGTCGATGCGGTATTTGCCCTGCAGGTGCATTCGCGCCTCGCTCTGGTAGGTGGCACCCCAGGCGAACCAGTCGGTGGGCTCCCACAGCACGCCGAGGTTGTAGGTGGGCGACAGACTCTGTTGCAGGTCCAGGTCCATATTGGCCAGCGAATCGTAGGGGCCGATCTTGCCGCCGCAGACGTTGATCAGCGGCCCGATCATGTCGCCAAGCCCCGGTTGGCAGATCGCCTCGTTGAGCAGGCGCACTACGCCGGTGAGCATGCCGGGGTTACGGAAGTCCTGGTTCAGCGCCATGGCCTGGTGCGAGAAGCCGATGGACAGCCCCAGGGCCAAGGTGTCGTTGGCCTGGTATCCCACCGATGGCGAGAAATAGGTGATGCGTTGCAGGGCGATCTTGCGGCCCTGGTAGCGGCCCGGGTCGTCATCGGAATCGCGCGAATAGCCCAGGGCCATCGGTGCGTAGATGTTGGTGGCGAAGGTGAACTTGGAACCTGGCGGGTTCACCGACACCCCGGCCAGCGGTGCCATCAGCACCGGCAGTTCGGTCATGCCGCCCATGCCTGGCAGGTACATCACCGGGGTCAGGGTGCGGCTGCTGGAGTTCTTCACCGGGTCATCGGTAAAACCCAGGGTGCTGTCGCCGTAGTTGGGCGGTGCCTTGAACTTGGCGCGGATATCCATCACGCCGCTGATCAGCTTGATGGTGCTCTGCCGGCCCTTGAGTTTGGTCAGCGCCGCCGGGTTGTAATGCACGGCATCGATGCCGGTGGAATCGGCGGTCACCGCGTTGCCCATGGCCATGGCTTTGGGGTTGCCAATGGTCAGGTCGTTGGCCAGTTGCGCCTCGGCCGGCATGGCCAGAAGCCAGGCAGCAAGCCAGCAGATCCCGGAAATCGCCCACACCTGTGGCGATAGTCGTGTCGTCATGACGGCATTCGCTCTTAGGTTATTGGGCCTTCAGGCCTTGAATATCCAATGGCATCGACACCCCTAACAAAACGTCGGGGGAGTCTTCCGTCATGCCGAACCCGGCATTGATGTTGACGATGTAATTGGGCGAGGTGCGCAGCCCCAGGGAGAAGTTCATCAGCGCACTGGTTTGCTCGTTACCCTCCAGGGTGGTGTCGGAGAAGGTGTAGGTCGGTTTGAAGGTTTGCGACATCTGGTACGAAGTGCTCAGCGACACGTCATAGGACAGCGCGTAGGCAAAGCCCATGCTCATCGACAGGCTCGAACCGGGGTCGACTTTTTCCAGGTGCCGGCCGCCACGTTCCTGATCGACATTCACCGGCACGTTGTAGGTGTATCCAACCGAGCCGAACAGCACCACCGGGTCGATCACGTAAGAGACGTTGGCACCGCCGCCGATGCTGTAGAAACCGTTGCCGGTGGACAGGTCGTTTTGCGGGTTGATCTCGTAGGGGCTGGTCCCGGTAGGCAGGCTGAGGGTGCCGTAGAGGGTGGTCACCGGCTTGCCACGGTGGGAACTCCACGGCTGCCAGCGCAGGCTGGCGGACAGATCGCCGAGGCTATACACATTGATATCGCGCTCGGTGTCGTACTTGGCCACCAGCGGCACGCGCATGCTGAAGGTCAGGTTGTCCCACACGCCGTAGTCGAAGGTGAAGGAGTTGGTGAAGGTGTGTTGGGCTTCACTCTCGCCGATCACGCTGTAAACGTTGTTGCCGGTGCGGTAGGTGGTGATCTGGGTGTCGCGCAGCAGCGAATAGTCGAAGCCATAGGTCAGCGTGCGTTCACCTTGCTTGAGCAGGGTGTAGCTCTTTTCGGCAGCCTGAAACACTTCGGCCAGGGCCTTGGAGCTGTCGGCATCGTCGTCTTTTTTGCTCAAGGCTTCGCGGGCGTCGTCTACCGAAGGCTCGTCGCTCCAGGCAGGCGCGCTCACCGCGAGCGTCAGCATGGCCACGCAGGCCAATCCCTTAATCCCCATGACGCCAATCCCCAGTTATTTTCTTGTTATGCCGGGCAGGTGTTGCCGTACGTGTTGGTGTGAGTGCTACTTGCGGCGGATGTAGCGGATATCGCCGCCCGAACCCAGCTCGTCGGCCTGGTTCGTGGTGAACTTGGTGATCTGTGGGAACTCGCGAAACGCCAGCAGACTGACGGTGCGGTCGTCCACCAGGCGCAGGTCTTGCTCGGTCAGGGCCATGGCGTTATGCGGTTCCTGGCCGCTGGGGTAAATCACGAACAGCACGTTCTGATCCCAGATTTCTTCGAAGCGTGCGCGGGTGAAACTGATATTGCCCAGTGCCGGGTCGGCGACGAATACGTGCTCGTTGTACACATCGCGCACCACCACAAAGTGTTTGAAACCGGCGTACTCGATGGGCACCAATGCCGGGTGCTCCAATTCATCGAGATCGGCAAACGCCGCACGAAAACCGCCACTTTTGTAGCCCAGGGCGGCGACGAAACGTTTCATGTCCAGCAGGGAAAAGCCCCGCCGCTCGACAATTTTGTCGGCCTCGCCATAGCGCAACAGCCCCTCCATCACCTGACGTTCCTGCAGGTTGCGACCCAGGAAGTAGTCGAGCATGGAGGTCAGCGCCGCCGAACCACAGCTGTAGTCATAGGCCTGGCGGATCACATTGCGAAACTGCAATTGGCTCATCGGCTCCAACGTCACCGACTCACGCATGGGCATGCCGGGCGTCAGCTGTTGGGTCAGATTGACCGTGCCCTGGGGCGGCGGTTTGGTGTCCAGCGCTTCGGTAAAACCGAACACGCCCAATAGACTGCCGAGAAGAATTTCGATCATTTTTGGTCCTGATGCAGCGACTCTTTTTAGCTGTTTGACGCGGCTGTGTGGCTGAGAAAAGCCTTACCGGCAGGAACCGATAAGGCTTCGGGTTAGCAAGGGATGTTGCTAACTCAGTGTCCCCATACCTTGACGGTGGTGCCCGCCATATTGATATCGGAGATCGCCAGGGAGCCGATGCTGGCTGCGCCGGTGGTTGCGCCGTTGGCATAGGTGCCGCCGACGTAGATGCCGCCAACCGACACGGTACCGGTCATGTTGGGCAGGCTGATGGCCAGTTGCTGAGTATCGGTACCACCGATGGAGGTGGTGACCACGTCGATTTTCAGCGGGTTGGCATCGGAAATGGTGAAGCCGGTGAAGCCTACGTTGCTGATGTTCAAGCTACCGCCGCCAGTGTCGTTGTCGGTGTACTTGACGTTACCGACGCTGCCGCCGAAGTTGCCGGAGATGCTGATCCCGTCCTGGCCGGTGACGCTCGACAGCGCGGAATCGTCCATTGCGCGCAGGTCGGCTTGAGCCATGAACGGGGCAGCCAGTACAGCTGCAGCAAGAGCGAGTTGTTTGAAACTTTTCATTGTTTTTATCTCCAAGATCACAGGTGGGTATCCCCGGGTGTTGCCAGCCACTCCTGTTACTGGCAACTGGATCGACTTGCGCCGATCCCCATGCCTGTCGCGCCCATCCTGGTGACGACAGACCTGGATTCGTGAAGCGTTGAGTGCTTCCCGCCCTGTGATAAAGCTACTGAGCAACGAAGCGGCTGCCAGCCCATCCAAGGGATGGAGGATGGCCATGCGCCAAACAGCGGTAGCACATTGCCGCCCACGCTCTGCCTCAAGCTTCGCTCAGTAGCCCCATGGCCTTGCCCTTGAGTACCGCCTGAGTGCGGCTGCGCACGCCCAACTTGTTGAACAGGTTATGCAGGTGCCACTTGATGGTGGCCTCGGACAAATGCACGGCCTGGGCGATATCGCGGTTGGAGAGACCCGCCGCCACGAAGCGCAGAATCTCCCGCTCGCGGTGGCTAACATCCTGATTCTCATTGAAACTTTCCGGGTCCACAGCCAGGCGTCGGCACTGCTCACGGAGCATTTCCGCCAGGCCCTGCCAGGGTGCGGCGCGTTTCGGTTCGGCCACGCGCCAGGCGTCCCAGAGCGGCAGCAGCCACAAGGCGTCGTCCTGAAACAGGCGCCGGTAGCCGCTGTTCCAGGCGTCTTCAAGGGTGGGCTCAAGCAGGGCGAAGGCTTTTTCGCTGTTACCTTTGCGCCAGTACGCCACAGAAAGTAACAGCGACAGACGTAGACGGCGGTCGCGCTGGTGCTCAGCGGTCTGTTTCGCCAGGCAGGCTTCCAGGCTGGCCTGGGCTTTGTCGGCACGTCGCTCGCACAGGGCCAGCCGGCCTTCGGACAGGGCCAGGGCGGTTTCCGCATCCAGATAACGCCCGGCCGGCAACACCGCCAAGTGCTGCTGCATCTGCAGGCAGATGCGTTCGGCTTCATTGGGCCGCTGCAGCCACAGCAGAAACTGCACCTTGCAGCTCATGCCCAGGGCAAACACCCGTTCGTAACCGGCGCCGTGCAACTCACCCAGCCATTCATCCAACTGGGCCAGGCCTTGTTCCGGTTCGCCGGCAAAGAAGCGTGCGCGGGCCATAACCAATTTGCCGCGGCTGATCAGTTCGGTGGGGGTGGCGACGTCGCGCCAGGTGGTGGCCAGCGGCAGCTCGGCGAGAATCGCCGCATGCCGGTCCTGCTCATAGAGCAGGTCGGCATAGGCCAGCGCCAAGGGGCCACCGACTCGACTGCGCCGCCCGAATACCCGTTCGACCCGGGTGCGCGCGGCCTCGGCCAGGGCACGGCCGCGTTCCAGCTCGCCACTTTCCTTGCAGATCAGCGACTCGATCAGGCTGGTCATCGCATGCAGGTATTCGCTTTCGGTCTGGCGCAGGTTGTCCCGCGCCAGGGCGATGGATTTCGCTGCCTCGCCAAACTCACCGAGCAAGGCGTAGGCCGCGGCCTGCACGCAGGACAGGCTGACGCGAAACACCGGTTGGTTGCCCGGGGCCATGCCCAGCCACTGGCGCGCCACTTTCAGGCAGGCTTCGAGTTTGTCTTGGTACAGCAGCACCAGGGCCTTGAGCACCTGGGCAGCGGCGAGCAGTTCGACCAGGGCGAAGTGCAGGGTTTGCCCGCGACCTTGCAGCAGGCGATTGCTGACTTCTTCGATCAGCGCCTCGGCATCGGCAAATTTCTGTTCGAAGGCCAACTGCCAGGCATAGAAGATCTGGAATACCGGATGCTCGCGAATCACCTCGGTGGGCACGCTTTTCAGAATCGCCAGAATGCCGTACACGCGGTTGCTGGCGATCAGCTTGGCACCTTGGCGCTCCAGCAGCTCGGCGGCAAAGCTGTAGTCGCGGGCACGCAGTGCGTACTTGATCGAGCGATCCGGCAAATCGTGGCTTTCGCACCAGCGCGCCGCGGAGTGCAACAGGGTGGTGGGGTCGCCATGTTTGGCCAGCCGGCCCTGGAGGAATTCGGCAAACAGATGGTGGTAGCGGAACCACTCGCCCTGTTCGTCCAGGGGAATGATGAACAATTGCTCGGTCTGCAGCCGCGCCAGCATTTCCAGGCCATCGCGGCGTCCGGTCAGGGCGTTGCACAGCTCGGCATTGAACTCATCGAGCACCGAGGTCTGGTCGAGGAACAGTTGCAGGCTATCCGCCAGGCTGGCGACCACGTCTTCGGCCAGGTAATCGGCGATATTGCGCTCGGTGCCCGACAGCCCGGCGAGAAACGCCGCGCGGTCCGGATGCCGGGCCAGGGCCAGGGCCGCCAGGTGCAGGGCGGTGATCCAGCCTTCGCTGCGGTTGTGCAGCAGGCTCAGTTCGTCGCGGCTGAGCACCAGCTGTTTGACCTCGCGGAAATAGGCGGCGGTTTCCTCGAAACTCAGCCGCAGGTCTTCGGCTTTCAGCCACAGCGTCCAGGGTTTCAGCGACGGCTCTTCCACCAGCAATTGCGCCTGGTAGCGGGTGCTGGCCAGCAGGTGCACGGTGGTCGGCAGATGCTCGATCAGGTAGCGCACCGCCGGGCCCATGGCTGCGTGGCGGATGCGATGGAAGTCATCGAGCATGATGTAGACCTCGCCATCCAGGCGCTTGAGGTCAGCGAGAAAGGCGTCGATCAGGGCTTCCTGCGGCCAGCTCACATCGCCTTGCAGCAGGCCGGCGGTGTTGCTGCCAAAACCCGGTGCCACGGCATTGATGGCCGCCACCAGGTATTGCAGCAGGCGCTGCGGCTCGCTGTCGGCTTCATCGCAGGACAACCACGCCACTCGCGCATCGCTGGCCAACAGGCGCTGGCGGTACTGGGCCAGTACCGTGCTTTTACCGAAACCGGCCGGGGCGCTGAGAATCACCAGGCGCTGCGAGCGCGAGGCGTACAGCCGCTCGATCAGAGCCTGGCGCAGCAGTTGCGGACGGCTGCCGGCATCGGCGGGAAACAACTTGGTGCGCAGCAAGGGCAGGGTGGGCAGATGGGCCAGGGAACTGCTGATCAGGGTCGTCATTGCAGCAGCCCCAGCTCGCGGGCGCGGCGGATGGCTTGGGTCCGGTTGCGCACTTTGAGCTTCTCGTAAATGTTATGCAGGTGCCATTTCACCGTGCCCAATGCCAGGACCAACTGTTGGCCGATCTCTTCGTTGGACATGCCTTTGGCGGCCAACAGCACCACGTCGCGCTCGCGCTCGGTCAGGCCTTCTTCCAGCACTTCGAGGGACTTGCGTGCATCCTGGCCCGGCCATACCGCCAGCAGACCGCGGATAAAACCCTGCAACGCCGGTTGGCGCTCAGCCGCTTCGAGGTTCTGCAGCAGCAGGCGAATGCCTTCGCCTTCTTCGATAAACAGGCTGCGCACGCCTTCGCGTTCGGCGCTGATCAGGCACTGCACCAGCATCGATTGCGCCCGCTCCTGGTAGCCCAGGCGCTGGTAACTCAGGGCCGAAAGCAGGTCCAGACGCAGACGCTGCAGGCCATGCCAGCCGGTCTGCAGTTGGCCACGCAGTTGGGTGATTTCGTGCAGCGCCTCGCTGTAATGGGCGCGGGCCTGCTGCAGGCGGATGCGGGTCAGGCCCTGAACCCAGAGCACCGGGTTGAAATTCATGGCCTGGTAGTGGCTGGCCAGCTTGGGCCAATCGACACTCTGGAACCGCGCCTCGGCACGCTTGATCCGGTCGGTGGCCGGCTCTTGCAGAATCAAGGCAATTTCATCGCCAGCGGCCTGGGCATAGAAGCGCCACGACTGGTTGCGCGCCGCCAGGTTTTGCATCAGCACCAGGCTGGCCAGCGCATCCTTGGGCTTTTCCTGGATCCGCTGAGTGCGCGCCAGGCTGAGCATGCCCTGGGCATACAGGTCGATGGGGTTGATCACATCCACTGTGGCCATGGCCCAGCCGAGGTTTTCTTCCAGGGCTGCAAAACGTCCCTGCTGGTAGGCGATCAGCGATTCGGTAATGGTCGGCAGGGCCAGGGCCCGGGACTTCTCGCCGAACCAGGGAATCAGCCGTGCGCGCAGCTGATCGAACAGCAACTGCGCCTGCTTCACCTGGCCTTGCTCCAGGCACAGCAAAATCTCGACGTTGGCCAGCTGCATATCCAGGTAGCGGCCTTCGAGGAAATGTTTGCGCTGCTGCGCCAGCGCCAGCAGGCGACGAGCCTGGTCCGGTTGGGCGAGCATCACCAGGGCCAGGGCCCCGATGATCAGCATGGCCACTTCAAGAAACGCGGTGTGCTGGCCGAGCTGCGCTTCCACCTTGCGCGCCAGGGCCACGCAGGTATCCAGGTCATCTTTTTGCAAGGCCAGCACGGCTTTGATCGCCAGAGTGGCCAGCACCTTGTCGCTCAGCGGCCCTTCACTTTTGTTTTTGCCCCAGCGCGCCAGCAGCTCATCGAGCATGCCATTGGCTTCGGGCAGCGACAGCTCGGCGGCGCGGCTCCAGACATCGGCCAGCACCAGCACCGGAAAGCGCTCGGCGATATCGTTGGGCACGCGCTGGCGCCAGCGGTAGATCAGGTTCAGTTGGCCGCGGTTGATCAGCTCCAGGCCGCAGCCATCGACCAGCGCGGCGAGCATTTGCGGGTCGTCGGCCAGGCAGGCGTGTTCGATTGCCAGGTTCTGCATATGGTGGTTGGTGAACCACAGGCTGGCATTGAAGTGCAGCTGGCTGAGACGTTCCGGATCGCGCTCTTTCAGGCGCGAGCGGAGGAAGTCGGCAAACAGGTTATGGAAGCGGTACCACTGCCGTTCGCGGTCCAGGGGCAGCAGAAACAGCTGCATGGCTTCGAGTTTTTCCAGCAACTGCTGGCCGTCCTGGCGCCCGGTAAGGGCATTGGCCAGGTCGCCGCTGAGTTGGGTGGCCACGCCGAGGGCGAGCAGGGCGTCCTGCATATCCACCGACAGTTGTTCGAACACGCTGCGCAGCAGGTAGTCGCCGACGGCCACCTGGTCGCCGCCCATCTCGGCCATCTGCTCCGAGGCTTGCGGCTGATGGCGCAGCCACAGGCTGGCGAGGTGCACGCCAACCACCCAGCCTTCGGTGTGGCTGTGCAGGGCATTCAGCGCCACTTCGTCCAGGTGCAGGCCGCCACGGTCGAGGTACTCGCGGGTTTCGGCTTTGCTCATGCGCAATTCCGGCGCGCCGATTTCCAGCAGCAGCTCCTTGGCGCGCCAGGTGGCCAGGTTCAGCGCCGGGGTGGAACGGCTGCCGACGGCCAGGACAAAGCCGCTGGGGGCCAGTTTGATCAAGCGGTTGAGGCTCGCCAGCAGCTCGCTGTCCTGCACCAGATGCAGGTCATCGAGCACCAGCAGCAGGGGCTGTTCACGCTGCGTGAGGTCGGCCAGCAGGCTTTCCATCAGCGCGGCCGCCGGTACCCGCATGGTGTTCTGCAGGTAACCCAGGGCGTCCTGGCCAAGGCCGGGAATGGCGGTATCGAGGGCTTCGATCAGTTGTTGGAAAAACCGCGAGGGGTCGTCGTCTTCGGGGCTCAGGGAAAACCACGCGACGGCGTTAGCGGCCTCGGCATAGGCCTGAGCCATGGCCGCCAGGGCGGTGGTCTTGCCAAAGCCGGCGGGGGCTGACAGCAATATCAGTCGCGCATGGGGATTGGCCGCCAGTGCGTTTTGCACCTGGGGCCGCGGCAGATAGTCGGCAGGTACTTGCGGTGGCCGCAGCTTCGAGCGAAGAAGGCTACCAGCGGCTGGATCTCGCACTTCATCCATGACCTGGATCCCTTGAAAATTATTATTCTGATAAGAAATTTCGTACCCTTGGGATCTATCCATACTAATCAGCTCGCTATCTCCGAGTAAACCCACTCACGCGCTCTAGGATGAATGCTGGCAGCGCTCTACAATCGGCGCCCGCGCCCGCTCGACCCTGCCCATGCCTACTTGTTCGCTGCATCCGCTGCCTTATAGATCAGACCCGTCTGAGTACTTCTCCCACATCCGCACCGCGCCGGGTGCGGTGCTGCTCGACGGCGGTCGGCCTTTGTCCCAGCGTGCACGCTATGACCTTATGAGCGCCTGGCCATTGGCAGCGCTGGCACCCAGCGCTGACGAATCGGCCAACGACTTTATCCAGCGCCTGCGTGCGGCCCTGGCCCGACTGGGCGTGGCGGAGCTGCCAGCAGGCTGCGAGCTGCCGTTTGCCGGCGGTCTGATGGGGTACCTGAGTTACGATTTCGGTCGCCGTCTGGAGCACCTGCCGAGTCCGGCGCTGAATGACCTGCAATTGCCGGATGCACAGTTGGGTTTGTACGCCTGGGCGCTGATCAGCGATCACCAACTGGGCACCAGCCAGTTGCTGTTCCACCCGGCCCTGGCGGCGGACGAGCGCCAGCGTCTGGTGAACCTGTTCGAGCAGGGCAGCGCGCCGGCGCTACAGCCGTTCAGCCTGCAGCAGGACTTCGCCGCCGACCTTAGCGAAGCCCAGTACCGTGAAGCCTTCGAGCGGATTCAGGGCTATATCCAGGCCGGTGATTGCTACCAGGTGAACTTCGCCCAGCGCTTTCGAGCGCCCTGTCAGGGCGAGCCCTGGGCGGCCTACCAGGCCTTGCGTCGGGCCTGCCCGACACCCTTTTCCGGCTATCAGGCGCTGGGGGAGGGGCAGGCGGTGGTCAGTCTGTCCCCTGAGCGTTTTGTGCGGGTGCATCAGGGCCAGGTGGAAACCCGGCCGATCAAGGGCACCCGCCCGCGCGGCCAGACCCCGGCCGAAGACCAGGCCCTGGCCGCCGAGCTGATGGCGAGCAAAAAGGAGCGGGCGGAAAACCTGATGATCGTCGACCTGCTACGCAACGATCTGGGCCGCAGTTGCGCCACCGGTTCGGTGCGGGTGCCGGAATTGTTCGTGCTGGAAAGCTACCCCAACGTGCACCACCTGGTGAGCAGCGTGGTCGGCACCCTGGCACCGGGCAAGGATGCCCTCGATGTGCTGGCCAGCAGTTTCCCGGGTGGCTCCATCACCGGGGCACCGAAAATTCGCGCCATGCAGATTATCGACGAGCTCGAGCCGACCCAGCGCGCTATCTACTGCGGCTCGCTGTTGTATGTGGATGTACGGGGGGAAATGGACAGTTCGATCGCCATTCGCAGCCTGCTGATCAAGGACGCTCAGGTCAGCTGCTGGGGCGGTGGCGGCATCGTTGCCGACTCGGACTGGCAGTCCGAGTACAACGAATCGATCACCAAGGTGCGGGTGCTCCTGCAAACCCTCGAAGGGCTTGTCTGATATCCGGCCCGCCGTGCTGATGCGGGCGGGCCGGAGCTAGCCAGGCCAGATCAGACCTGAGGTTCACCGACGTGGAGGATCTTCATCGAGTTGGTGCCACCGGTGGTGTGGTAGCTGTCACCCTTGGTCAGGATCACCCAGTCACCGGGTTGCACCACGCCGCGTTTCACCAGCTCATCAATCGCCGCTTCACTGATTTTGTTCGCCGGCAGCGCTGCCGGGTCGAAGGGTACGGTGTACACGCCACGGAACATGGCCACCCGGGCCTGGGTTTCGCGGTGCGGGGTGAAGGCAAAGATCGGCACCTGCGAGCGAATGCGCGACATGATCAGCGGGCTGTAGCCGCTTTCAGTCAGGGCGATGATCGCTTTGACGCCGGGGAAGTGGTTGGCGGTGTACATGGCCGCCAGGGCCACGCTTTCATCGCAGCGCTCGAAGGTATGCCCGAGGCGATGGCTGGAGCGCTTGTTGGTCGGGTGCTTTTCCGCACCGACACAGACGCGGGCCATGGCCTTCACTGCTTCCACCGGGTACATGCCGGCGGCGCTTTCGGCCGAGAGCATCACCGCGTCGGTGAAGTCCAGGGCGGCGTTGGCCACGTCGGACACTTCGGCGCGAGTCGGCATCGGGCTGCTGATCATCGATTCCATCATCTGCGTGGCCGTGATCACTGCTTTGTTCAGACGGCGTGCGTGCAGGATGATTTTCTTCTGGATGCCCACCAGCTCGGCATCGCCGATTTCCACGCCGAGGTCACCCCGGGCCACCATTACCGCATCGCTGGCGCGAATCAGGCCGTCGAGGGTTTCGTCGTCGGCCACGGCTTCGGCGCGTTCGATCTTGGCCACCAGCCAGGCGGTGCCGCCGGCTTCGTCGCGCAGACGACGGGCCAGTTCCATGTCCGCAGCATCGCGGGGGAAGGACACGGCCAGGTAGTCCAGCTCCATTTCGGCAGCCAGCTTGATATCAGCTTTGTCTTTGGCGGTCAGGGCCGGGGCGGTGAGGCCGCCACCACGACGGTTGATGCCTTTGTGGTCGGACAGCGGGCCGCCGATCAGTACACGGCAGTGCAGCTCATCGGCCGTGGTGGATTCCACCAGCATCACCACGCGGCCGTCATCGAGCAGCAGCTCGTCGCCGGTTTTGCAGTCTTTGATCAGGTCCGGGTAGTCGATGCCCACCACTTCCTGGGTGCCGGCATCGCGCGGATGGGTCACGGAGAAACGGAAGCTGTCGCCTTCTTTGAGCTCGATGCGCTTGTCAGCGAATTTGGCGATGCGGATCTTCGGACCTTGCAGGTCGCCGAGCAGGGCCACGAAGCGGCCGTGCTTGGCAGCGATTTCACGAACCAGGTTGGCGCGCGCTTTGTGTTCGTCCGGGGTGCCGTGGGAGAAGTTCAGGCGGCAGACGTCTACGCCGGCAAGAATCAGTTGTTCCAGAACCTCCGGGGAGTTGCTGGCTGGACCGAGGGTGGCGACGATTTTGGTGCGGCGAAAGGTCATGCGTAAAGACTCCAAAGGGCGAGCAGAAGCCGAGGCTACTATGCTGCGCCGCTGTAGTCATTGTTCCGCTGCACTACCTTCTGCTGCGCTTTCCAGCCCTGTGCTCAAGGGGTGACGGTATTCAGCGCAGTATCCAGATGGCGGGCGGCTTTGGCGGCCAGCTCAGCACTGGGGTGCTGGGCCAGCAACTGGCGCAGGTAGCTGATGGCCTTGTCGCGGCTGGGGTGCGGGTTGTCGGCTGCCAGGTACATCAACGCCACCTGGTACATGGCTTCGTGCTTGATCGAGGCTTCCACGCCGTCGTCCATCAGGGCGATCCGGTACAGCTCCTCGGCGTCGCTGACCCGGTCCTTGAGCACGGCGCGCCGTGATAGCAGGGTCAGGTCCGGGTCGAGGCTGGGCTTGTTGAGGTCGAGGCTCTGGCTGGGCTTCCAGTTGGCCAGCAGCTGGCGGGCATTTTGTTGCAGGGGTTCGTTGGCGCGCTGGCCGATCAGCGCGATGCGCTGCTCGCTGCGACGCGCGGCGCGGGTCTGGGCGAACTCGTTGCGCACCTTATAGAAGGTGTTGAGGGCCTTGGTGTCGTCGCGCTGGTCGTTGAAGCGGCTCATATAGATAAGGCCGATCTGGTACAGGGAGATGGCCCGTACCTCGTTGCTCAGCTGGTTGTCCTGGTAGCCCTTGAGGTAGGTAGCTTCGGCCTTGGCGCTGCTGCCGTCGCGGATGGCCATGGCGCTGTAGGTGAGCAGATCGCCTTCGTCTTCGATGGCGGCGAGCATGCGCTTGTTTTTCAGCTCTTTCGATTCGGCCGCTTCCTGGGTGCCGACCTGGGCCAGAAACAACGGCGTGGTGGGGGCGCAGGCACTCAGTAGCACGCAGCACAGCAGGGACAGCAATGGGCGAGGGAGCATGCAGGTTCCTTGTTCTTATTGTTGTGTGCCGTTACGCCGCTTCAGTCTAGACAGGCGGTGGCGCTGGACCAAGGGTGCTGGCGCTGTTCCAATCGGAGGATATGCTGAACATTGCATCTGCAGTTTTTTCAGTGACTGTCGATACACTCCTCATTGGAGGATATGCCTATGAGAATTTTGCTTATTTTGGTCATGGCGCTGAGTGCAGTGGGTTGCAACAGCATGTCGCTGGATTACCACATGGACCAGGCCTACAAACAGTACAACGCTGGCGACTGTGACAAGGCCATGCTGGAGCTGTCCCAGGCCGAGCGCAAAAGCCGCTCGCGCAGCTATGTCCAGCCGGAGATCTCGCTGTTGCGTGGCCAGTGCCTGGAACGCGAGAACCTGTTCGTCGACGCCGCCCAGACCTACCAGTTCATCATTGCCCGCTACCCATCCAGCGAATACGCCTACCGCGCCCGCGCCCGCCTGGACACCCTGCAGCAAATTGGCCACAAACCGAACCAGCCGGCCAAGGTGTCGGCGGCACCGCTGTAACCCATCGGTTGCGCCAACATGCTATTGGCAAGTTCTCGGCAGTTCGCCAAGATAGCGTCGCCCGGCAAGGTGCCGGGCGTTGGCGTTTATTCAGGGAGGAAGGCCATGCGCTTTGTATTGCCGGCGGCACTGCTGGTGTTGTCCATGCAGGCCAGTGCGGAAATCTATAAATGGACCGATGCCCAAGGCCAGGTGCATTTCGATCAACGTCCCGTATCCGGCGCGAGCCAGGTGCAGGTCAAGCCGCAAGTAATCGAAAGCGACGATGCCACTCGTCAGCGCCAGGAACGCACGGATAACTTCTACAAAGCGCGCCGCGATGAACAGGCGCAAGTCGAACAGCGTGCCGGTAAGCAGCAGGCCGAAATCAACGAATACTGCGGCAGGCTGCGCTACAAGCTGGCGAAAATTCGCCCCGGTAGCACCTATTACGCGGTGAACGAACAAGGCGAGCGCGAGTACCTGAGCGACCAGCAGATGGACGCCGCTCGTCGCCAACTGGGCCAGCAGATTGCGCAGGATTGCGACTGAGGCTGGCTCAACCCTGACCCAGAGGCCATACTCATGGGCCGCCCGTAGCGATTTGCCATCATGCGAAGTGAACGCCGAATCGATCGACATCAGCTGCCGTACTACCTGAATGTCTTCAACCGCATCACCGACAAGCCCATGGGCCATATTGGCAATGTGTCGCTGGACGGGCTGATGCTGATCAGCGAGCTGCCGATGCTGGTGGGCGCACGCTTCGAGATGTGTCTGAAAATTCCCGGGCCGACTGGCCAACGCATCATCAACTTCTCCGCCACCTGCCAATGGTGCCGCGAAGATGTCACCCCCGGCGGCTGGGACTCCGGCTTCGCCCTGGTCGCCCCGCCTGCCGAATACGTCGAGATGGTCGACGCCCTGCGCCAGTACTTCACCTTCCAGACTGTCGCTGCTCCGGTTTAATCCTGAGCCGACCTGTTGGGCTTCGCCTGCGGCTCAACCCAACCTGCGCGTTACCCCCCCAACACCGTCATCCCCTGCGCGAGGACGACGGGGATGGGCTCATATCGGTGCGTTTGCAGCACATTCCTGGGTTAGAACACGCCCGCTTTTTTCCACGCCAGATACTTTTCTACCAATTCGGGACCGAGTTGGCTCGGCCGCGCATCCAGCACCGGCACGCCATGGGCCGTCAGCCGGTCATGCAGGCTGGTGCGGGCGTTGAGGTAGTCCACCGTGCCGCAGTAAGCCAGGGCTTCTTCGTAGTTCTGCACCGGGCGCTGGCGCAGGCTGTCGAGCACTTCTTCGCGCAGGCTGGTGAGCAATACCCGGTGCTGGCGGCCAAGGCGTTTGACCGCGGCCAGCAGTTGCTCGTCGTCTTCATCGCGCAGGTTGCTGACGATCACCACCAGTGCACGGCGTCGCTGGCGGGCCAGCAGGCCGTCGATGGCGGCGGCGTAGTCGGCGGGGCGCTGGGTGCTTTTCAGGTCGTACACGGCGTTGAGTAGCACATTCAAATGCGCCTGGCCTTTGACCGGAGCGAGAAAGCGCGGCTGGTCGCCGGCAAAGGTCGCCAGGCCCACCGCATCGCCCTGACGCAGGGCCACATAGCTGAGCAGCAGGCAGGCATTGAGGGCATGGTCGAAGTGCGACAGGTCGCCGTCCTGGCTGCGCATGCGGCGGCCACAATCGAGCAGGAAGATGATCTGTTGGTCGCGTTCGTCCTGATACTCGCGCGCAATCGGTGTGCGTTTGCGCGCGGTGGCCTTCCAGTCGATCTGGCGCAGCGTGTCGCCGTCGCGGAACTCGCGCAGTTGCTGGAATTCCTGGCCCAGACCGCGCCGCTGTTGCTGGCGCACGCCGAGTTGGCCGAGCCAGTCATCAACGCCTTTGAGGCTGGCGTCATACAGGCGGGCGAAGTCCGGGTACACCCGGGTGGCACCCGGCAACTGCAGGAAACGGCGGCCCTGCCACAGGCGCAGCGGGCTGGGGATGCCCAGCTCGCAGCGGCTGAAACTGAAATGGCCACGCACCAGCGGCCGTACCCGGTAGCTGAACTGGGTCTGCTCGCCAGGGCGCAGTTCGATGCGCTGCGGCAGAAACTCGACGTCCATGCCGGCCGGCACATGGTCGAATACCTCCAGCTGTTGGCGATGTTTGAAGCTGTGCTGGGCGAGCAACTGCACCTCACCCCAACGGCCTAGCGACAGATTGCCCGGCAGGCTGCGGCTCAGTTGGGGCGAGGGCAATTGCCGCAGCCACAGCACATCCACCGCACTGACCACGGCCAGCGCCACCAGCGCCGCCCACCACAGGCTATGCAGGGTGGCCGGCACGTGCACGTCCAGGGCCTGCAGGATGCCCAGCACGATGGCCAGGCCCAGCAGACTGCCGAGCAGCAGCAGAAGCAGGCGCGAGGGTTTCATTGGGCTGCCTTCATAGACGCGGTGCTGCCACCTGGTCGAGCATCTGTTGCAGTACTTGGTCTACCGACAGGCCTTCGATATCCAGCTCCGGCGACAAGCGCACGCGGTGACGCAGCACGGCCAGGGCGCAGCCCTTGATATCGTCCGGGGTCACAAAGTCGCCGCCGCGCAGCAAGGCCCGCGCACGGCCACCGCGCACCAGGGCAATCGAGGCTCGTGGCCCGGCGCCAATGGCCAGGCCTGGCCAGCTGCGGGTGGTGCGCGCCAGGCGCACGGCGTAGTCGAGCACCTGATCGTCGAGGGCCAGTTCGCTGGCGATTTTCTGCAGGGCCAGAACGTCCTTGGCTTGCAGCAGCGGGCGCAGCGGCACCACATCGAGCATATCGGCGCGGGACGAGCGGCTGACCTGGCGGACCATGCTCAGCTCTTCGTCCAGCTGTGGATAATCCATCCGCAGCTTGAGCATAAAGCGGTCCAGTTCGGCCTCGGGCAAGGGGTAGGTGCCTTCCTGCTCGATGGGGTTCTGCGTCGCCAACACCATAAAGGGTTGCGCCACTGGCAGGGCACGGCCTTCCAGGGTCACCTGACGTTCCTGCATCACTTCCAGCAGGGCCGCCTGGGTTTTCGCCGGGGCGCGGTTGATTTCGTCCGCCAGCAGCAGGTTGGTGAACACCGGGCCCTTGCGCAGTTTGAACTGCTCCGATTGCAGGTCGTACACGGCGTGGCCGGTGACGTCGCTGGGCATCAGGTCGGGGGTGAACTGGATGCGCGCGAAGTCACCGCCAAAGCAGCGGGCCAGGGCGCGTACCAGCAGGGTCTTGCCCAGCCCCGGTACACCTTCGAGCAGCACGTGGCCGCCGGCCAGCAGGGCGGTGAGCACGTCGTCGATCACCGCCGTCTGGCCGATCAGAGCTTTCTGCAGCTCCTGGCGCAGGGCCTGGGCCAACTGGCTGGCGCGCTGCCGCTGGCTATTGGCAGGTGTGGGGGCGGCAGCCGGCGCTGCGCCACTGGCAGCTGGCGCGAGCGCTTGCGGGTCGAGTTTCAGTTCGGGGGTTGGCGCGGCCGGTTGAGTGCCGGGCTGATCGGGCGTCTGTTCGCTCATAGGGCATTCCTGAGGGTTTGCAGGTGGGCGACCTGGCGGGTGAATTCGGTGGCGGAGATCCGTTGCTTGGGCAACGGACGCATGGCTTGGCTAATGGCACTGCTGGGTAAACGGCTGAGACGGCCGAGGATCTGCCATTGGGTGGCGATATCCAGGCGTTCGAAACCGGGGTGACGACGGCGCGCCTGGCGTTGGATATCCCGTTGCAGACCTTGCAGCAGGGTCTGTTCGCCGCTGTGGCGACGGAGGAAATCGGCGCTGCCGCGCAGGTGCTCCTGCAACTGCCGACGGGCCAGGCTGGCCGGTGCCAGCAGCGGCCCCTGACGACGGCCATTGGCCCACAGTACCAGGGCGATCAGCAGCGCCAGGGCGGCGAGGGCTTCGGGGAAGTTGCGCCACAGCAGGGTCAGCAGGTTGTCGCGGTCGGCGCGGTACAGCAGGGTGACCTTGCTGTCCTGAGTCAGGTACCAGAGCAGCCAGGCGTTGTCGTAGGCCTTTATGTACTTGTTCTGCCAGATCCAGCTGTCGGTCACCACCGTCACCAGGCCATCGCCGTAGTTCAGTTGCAGCATATGGGTGGAGTCGGCGCTGTTGGCCCAGGCCTGGGCCTGGTTCTTGGCATCGAACAGGTGGTAGTCGGTATCGAAGTTGACATACGCCGGGGCTTCTTCGTTTTCCAGGTACAGCTTGGTCAGTTCGGGGTAGTGGTCGTCTTCGTCGCTGCTGGCGGCTTCTTCGTCGCTTGTGGACTGTTCGGTGGCTGACTGCTCGGTGGCGGACGGCTGCCCCTCGCTCTTTTCGCCTTCGGCCTGGCTGCCTTCGTCGAGGTCTTCGGTGAGCAACTGATGGATGCCCAGGCGATCCAGCAACAGGTCGTCGCTCTTGCCCAGCTGTTCATCCCATAACGACTCGGCGACCACCAGCAAATGCCCACCCTTGGCGGCCCAGGCCAGTACCCGTTCGGTTTGGCGTGGGGTCATCTGTTCGCGGCTGCCCAGCAGCAACAGGGTGTGGCCCGGGCTCGGCAGGTCGTTCAGCACTTGCAGGCCATCGGCGCGCTGCACGCTGAGGCCGCGAGCCTGGAGGAAGTGCTCGGCGGCCAGGTAAGGAGTGGCGGCCGCTTCCGGTGAGGCACCGAGTTTGATTTCTTTCTGGTACGGGGTGAGCTGGCTGAGCACATAGACAGCGGCCAGCCCCAGCAGCAGAACGATGACCGCGCCGAGAAAAAACGATTGGCGCCGATTCATACCGGCGCTCCTGGCTGGAACAACCGCCGCCAGCCTTCGCAGAGGCCACGTTTCAGATTGTCCGGCGGCAGCTGGTGGCCATAGGCGAGGTTCTGCCAGTGGCGGGTCAGTACCTGGGTGAAGCGGCTCAGGTCGCTGTGCTCAAGGTTGTTGACCAGTTGCTGCACTTCGCCTTCGGTGTGCGAGCCTTTGAGCGGCAACTGGAAGTCGTGCAGCAGGCGGCTGAGCAGGGCGCGATAGAGCAGGCCGAGGGCTTCGCGCGGTTGTTCGCTCCAGAGCCGTTCGACGGCACCGGCGACATCCTCGGGCAGGCTTTGCGGTGCCACGTCGAGGCCGAACAGCATGCTCGGCACTTCGCGGGCCTGGCGCTTGGGCCGCGACAGGCGTGTGGTAAAGGTGCTCAGCCATTCGCGGTAACGCCAGACCAATAGCACCACCAAGGTGATCAGCGTGCCCCAGAGCAAAATTTCCACGCCACTGGCCAGCCACTTCACTGCTTGCCAGGCTTTCAGCAACTGCTCGAAACCGTCCAGCAGGCCGGTGCTGCCGGATTTCTGCGGCTTTTTAGCCGGGTCCTTTTGCTCATCGCCGAAATGCCAGAGGGTGACGGTTTCGCGATTCTCGAATGGCGGTTGGTCGAGGATGCTGCTGATGCTGCTCTGCGCCGCCTTGCTGGTCAGCGGCTGGTTGAACAGGCGGTCTTTGTCCGGGCCGAGGGGATCGTCGTAGGGAATCGGGCAGCTGCTTACCGCCGCTTCTTCGGCCCAGGCACTGCTGGGCGTCTGCAGTAACAGCACAGCGAAACCGAGCATCAGCACATAGGCGATACCGGTGAGGCGCTGGCGCAGACGGCGGAAGGTCAGTTCGATATCCCACCCTTCCAGGGTGGTGCGGCGGTTCAGGTACAGGGTGAAACCACAGGCCACATACACCGGTTCCCAGACCGCCAGAATCAGCAGGTACAGCGAATTGTTCAGGTGCTCCAGCCATAGCCATTCAGCGGCCCCGGGGCGGATCAGGTTCTGCCAGTCCCAGTCGGTTTTCATCTGTTGCGGTAGCAGCAGGTAGAACAGCGTGGTCAGGCCCAGCCACAGCGCGCCTTCCAGATGCGCGCCCAATACCGTCAGCCAGGTGGCCCCGGCGGTGCTGTGCTGGCCGAGCACGCCCAGGCGTTTGCTGCGCGCTGCCCCGGCCAGGCCTTCGAGTTGCAGCACCGGCAGATCGAAGCTGCGGGTCAGGCTCAGGCGACGCCAGGTCAGGCTCTGCAGTAACTGCGGTTTGAGCAGACGCGGCCAGGCTTTCACGGCTTGTTTAAGCGTCGGTGTATTGCCGAACAGCGCCTGGGAGAGGATATGTAGCGGCAAGCGATCAAACGCCGGCTTGAGTAGCCAGAACAGAAAAAATGCGATGCTCGGGTACTGCCAGAGTGCGGCGCTGATCAGCAGAAAAACCGGCACGCTGATCAGCAGCCAGCTGCTGAACAACAGCCCGACGTGCTGGCGCGCCAGCAGTACGCCGAGGTCGATGGCTTCCCAGTTGCTGCGCGGGCGAATCGCCACGCTGGCGTCAGTCAGGCGCATGGGCAGAGCGTCCGGCAAAGGTGAAGTAGCTCAGCACCAGGGTCCACAGGCCCGCACCGACAACGTATTTGACCAGCGGGGTGGTAAAGGTCATCGACGACCAATAGGCCTCGACAAAGGCGGCAATCAGCAGGAACAGGATCACCCCGGCCACTAGTTGTACTGCGCGGCCAGCGGCCAGGCGCAAGGCTTCGGCGCGGGTGAAACGCCCCGGTGCCAGCAAGGCCCAGCCCATTTTCAGACCGGCAGCGCCGGAGAAAACGATGCCGGTCAGTTCGAACGCGCCATGGCCAATCACAAACGACCAGAAGGTTTCGCTGTAGCCCACCTGGGTCAGGTGGCCGGCTACGGCACCAATGGTCAGGCCGTTGAACAGCAGGAAAAACAGACTACCCAGGCCGAATAGCAAACCGCTGGCAAAGGTCTGAAAGGAGATGCCGATGTTGTTCATGATGTAGTAGCCGAACATCATCCAGTCATCGCCGGAATCCCGTTCGTTACGCCCGATGCGGCGCGCGTCGGGGTCGTACATGCGCTCCATCTCGGCCACCTGATCGGGGGCCATGACGCTGTAGATCAGATCGGGGAAGCCATACACCAGCGCGCCCATCAGAAGCAGGCTGCCGAAAAACATCAGGGTGGCGAGCAGCACGCTGCGCCATTCCTCACGCACCAGACGGGCAAAACCGCCGAGCACGAATTGAATGATCTGTGCCCCCAGGTGGCTGCGGTGGCGGTAGAACTGCTGGTGGCCGCGCATGGCCAGCAGCTGCAACTGGTCGATCAGATGACTGCTGTAACCGCGCTCCTGGGCCAGCGCCAGGTGGTGGCAGAGACGCCGGTAGTCGGCGGCGAAGGCCTGGCAGGCACTGCTGCTGGCCTTGCCACGTTCCAGGGCTTCGAGCAGGCCGGTGAAGCGTTGCCACTCGGCCTGGTAGCGAGTTTCGAAGAGGGTCTGTTTCATGTCGGTGCTTTCATGTCGGACCCAGCAAGCCGCTGGCGATGCGGTTGAGCTGCTGTTCGGCTTGCTCGACGGGTACCTGCAACGGCTCGGCAAGAATTGCCGCCAGTTCGGTACGCCGCGCTGCCGACAATTCGCCCTGGCGTTCGCTAAAGCTCAGCACTGCGCGCTGCTCATGGAGGCTCAGGGCAAAGGGCGCGCGCAGTGGTTCGGCACTGACCAGCGGCGGGCGTTGCAGCGGCACGTCGCGGTACACCACCAGACTACCGGCGGTCAGATCACCGAGGCGTTTGAAGGCACTGTTATAGAGGCAGCTGAGAATGCCAAAGGTGTAGGCGAAGGGCAGTACGTCGACAAACCGCAGCAGGTTGCGGGTCAGTGACGAGGCCCAGCCGATTGGCGTGCCGTCGTCATGCACCACGCGCAGCCCCATATATTGCTTGCCGGGCGAGCGTCCCTGGTTGAATACCTCGAACAGCACCATGTACCACCAGTTCACCAGAAACAGCACGATGGCCCCCAGGCCCATGCCGAGTTGGCCGAGCAGGCTGAGGACTAAAAACATCACGCCGAGAATTGCCCCGCGGATTGCCAGGTCGATGGCAAATGCCAGGGCGCGCACCAGCAAACCGGCGGGGCGCATGACCAGGTCAATGCCTTCCGGGGTTTCCACATGGAACCGGGTATCCAGCACAGTGCCGGGGACGGTGGCGAGGGCAGGGGTGTGAGGCATCGGTGTACTGCGTCGAGGAAAGCCCGATGCTAGCGAGCAGCAGGCGGGGAAGCAACCAGACCAGGTAAATGGCGCGGCGCATGCGGCAAACGGGTTCGGGCCTATGGGCGACACCCACTGCGAGGCTTTATATGGGCTGGCAGAGGAGGGGCGAAATCAGTGTTCATGCTGACGTCCTTGTGGGGCATTTCTCCGAATGGCTGCATGCTAGTCGCCAGGCCTGCGGGCGACAAGTCTCGCTGATGCCGGTTGCGCAAGCGCGGCAGCAGATCCTGGTTTTCCCAGTGCTAGACTGCGGCGGCTTTCATTGACCCCGCCAGCCATCAAACCGCCGGCACGCAAAAAAGGAATCGCCGTGAGCGCAAGCATCTTCTGGTACGACTACGAAACCACCGGCATCGACCCGCGCAGCGACCGGCCGCTGCAAGTGGCGGGGATTCGCACCGACGAAGCACTGAACGAAATCGGCGCGCCGGTGAACCTCTATTGCCGTCCCAGCGACGATATCCTGCCGCACCCCATGGCCTGCCTGATCACCGGCATCACCCCTGAGCGGCTGGCGCGCGAGGGGCTGGATGAAGCCGACTTTATGACCCGCGTGCATGCCGAAATGGCCACCCCGGCCACCTGCAGCGCCGGCTACAACAGCCTGCGCTTTGACGATGAGGTCACCCGCTACAGCCTGTATCGCAACTTCTTCGATCCCTATGCCCGCGAGTGGCAGGGCGGCAATAGCCGTTGGGATCTGATCGATGTGGTCCGCACGGCTTACGCCCTGCGCCCCGAAGGGATCAACTGGCCGCAGGAAGACGGCCGGGTCAGCCTCAAGCTGGAACGACTGACGGCCGCCAATGGCATCGACCACGGCCAGGCGCACGACGCCTTGTCCGATGTGCGCGCCACTATCGGCCTGGCCAAGTTGCTGCGTAGCCAACAACCGAAACTCTATGACTACCTCTACCAATTGCGCAGCAAACAGAAGGTGCTCGACCAAGTTCGCTTGCTGCAGCCGCTGGTGCATATATCCGGCCGCTTTTCGGCGGCGCGTAATTATCTGGCGGTGGTATTGCCGTTGGCCTGGCACCCACGCAATCGTAATGCTTTGATTGTCTGTGACTTACAGAATGATCCGGCACCCTTGTTTGACCTTGATGCAGAAAACTTGCGCCGCCTGCTTTACACCCGCCGCGAGCAATTGGCCGAAGGGCAATTGCCAGTGCCCTTGAAACTTTTGCATATCAATCGCTGCCCGGTGATGGCACCGATGGCGGTACTGCGCGAAGAAGATAAACAGCGTTTGCAACTGGATATGACCGCGATTGAAAGCCGGGCGGCGCGACTGCGTGACAGTCAGGCAACTTGGCAGGAAAAACTGCAGGCGTTATATGCCGCTGAAGAATTTACCCCCAGCGAAGATCCCGAACAGCAGTTATATGACGGATTTATTGGTGACCGGGATCGTCGTCTGTGCGAGCAAGTGCGCGTTGCCGAACCCCAGGCGTTAGCCCAGCAACAATGGCCGTTCGATGATGGGCGTTTACCGGAATTGCTGTTTCGCTACCGCGCCCGCAACTTCCCCGCCACCCTCAGTAGCGACGAACAACAACAATGGCGCAGCTTCTGCCAGCAACGTTTGAGCGCGCCGCAATGGGGCGCGCCCAATACCCTGGCCGAGTTCGACAGCGCCCTGCAGCAAGCCTGGAGCACTGCCGATGCCGCGCAGCAGGCGCTGCTGCAGCAGTGGCGTGATTATGCCCTGGGGTTACGTCAGCGCTATGCCCTGGACTAGGCTCAGCCCTGGACTAAGCCCGGAAATAAAATCCAGGCAATAAAAAACGCCGGCATAACCGGCGTTTTTTATTTATCGCGAAAGCAGAGTTGCTCTGCCGGGGCGATAGTTTAGTCGAGCAGAGTAGCCCAGCCTTCAACGGCGGCAGCGCCCCACTTGGCTTTCCACTCTTTCAGGGTTTTGTGGTTGCCACCTTTGGTTTCGATGACTTCACCGGTGTTCGGGTTTTTGTATTGCTTAACTTTACGAGCACGCTTGCTGCCAGTGGCTTTAGCGGCGCGTGGGGCTTTGCTGGATTTGGCATCCGGGTCGAGCATGGCAATGATGTCACGCAGCGACTTCTGGTATTCGCCCATCAGGGTGCGCAGTTTGCCTTCGAATTCCAGTTCTTTTTTCAGCTTGTCATCTTGCGAGAGGTTTTTCAGGCGCTCTTGCAGTTCTTTGATGGCTTCTTCTGTAGCGCGGTATTCATTGATCAGGGACATGGGCGATACCTTGAATCTGTGGTCGGGGGTTAGTGTTGGTAATAATAGTCACGCACTTTATGCAAGTAAACATGTTTGAAAAGTTTTGCCTGAATTAGTTTCAAGTCTATTGCGTGAACCATTGCGGGGCGTGTGAATAATTAAATGTATGCGCAGGCGTCGCTGCTATTAGGCACAACTATAGCCCTCCAATAAGCATGGATTTGCCGACCGCGCAGGGCGAGTGGGACGAGCGTTACAGCTGAACTTTTCCTGCGCTGTGGCTAGAATGGCGGCCTTTGTGAGTTTCTGGAGTTCCCGCATGCGCACTTTTCGCTTGGTAATCGCCTGCCCCGACGGCGTCGGTATCGTTGCCAAGGTCAGTAACTTTCTGGCGACTTATAACGGTTGGATCACCGAAGCGAGCCACCATTCGGATAACCAGAGTGGCTGGTTCTTCATGCGCCATGAAATTCGCGCCGACTCGTTGCCCTTCGATATCGATGGTTTCCGCCAGGCCTTCGCACCCATTGCCAAGCAATTTTCCATGGAATGGCGGATTACTGATTCAGAGCAAAAGAAACGCGTGGTGCTGATGGCCAGCCGCGAGTCCCATTGCCTGGCCGACCTGTTGCACCGCTGGCACAGTGATGAGTTGGATTGCGAGATTCCCTGTGTGATCTCCAACCACAACGATCTGCGCAGCATGGTCGAGTGGCATGGCATTCCGTTCCACCATGTGCCGGTCAACCCGCAGGACAAAGCGCCAGCCTTCGCCGAAGTGACGCGCCTGGTGCGTGAAGCCGGTGCCGACGTGGTGGTGCTGGCGCGCTATATGCAAATTCTGCCGCCGGAGCTGTGTCAGGAATTCGCCCAGCGGGTGATCAACATCCACCACAGCTTCCTGCCCTCCTTTATCGGCGCCAAGCCGTATCACCAAGCCTCCCTGCGTGGGGTGAAACTGATCGGCGCGACCTCCCACTACGTCACCGAAGAACTCGACGCCGGCCCGATCATCGAGCAGGACGTGGTACGCATCAGCCACCGCGACAGCATCGAAGAGCTGGTGCGTCTGGGTAAGGATGTGGAAAAAATGGTCCTGGCGCGCGGCTTGCGCTATCACTTGGAAGACCGCGTGCTGGTGCACAACAACAAAACCGTAGTGTTCGACTGATCACCAGATTGCTCGGGGGTGCCGCTGGCGCGACTGCAACTGTGCACACGGCGCACCCTATGGCTGAGAGGTAAGCGTTATGAGTGATGACCCGCTGGATCGCGCTACATCGACTCCGCCCCCGACCCTGGGTGAAGGCTGCCTAAGCCGCTACGACCCCGAGGCGATGGACGAGCAAACCGGCACCGAGTTCGAAGAGGCCGCCAAGCTCTGGGATGAACTGCATCCTGAAACGGAAAAGCCGGCTCCCTAAACGACCCCGCGACGGGTCCCTGTAGGAGCGGCTTTAGCCGCGATGTATTTCAGGTGCCAAAAGCATCGCGGCTAAAGCCGCTCCTACGAGGCGCGCTTTAGTACGCCATCGCCACCCGATCACTCATGCACGCCTCCAGCCGCGAGCGCAGCCAGCGCTCGGCCGGGTCGGTGTCCATGATGCTCAGCCAGACCATGGCCAGGTCCAGGGTCGGGGTGGGGAAGGGCATCGGTTCGACGAACAGTTGCCCGGCAGCGGCCATGGCGTCGGCCGCGTAGTCCGGCAAGCTGGCCAGTAGATCGGTGCCGGCCAGCAGCGCCGGCAATGCGCTGAACTGCGGTACCGACAACACCACCTGACGCTTGCGGCCGATATCGTTCAGCCACTCATCCACCACGCCACTGACATTGGCGGTGTGCGACACCAGCACATGGGGCCGGGCGCAGTATTCATCCAGGGTCAGCGGCTTGTCGGAGGCATCGGCGCGTAACAGGCGAGGGTGGATATGGCGCAGCAACTTGCGTTTGGCATTGGCGGGCAGACCGCGAGTCTGGCTGATGCCGACGGTGATATCGCCGCTGGCCAGCAAGTCGGGAATCCGCCAGTAGTCCACATGCTGAATCACAAACACCACGTTGGGCGCTTCCTTGCGCAGGGTGTGCAGCATGGGCGGCAGCAGGCCGAACTCAACGTCATCGGATAAGCCGATGCGAAAGGTCATGCTGCTGGTGGCGGGGTCGAAATCGTGGGTCAGGCTCAGCGCCACGGACATGGCGTCGAGGGCCGGCGACAGGTGCTGAATAAGCTCCTCGGCGCGGGCCGTGGGTTCCATACGACGGCCGACGCGAATGAACAGTGGGTCATTGAACATCGCCCGCAAGCGATTGAGCGCTGCGCTGATGGTGGGTTGGCCGAGGAACAGTTTTTCCGCTGCGCGCGTGACGTTGCGCTCTTGCATCAAGGTTTCAAATACCACCATCAGGTTGATATCGGCCTTGCGCAGTTCATTGCGATTCATCGATGTCGGTCCCAACCAGAAAATGTACGGCGTAGTTTGGGTTGAGCCAAAGGCGAAGCCCAACGATACGCAAAGGTCAGCATCAACACCGCGACCAAACAGGGCGTTTGAGGCGTTTCTCGATTGTTCTGTTTGGAAACGGTGGTTGGGCGAGTTGCAGCGTATCGTTGGGCTTCGCTGCGCTCAACCCAACCTACGCCAATCATTTAGATTCGGAAGCTATCCACCAACTGCTTCAGGCGAGTGGCTTGTTGTTCCAGATCGCCGCACGCGCGCAAGGTCGCCTGCAGGTTTTCCACGCCTTCCTGGTTGAGCATGTTGATTTCGGTGATATCCACGTTCAGCGATTCCACCACTGAGGTCTGTTCTTCGGTGGCGGTGGCAACCGACTGGTTCATGCCGTCGATCTCGCCGATCCGTTCGGTCACGCTGCCCAGACGTTCGCCCGCGCGGTTGGCGATCTCCACGCTTTCCTCGCTGTAGCGTTGGCTCTCGGTCATGGTGGTCACCGATTCACGGGAGCCCACTTGCAGCTCTTCGATCATCTTCTGGATTTCCTGCGCCGACTCTTGGGTACGGTGAGCAAGGTTGCGCACCTCGTCCGCGACCACGGCGAAACCACGCCCGGCTTCACCAGCACGCGCGGCCTCGATGGCGGCGTTAAGGGCGAGGAGGTTGGTTTGCTGGGAAATGCTTTTGATCACTTCGAGAATCTGACCGATATCGACGGTCTTGCCATTGAGGGTTTCGATATTGCCGCATGAGGTGCGGATCTTGTCGGAGAGCTCGTTCATTGCGTGGATGGTTTTCTCCACCACCTGACGACCGTCTTCGGCCAGCACCTTGGCGTCCGAAGCCTGGCTTGAGGCATCGGCAGCATTGCGGGCGATTTCCTGAGCGGCAGCACCCAGTTGGTTGATCGCCGCGGCCACACTGTTGGTGCGGGCGGCCTGCTCATCGGAATTGACCATCGACGAGTTGGAGGCATTGACCACCAGCTTGGCGACTTCGTTGACCTGGCTGGTGGCCGAGGACACTTCGCGGATCGAGCTGTGAATCCGTTCGACGAACTGGTTGAAGGAGGAGGCCAGATCACCGAATTCATCCTTCGATTGCACCGCCAGGCGCTTGGTCAGATCCCCTTCACCCTGGGCGATATCGCGCATGGCCTTGGCCATTACATGCAGCGGTTGCATCAGCACACGGATCAGCATGCCGAGCAGGAACAGGATGCCGATCACCGCAATCACCGTGACCACGATGGCCGAGGCGCGGAACTTGGTGAGCATGGCGTAGGCCTTGTCCTTGTCCACCGACAGGCCGACGTACCACTTCACCGACGGCAAGCCGTTGACCGGGGCGAAGGTGAGAATGCGTTCTTCGCCATTGAGCTCGGTTTCGCTGATGGCGCTGCTGATGCTTGGCGTGTTGTTGGGGTACAGGTCCTTGAGATTCTTCATCACCAGATCTTTGTTCGGGTGCACCAGAATCTTGCCGTCGGCGCTGACCAGGAAGGCGTAGCCCATACCGCCGAAGTCCAGGGAATTGATGATCTTCACCAGCGCGTTGAGGCTCAGATCGCCGCCAACCACGCCTGCGGTTTGCGCCGGGGTGGCGATGGTGATGATCAGTGCGCCGGTGGCGGCGTCCACATAGGGTTCGGTGAGGGTGGTGGTACCGGCGGCCATGGCGTCCTTGTACCAGGGGCGGGTGCGTGGGTCGTAGCCGGCTGGCATCTCGCTGGTGGGGCGCATGATAAAGCTGCCATCGGCTCTGCCCAGATAGGTGAAATCGAAGGTCGAGGTTTGTGCTTTCTGTTCCAGAAGCTTGGCCACCACATCAGCATCACTATTGCCGGCAATCGATTGCGCGGTGCTTTCCACCAGCACAATGCGTCCGGACAGCCAGTTCTGAATATTGCTTGCAGTGACCTCACCCATCTCCTGCAAGTAACTGTTCAAATCGTCGCGGATGGCATTGCGTTGCAGATAGTCGTTGTACAGGGTGAATAGGGAAAAGGCGGCGATCACCACCAACGAGGCCGCAAGCAGAATCTTGTGGCTGAACTTCAGATTATTGGTCATGGCTTCTTGCGTCCGGTTGGCACTGCCACCAGTCTTGAGCTGGTTAGCAGGGGGTGGGTCGATCGACTCGGCTCCGTGTCTTTCGTTATGTCGGCCACACTGCATTAAAGCTTTAAAACGGGAGAGTGAAATGCCAGGGCTTAATGAATTTTTTATCGGTGCCGATCCGGCCGGGCAACCGGTGGCGCAATCGCTGCGTCTGGCCAACCGTCACGGCCTGATTGCCGGTGCCACCGGTACCGGCAAAACCGTCACCCTGCAGCACCTGATGGAGGCCTTCAGCGATGCCGGTGTCGCGGTATTCGCCGCCGACATCAAGGGCGATCTGTGTGGTATAGGTGCCGCCGGTTCGCCGCAGGGCAAAGTGGCCGAACGTATCGCCAGCATGCCCTGGCTCAATCACCAGCCGCAGGCCTATCCGGTGACCTTGTGGGATGTGCAAGGGGTTAGCGGTCATCCGCTGCGCACCACGTTGAGCGAGATGGGCCCGTTGCTGCTGAGCAATCTGCTGGAGCTGACCGATAGCCAGCAGGCGGCTCTGTACGCCACGTTCCAGGTGGCTGATCGCGAGGGATTGTTGCTGCTGGACCTGAAAGACCTCAAGGCCATGCTCAACCACCTCAAGGACCACCCGCAGTTGCTCGGGGCCGACAGTGCGCTGTTCACCAGCACTTCCAGTCAGGCCCTGCTGCGGCGCCTGGCGACCCTGGAACAACAGGGTGCCGAGGCGCTGTTCGGTGAGCCGGCGCTGCAACTCGAGGACATTCTTCATCCTGATGCCGACGGCCGCGGGCGCATTCACCTGCTCGACGCCAGCCGCCTGGTACACGAAGCGCCCAAGGTCTATGCGACCTTCCTGTTATGGCTGCTGGCCGAGTTGTTCGAACAACTGCCAGAGCGCGGCGATGCCGATAAACCGGTGCTGGCGCTGTTCTTCGATGAAGCCCATCTGCTGTTTGCCGACACCCCCAAGGCATTGCAGGAGCGCCTTGAGCAGGTGGTGCGGCTGATTCGCTCGAAGGGCGTGGGCGTGTATTTCGTCACTCAGTCGCCCAGTGATCTGCCCGACGATGTGCTGGCGCAATTGGGCCTGCGGATTCAGCACGGCTTGCGCGCTTTCACCGCGAAAGAACAGAAGTCGCTGCGAGCAGTGGCGGATGGCTTTCGCAGCAACCCGGCGTTTGACACCTTGAGCGTGCTGACTGAACTGGGTATTGGTGAAGCACTGGTCAGTACCCTGGAAGAGAAGGGCACTCCGGCCATGGTTCAGCGTGTGGCCATTGCGCCACCGCAGTCGCGCATCGGACCGCTGAGCGAAAGCGAGCGCGCCGCGTTGCTCCGCCAGTCGCCGCAGGCCGGCCACTATGACAAAGCCGTGGACCGTGAATCGGCCTACGAACGCCTTACCACCCGTGCGGCGGCCAGCAGCGAAGCGCAGGACGCTCCGCCGGTGGCAACGGGCAAGGCCGGCGGAGGCTTTGTCGATATGGCTGGCGAGCTGTTGGGCAGCGCCGCCGGACAGGCCCTGAAAAGCGCGGCACGGCAAGCGGCCAATCAGATCGGTCGCGAACTGGTGCGCGGTTTGTTGGGCTCATTGCTCGGCAAAAAACGCCGCTGACTCGCACGGGCCGGGCGGTTACCGCTTAGGTATGCGCCCCATCGCCCGGCTACAGGCAGCCGTCAGAGATCCGTGTCTTTGGCGGAGTCGATTCGGGCTTGCTGTTCTTTTTCGATTTTTTCCAACTCTCGCTCGAAGGCCTGATCGAGGAAATTGGAGCGTTTGCGCCAAGGCTTGCGTTCGGGTTCCGGTTGGGCGGCGTAGGTTACAACTTCCCCGCCGTAAACTTCCTTGTAACGCTGCGCCTGGCGCTCAAGTTCGGCGCGCAGTTCGTCTTTAGTCACGTAGTTTCTCTGGTCCTGGTTAACCGGCCGCCGGCCATGTGGTCGCATCGCTATGTTAGCGGTCGAGGGAAGGGGTTGATGCCCGGTTCGGTTGTTTGTTGATCTATTGATGATATTAAAAACTAATTAATTCAGTTGGTTATGACATTTGAATTAATTGAAAGAGCGACGTTTTTCGGTCGTGCCGTGATTATAGCCAAGCGAAATGAAAAATCTATCTATGTAACGCTCTCGTCTATTAATTGCCTGGGTACCCAGACTGAGCACGACACGCTCTTGAGCTTCTTTGTTCCCTACATTCTTAGTAGAAAATTCGCATAGTTAACTAGAATCCGACTATGCGGTGGGCACAGTGCCATCAGTAGCTTCTCGCCCCGTTATTCATCAATGACGGAGACGATTTAATGAAGCGCTGCATTCCTTACTTATTGGCGATGGTCCCCTTGTTCGCTCATGCGCATTGGGACAGCGCCTACTACCACGACTCAAGCATGGCGGGTACGACGGTCAAGGCCGATTGGATGAAAGACCTGCTTGACCGCCAGTCCATCATGCAGGTTTCCATTCCCGGGACGCACGAATCTGCTAGCCGCTATGGCGGCCCCTATGCCCAGACCCAGACATTGGATATTCCCACCCAGCTGAGAGCCGGCATCCGCTTTCTGGATGTCCGGGCGAAATATACCAATGGCTCATTGGCAATTCACCATGGGGTGGTTTTTCAGAACCTCATGTTTGGCGACGTGTTGAATCAGGTGAAGGCTTATTTAAAGGCGCATCCCACCGAGTTTGTATTGATGCGCTTGAAACAGGAGGAAAGTAACGACGCGAACTTCCCCGCCATCGTAAATAAATACATGTCATCACCGCTTTACAGCGATGTCGTCTGGAGGAGGAACGCCAATAGTTACTCCCCACCCCGGGTGGGCGACGTGCGCGGAAAACTGGTCGTTCTGCTTGACTACGACTACTCGGCAATACCGGGCTTTGGCATGAGTTACTACTCGTTTGGCCTGCAGGACTCCTGGGAAGTCCCGACCAATTGGGCGTTATATGCCAAGTGGGAGAAGGTTCGAAACTATCTGGACTATTCGCAAAAGCCAGGCATCACCGGCCTTATCAACTATCTGGTGGGCAGCAATATCGCCTTTCCGTATTTCGTTGCCAGTGGCCACTCCTCGCCAGGCACCTCTGCAGCCCGCTTGGCCACGGGCTATACCACGCCGGGTTGGAGCTGGAAGTGGAAGGACTTCCCGCGGGTCAACTGCTTCATTGGTATCTGCACCATTGCCTTTGAAGGAACAAACGTTCTGACCCGTCAATACATCGACAAAATCAACAAGAAGAATGGCGTAGGCAAGGATGCAGCCGGTGGCAGCCTGTCGTCATTCGGCTTTCTGCAAAACAGTGCTTATGTGGGGGTTATCGTCGCGGACTTCCCGGGGCCGGGATTGATCGAAAGCGTAGTTGCGGCCAATCGCTTTTATCCCAAAGCGGTCCGTAAATAGGGAGCGGGTAAAAACGCCCTGGGCTGTTGCTCAGCCAGGGCTTTTTATGCCTTCAGCCGATTGGCAAACTGGCCAATGGCGTCCACCACCTTCTGCGCGCCGTCCTGAATCTCGACAATCACCGCCCCCGCCTCATTGGCCAGTCCCAGCCCCTGCTCGGCCTGCTGCCGGCTGCTGGACATACTGTCCACAGCGGTCTGTGCCAGCTGCTGATTCTTCTGCACCACCTCGACAATCTCTTCCGCCGCCTGACTGGTACGGCCGGCCAGCAGGCGCACTTCGTCCGCCACCACGGCAAAGCCACGGCCCTGTTCGCCGGCGCGGGCGGCTTCGATGGCGGCGTTAAGCGCCAGGAGGTTGGTCTGGCCGGCAATGCCGCTGATAGTTTTGATGATCGAGCTGATCAGTTGCGATTGTTTATCCAGGGCTTCGATGCCCTCGGCGGCATCCTGCACTTGCAGGGTGATCTGGCGCATAACGTCCACCGTCTGCTGCACCACCGATGCGCCTTTCTGCGCGCTGAGGTCGGTTTGCTGCGACGTGCTGTAGGCGATATTGGCGGCCTCGGCCACGGCGATTTCCTGATTGACCTGGTCGGAAATCACCGTGGCGAATTTCACCACTTTATAAAGACGGTTATGGGCGTCGTGCACCGGGTTATAGGAAGCTTCCAGCCATACCGGTCGGCCAAAGGCATCGACGCGTTTAAAGCGTCCGGCAACAAATTCACCCCGGTTGAGTTTGGCCCAGAAGTCTTTGTAGGCCGTGCTGTTCACTTCGTGCGGGTCGCAGAACGTGGAGTGATGCTTGCCTTTGATCTGCTCCAGGGTGTAGCCCATAGCGCCGAGAAAGCGATCATTGGCATTGATCACTTCACCCTTGAGGTTGAATTCGATCACCGCCGTGGAGCGCAGCAGGGCGTTGATGATGCCTTCATGTTCTTTCGAGGCTTCGATAGTGCGGGTCAGATCGTTGGCAAATAGCGAGAAGCTGGTCAGCCTGGCTTTGCTATCGCGCATCGGTTGCCAGATCAGGCGCAACCAGGCTTCCTCGCCGTTGCCCCGCAACAGGCGGAAGGCACCACGCAGGTGCTCACCTTGTTGTAACGACTGTTTCAGGCGGCGGTAGTTTTCTTCCTGACGAAAGCTGTCGGGGAAGAATGCATCGAGGGGGTGACCGATCAATTGGTCTGGACGGTAGAGCATTTCGCGGAGGAAGTTTTCATTGGCGAAGACGATCTTGCCGGCAAGGTCGACCTCAAGGACCAACATTTCCTCGTACAAGGATTCCTTGACCTGTTGGGTGCGTGCAACTTCCTCTTCCAACTCCATCAGTCTTTTTTTCAGCTGATTATTGAACATGCTCGATTACCCGCCTTTTAAGGAGTGCATTCCATTTGCTTGTTAGGTCGGCACAGCGAAATCTTCCTGAAGCGTAGAAGAGAAAATTAGGACGGATGGCAGAATGCTACAAGTTGTTTCGCGGTGGGTGGCCAGGCGCGGCACCCACCGCGGCCAAGCAAACTCTCCAGTCGTTGGCCGCCCTCAGGCGCTGTAGCTGCTTTTAGTAGCGAGCTGCAAACAGGCCATGGGTTGTTCTGTGGCTATCGGCAGATCGCCGGGCTGGCGGGTGTGCAGTTTATTGGGCGCTTAAGCACCTTACTCGATGGCTTCGTACGGCAACCCTACATAGTTTTCTGCAATGGTCTTGCGCCCCGCCTCGGAGCTGACGAAGTAATCCAGCTCGGTCTGCTGCATCCGTTGGCTAAACGCATCGGTGTCGGGGAAGCGGTGCAGCATCGAGGTCATCCACCAGGAAAAGCGCTCAGCCTTCCACACCCGGCGCAGGCAGATTTGCGAGTACTTCTCGAGCAGGTCGGTACGCCCCTCGCCATACACCTTGAGCAGAATGCGATACAGCGTGCTGACGTCACTGGCCGCCAGGTTCAGGCCCTTGGCACCGGTCGGCGGGACGATATGGGCGGCATCGCCAAGCAGAAACAGGTGCCCGTACTGCATTGGCTCGACCACAAAACTGCGCAGCGGCGCGATGCTTTTTTCAATCGACGGGCCGGTCACCAACCTGGCGGCCACCGGTGCGGGCAGGCGGGCTTTGAGTTCATCCCAGAAGCGCTGATCGGGCCAGTCTTCGACCTTCTCCTCGGCACCTACCTGCACGTAATAACGGGTGCGGGTCGGCGAGCGCATGCTGCACAAGGCGAAGCCGCGTTCGTGGTTGGCGTAGATCAGTTCTTCGTTGACCGGCGGGGTGTCAGCGAGGATGCCGAGCCAGCCGAAGGGATAGACGCGTTCGAATTCCTTGAGCACACCCGCGGGGATGGCTTGCCGGCAAACGCCGTGAAAACCATCGCAGCCGGCGATGTAGTCGCAGTCCAGGCGCAGGGTTTGGCCGTTGTGTTCAAAGCTCACGTAGGGCTGCTCGCCCTTGAGCTCATGGGGCTGCACATTGCTGGCGCTGTAGAAGGTGCTGGCGCCGGCGGCCTCACGGGCCTGCATCAGGTCGCGGGTGACTTCGGTCTGGCCGTAGACCATTACGGTCTTGCCGCCGGTCAGGCCCTTGAGGTCGATATGTTCGCTGCGGCCGTCAAAGGCCAGTTCGAACCCGTCATGCACCAGGCCCTCGGCGTCCATGCGCTGGCTGACGCCGGCTTCGCGTAGCAGGTCGACCATGCCTTGCTCCAGCACGCCGGCGCGGATGCGGCCGAGCACATAGTCCGGGGTTTGGCGTTCAATGATGACGTTGGCGATACCGGCCTTGTGCAGTAGCTGGCCGAGCAACAAGCCGGACGGACCGGCGCCGATAATGGCGATCTGAGTTTTCATGGGCGTTTTCCTGTCAGCTCTGCCATGCGCGGCAGAGGGACTTAATTGTTTTTATAACGCCTGTATTTTTTGTGGTTAAAGCACGACTGAGAAGGCAATATCGAACAGCTTTCTTGCACTTTTCATGGGTTATTACCGTGCTGAAAAACGCCGAAAATCCGGTTCCGGTATTCAAGCTGTATGGCGAAACCGGTGCCTGGCCGACGCCCGACCTGATTCATTGCGAGTCGATTCCCGAGCGTAGCCGCCTGCACCATTGGGAGATCAAAGCGCATCGGCATAGCGATCTGGTGCAGCTGCTGTATGTGCAGTCCGGCCAGGCGCAGTTGCAGATCGAGGACGTCCTGACCGAGGTCGGCGGCGGCTCGCTGCAGGTGGTGCCGGCGCTCTGTGTGCACGGTTTTCGTTTTTCCGATGATGTGCAGGGCTATATCCTCAGCCTGGCCCAACCCCTGGCCGAACAGCTGGCCGCCAGCCTGGACAGCCAGGTCCTGCGCGCGCCGGCGTGCTTTGCCATCGGCACGCAAGGACGCTATCTGGATGCGCTGTTCGAGTCGATTGCCGCTGAATACGACCAGCAGCAGAGCGGCCGTGACCTGATGCTGCAGTCGCTGATCAGCGTGTTGCTGGTGTCCCTGAGCCGCCGCGCCGAGGCGCAATCTCCGGGCTCCGGGCCGGACCGTGGGCGAGAGCATGTCGAGGCTTTCACACGTCTGCTGGAAAACCACTTTCGCCAGCACCTGCCCATCGAGCGCTACGCCAGTGCCCTGAGCATCAGCGCCGCCCACCTCAACGCCCTGTGCCGGCGCCTGGCCGGGCAGTCGGCATTGCAGATGATCAATCAGCGCCTGCTTTTGGAAGCCAAGCGCTGCCTGGTGTACAGCGCCATGACCGTTAATCAGGTTTCCGACAGTTTGGGCTTTGCCGATCCAGCGTATTTTTCCCGCTTCTTCAAACGCGGCACGGGCCTGTCGCCCAAGGGCTTTCGCGTTCAGCGCTAGTTTCGTTCGGTGACGCTTGCCGGTATCAATGCGGTGACGTGCACCGGGTGGCGCGGTGCGCAGCAAAAAGTTGCCTATGATTTCCTAGACCTGCCGTCCAAGCGAGAGTGAGCCCATGGATATAGAAACGCTGTTTGCCGACCTGCATGCCTTGCCCAGCATCCCCAAGGTAGCCCTGGAACTGATCCAGCAGTTCGACAGCCCGTCGTCCAGCCTGGACAGCGTGGCGCGCAATATCTCTCTGGACCCGGTAATCGCCGCCAAGGTGCTGCGCCTGGCCAACTCCTCGCGCTACCGCGGGGTACGGGAATCCACCAGTATCGAAGACGCCGCCTCGCGCCTGGGCTTCAACACCCTGCGTACCCTGGTGCTGGCCTCGGCGGTGACCGGTGCCTTCAAGGCCGACGCCAGCTTCGATCTCAAGGGGTTCTGGACCCACAGTTTCCAGGTTGCCAGTATCAGCCGCCTGTTGGCCAAACAGGCGGGCCAGGATGCCGACACGGCGTTTACCTGCGGCATGATGCATAACATCGGCGAGCTGCTGATTCAGACCGGCGCGCCGCAATACGCCGCCAAACTGAACGCCAGCAAGCACGGTGCCGTTGGCCGGGTGGTCAATGAAACCCTGCAACTGGGCTTTGGTTACCCCGAAGTCGGCGCGGAACTGGCGCGCCGCTGGCAACTGCCCAAGCTGATCCAGAACGCCATTGCCCTACAGGTCAAACCGCTGCAGGCACCGCCTGATCAGCCCCTGCCCAAGACCCTGGCCCAGGCCGTACTGATCGCCGAAGCCCTGCAAAGCCACGGCGGCGCTACCGAGGAAGCCAGGGAATCCCTGGGCGGGCCGTTGCTGGAAGAGCTCGATCTGGATGCGGTATTTGCCGCGCTGCCGGCAGTGCTGGAGGCGGACAAGGCCTTTGCCGAGTTGTTGGGCTAAAAGATCAACAGCATCGCGGCTGAAGCCGCTCCTACGGATCGCACAACCGGTAGGAGCGGCTTGAGCCGCGATCCCGGCAAACGTCGATTTACGGCGTAAGCGTCTCATCCCCGGTCGGCAACCGACACCGCCCCACTTCCCACCAGGTCGGTAATAAGCGTCTTACCGCCGCCTGGCTAAAGCGATCATCCATCAAATACACCACGCCCTGATCCTGCTGGGTGCGTATCACCCGGCCGGCGGCCTGCACGACTTTCTGCAGGCCGGGGTACAGGTAGGTGTAGTCATAGCCACTGCCGAACATGGCTTGCATGCGTTGCTTGATCTGCTCGTTGATCGGGTTGATCTGCGGCAGCCCCAGGGTGGCGATAAAGGCACCGATCAGGCGCTTGCCGGGCAAGTCGATCCCCTCGCCAAAGGCACCGCCGAGCACGGCAAAGCCGATGCCCTGGCCGCTTTCCTGGAAGCGTTCGAGAAAGTGCTGGCGCTCGGCTTCGTCCATTTGCCGCGATTGCACCCAGATCGGCACCTGCGGGTGGGCGGCGACGAACTGGTCGCGCACCTGTTCCAGGTAGGCGTAGCTGCTGAAAAAAGCCAGGTAGTTGCCGGGCCGCTCGATGAACTGGCGGGCCATCAGCGCGGTGATTGGTGCCAGTGAACGGTCGCGGTCGACGTAGCGGGTGGACAGGTTGCTAACCGCCTGTACCTGCAACTGCTCGGCCAGAAACGGCGACTCCACATCCAGCCAGGGCGTCTGCTCCGGCAGGCCGAGCAGGTCGGCATAGTAGTTGGCCGGGCTCAAGGTGGCTGAGAACAGCGTGCAGCTATGGGCGGCGGCCAGCCGTGGAGCAAGGAACGGCGCCGGCACCACGTTGCGGATGCACAGGGTGGATTGCGATTTGCCGCCCGGGCCCAGGTGGCGGCTGATATCGAATAGCGAATGGGCACCAAATACCTCGGCCAGGCGGCAGAACAGCATGGCGTCGAGGTAGAAGTGCAACAGCTCGGCTTCGTTGCCGGTGGGCTGATCGGTGAGGTGGTCAGTGATCGCGCTGACGGCTTTTTGCAGGGCCATGATGAACAGGTCCGGTGCCGCCGGGTACACCTGATACAGCGCCTCCTGGTCCTGATGCAGCTGGTTCCAGTGGCGGTTGACGCGGTCCAGGGCGCTCTTCAGGCCCTTGGGTGCCAGGCCGCGCATGATCTTGAAACGCGCCTGCGCAAGCTCCGCGCTGTACATGCCGCGGCCGCGCTCCACCAGGTTGTGCGCCTCGTCCACCAGCAGGGTGACTTTCCATTCGTTGAGCTGGGTAAGGCCGTAGAGCAAGGCGGTCATATCGAAGTAGTAGTTGTAGTCACACACCACCACGTCGCTCCAGCGGCACAGCTCCTGGCTCAGGTAATAGGGGCAGATGCCGTGGGCGAGGGCCGCGTCACGCACCGCCGCCTGGTTCAGCCATTGGCTATCCAGCGCCGCTTTTCGGGCGGCGGGCAGGCGGTCGTAGAAGCCTTTGGCCAAGGGACAGGAATCGCCGTGGCAGGCTTTGTCCGGGTGCTCGCAGGCTTTGTCACGGGCCACATGCTCGAGCACCCGCAGGGCGATCTTTGGCTCCTGGGCGCGCAGGGTTTGCAGAGCATCCAGGGCCAGGCGGCGGCCCGGAGTTTTCGCCGTGAGGAAAAACAGGCGATCAAGCTTTTGCTCGGGAAAGGCCTTGAGCTGGGGAAACAGGGTGCCGATGGTTTTGCCAATGCCGGTGGTGGCCTGGGCCATCAGGCTGTGGCCATCGCGGGCGGCGCGGTATACCGCTTCGGCCAGTTGGCGTTGACCGCTGCGAAAACTGGCGTGGGGGAAACGCAACTGCCCGAGGCTGTCATCACGCTCGATGCGGTGCGCCTGTTCCTGTTTGGCCCAGGTGATAAAGCGCTGGCAATGCATCTGGAAAAACGCCTGCAGGGCGCTGGCGCTGAAGGTCTCGCGAAAGCTGGTCTCTTTGTGGGTGAGCACATTGAAGTACACCACTGCGAGGTCGACTTCTTCCAGCTCGTACTCGGCGCACAGCAACGCGCCGTAGACCTTGACCTGGGCCCAGTGCAGCAGTCGGTGGTTTTCCGGAATGCGCGCGATATCGCCACGGTGGGTTTTGATTTCTTCCAGCAGGTTGTCGTCGGGGTTGTAGCCATCGGCGCGGCCGCGCACCAGCAAACCTTCATATTCACCACTGAGCGGCAGCTCGGCGATATAGCCCGAGCCGCGCCGCGCCACCACGCTCATATGCCCGGCAATGCCTTCCTGCGCGGTGGGCGAGGGGGTGAAACGCAGATCGAGGTCGCCCTGCTTGGCGGTGAACTCGCACAGGGCGCGCACCGCCACCTGATAAATCATGCCAGGCACCTCATACGTCCGCCCACTGCACATAACAGACATCCACCGGCATAGCGTGCTCGGCGCAGAACGCCAGCCAGCGCTTCTGGTTGTCCTGCAGGCGATCACCCGGGCCTTTCACCTCGATCATCCGGTAGCGCTGCTCGGCGGGCCAGAACTGGATCAGGTCGGGCATCCCGGCGCGGTTGGCTTTGATATCCCTCAGCAGCCGCTGAAACCAGGCGCGCAAGTGGGCGGCGGGCAGGCAGGTGAGGGCCTGCTCCAGCAGCTCCTCAGTGAGCAGGCCCCAGAATACGAAGGGTGACTGGATACCGAATTTTTCCTGGTAGGTGCTGCGAATCCGGGTTTTGTAGGTCTCGCAGTCCAGCGCCGCCAGGCAATCGGCAAACAGCGTGGCGCGGCGCTGAGTGAAGTCGGCGCGCAGCAGATCCACCGGGCCGCTGTGGAATGGATGGAAAAACGCCCCCGGCAGCGGGGCATAGATCGCCGGCCAGCAGAGCAGGCCGAACAGGCTGCAGATCAGGGTGTTTTCCACATAGTGCACGGGGGCCTGATCTTCGCTGAGGTGCAGTTGCACCCGTTGCTCGACGCTGAAATCGGGATGGAAGGGCAAGCTCAGTTCGATCCGCCCGGCTTCCACCTTGGCCGGTTTGCTCGCCTTGGCCAGACCCAGCTGGCGGTTCAGCCGGGTAAGCGCACGGGCCACCAACTGCGCTTCGCCATCGTTGACCGGTGCCGCCGCAGCCTGCTGCGCCAGGATATGAGCCTGTTCGTACTGCGCCAGGCGTTCCAGCACGCGAATCTGCCGTTGCCGTGACTCCGGGTAGGCGCTGAGGCCATATAGGGCCAGCGCGTGCTCCAGCTCGCCGAGGCGTTCCAGGTGCTGCGCAATGCGGAACAGCAGCTTGCCACGTCGTTCCAGCAGCAGCGGGTTGTCGGTGTGTACTGCAGCGATCTGCTCCAGCACTTCGGTCAGCGGTTCGCCTGCCTCGAAGCGCTGCCGGCAGTGCCACAGGTGCAGGTAGGTGTCGATGTCTTCACGGCGGGTGAAGCCGCGGGAGTCGGCGCTCATCGCCACCTGTTCGTAACGGAAGATGCCCAGGTCGGAAAGCACAAACTCGACCCAGTCCTGGTGCAGGTTGCCAAAGAACATCAGGCGCAGGCGGTCGATCAGCTCGCCAATGGTCAGGGTCAGCAACGGGTCATCCAGTTGCGGGCACCATTGGTCGAAGGGGCGCTCACCCTCGAGCTGGCTTTGCAACTGTTCCAGCAGCAGCGGCTTGTTGGCGCTGCGGTTGCTCAGCAGCGCGCCGAAATGCAGTAGCACTTCATCCTTGCGCAGGTGGGCGAACAGCTCGGCCAGGCTTAGCTCGCTCGCGCTGCTGAGCCAGCCGTGCGCCAGCAGCACCTCGGCCGCCTGGCGGGAACAACCGATCTCTTCATAACTGAGTTTGCTGGCGCGAAAGTGCGGGCCCTTGCGCATGATCATCCGCGTCAGCAGGGCCTGGGAGGGCAGTGGTAGCTCGGGGAACAGGCGCACAAATGCCGCCTCGTCGGCACTGAACAGGTCGCTATAACGCGCAGCGAGCCAGGCCAGCGCTTTATGAAAATTGGCCAGGTAATAGAAACGGGGATCTTCGAGGGAATGCATCGTTACGCCAAACCACTGTTTGCATGTACAGATACCAGTGCCGGCGCGCCCTGGCAATCGCAAATAGATCGGTGGCGGCGCGCAGGCCGTCGGCCCTCAGTTGTAGGTAATGGTGATAACCCGATTGGCCAGGTCGGTTTCGCTGGCCGATAGCGGCAGGTATTGCGCGGTAAAGGCCGGGGAGTAACGCGAGCACGCGTCGTTTGCCGGGCTCACCAACAGATTGACGCCGGGGCTGATGGCTTGGCCGCTGGTCTGCGCACTGGCTGTGACGCTGCAGGCTGATTCAACGATCCGCCCTTGGAAACTGAGGGTGCCACCATCGGCCAGCGCGGGAAGGCTGGTGAACAGCGAAAGCAGCAGGGCGGTTGAGATCGGGCGGACGTTCATAGGAGGGCTCCGTGGCTTGACTGCACAGGCGCAAGTTAAGAGCGACGGAGATATGGATGCCAGTCTGAGATTTTTGTTTTGTAGGAGTGTTCGTAAAAAGACAATTTTCCGAACACTGTAGGAACACAAGTTATGTTTTTCTGGATGGTTTTTATTTGCTTGTTCAGGGCAATGGGCAACTGACTGAACAAGATATTGCGCCGATTTTTCTTGCGCAGTTTGCGGGTGCATTAACGGGTAAATGTAAGGTGTCTGCTTGCGGGCGCTAATTTAGCGCTGAAGTAGTTTCGCGGTTGGGCGTATCTCTCGATGCAATCTCCTTGTTTATTGTCAGTGCCGTCTATAACGGGTAGTTGCGCTTGAGTTGTGGTTTTCCATTCGCATAGCTTTTGTCTCCGCTTACTATTGGAGAGAATGTTATGGCCGCTGTCAGACGTGATGTTGTTAAGGTTTTACTATTTATGCTCGTGTGCCTCTGCCTGGGAATGGCCAAGGCCAGCGAGGGTGTTTATAGCGGGACCGAGGACCTCCCCGCGAACAAACGTTGGATGGGCTGGTTGGACGATCAGACCCGAATAAGGGATATATCAATTCCAGGCACGCATGAATCGGCCGCGCGCTACGGTGTGATGTGGTCGCAAAATCAGACGTTGAGCATTCCTCAGCAATTGAACGGCGGTATTCGCTTTCTTGATATACGCCTAAGACATATAGGTAATACATTCACTATTCACCATGGCGCGTATTTTCAGAAAATCATGTTCGGTCGCGTGCTGGCGGATATTTCCACGTTTTTGCAGCAGAACCCCAGTGAGTTTGTTTTTGTCCGGCTCAAGGAAGAATATGGGGCCTCAGGCAATACCCGCAGCTTTGCCGATACCTACGCTTCGTATATAGCGCAGTATGCCGATTACATTTGGCAGCCAACGGAACTTAATCCAAAAATCGCTGATGTGCGTGGGAAAATGGTTCTTCTAGAAGAAAATCTGATGGTTAAAGTGAGCGGGTTTGATTACACGAATTTCGATATTCAAGATGTTTGGCAGATTGGTTATAACTTCGGCGCCGAGAGCAAAAAGAAGCTGGGTATCGTCAAGGCGAAGATAGTGGCTGCACAAACGACGAAAACCAATGTGGTTAACAATCTGGCCTTCGACTCGCCACCGCAAACGCCTTTAGGCTCGGCATCGGAGGTTAATCCAGATATTTATAACTACATAGTTGCCAACGTGCTGAGCAGGCCGGCAGCGCAGCGCTACATGGGTATTTTGCCGATGGATTACCCTGGTGCGGGCTTGATCGACGTAATTATCCGTGCCAACAACGTTAACTGCGCGGCGGTTTATCTCGATAGCGTGACCGGCCAATTGGTGACTTGTTTTGGGCGCAGTCTGGCCTCATTGACCGCCGTCACGGCACCCTTCGCCTTACGCTGTGACGGCGATCAAGTATTCACCCCAGGGCGTCAGACCTGTTACGTGCGCAATACGAACACAATCAAACCTATCACTATCGAGTTTCTACCTGCGTGTAGCCTTCTGGTGGGGTACCAGGGGCGATATCTGAGCTGTGATCACTCAATGCAGAGAAATCACCATGCGCCAGATATTTCCTGCAACGGTGTGTACGACACTGCTCGCAGTGTTTGCACTGATGCGACCAGTGCTGCGCCCAAACGGCTTGATCTGTCCTGCGACGGCCAGCCGATCAATGTGGCCAATATGGATGGGATTGAGAGTCTTGGTTGCGCCAATCCAGTGGGTGTCACGGTAACGGATGTCAGTTCAGTCACTGTCAGCGCAGAGGGTTTCAGGCCAGCGATTGTCAGTCCAGCGACTGCCAGTACACCACCTGCCAGTACACCACCTGCCAGTACACCATCTGCCAGTACAACAACTGTCAGTACAACGACTGTGAGCCCAGCGACTGTCAGCCCGGTGACTGTCAACCCAGTGACCATTAATGCGGGCATTTCATCGAGCATAGGCCGTTTGCCCAGATAGCCTGTCAGCACGCCATTAATAAGCCCGGTTACCGCATAAATTTTTAGGTGCATAAAAAAGCCCCGCACTGAGCGGGGCTTTTTTACAACGCTAGGCTTAGCTGCCTTTCACCGCTTTGCCATCCACGCTGCCGTCTTTGAGCATGATCTGGTATTCCTTGCCGTCTTTCTCCACCTGGTACAGCTGCACCAGCAGGTAGTTCCAGTCTTTGGCGAACCACAGCACGGTTTTGCGGCTGCTCTGGGTCGGGTCGCGTACGCGCTCCACCTTGATGGCCTCGACGCTGCCGGCCATGGTTTCGACCTTCTCTTCGCCCAGCACGCGGAAGTCATAGGTTTCGATGTCGCTGCCATCGACCACCTGATAACTCATGGTCTTCTTGCCTGCGGCGACGTCGGCTTGCAGCACCACCTGGTAGGTGGATTTGTCTTGCACGCCACGGTTCAGGGGCAAGGACACCTGGTCGCCACGGTCGCTGCCGATGACTTTCTTGGCGTCCCAATCGAAATCCAGCTCAACGCTTTTACCCTTGCCCAGGCCGCTGCGGTCGTAGCGGTAGGTCAGCGGCAGAAAGGTATTGCTGTCGATGCGGAAGGTGCTTTGTTCGGTGAGGCTGGCCACCAGCATGGAGGCTTTGAAGTTCAGCAGCCAACGGCCGTCGGCTTGCTTTTGCAGACTGCGCTCGGCAGTACCGCTGACGGGGATCTGTTTCCAGTCGGCGGTGTAGCTGGCCGAAAAGGGTTTCAGCTCCAGGGCCTGCGCCGGCAGGGTGAGCACGGCGAGGACGAACAGCAAGGCACGACGCATAAAGTCTCCTAGGTTCGGATCAGGTGGCCGGTGGCCGGTAACAATTGCGCTTTCAGCATTGCCCCCTGATCGCCAAGGCGCAAGTCGCCATCAGCGAACCAGCGCACAGCAAGGGGGTAAATCCGGTGCTCCTGTGCATGTACGCGGTTGGCCAGGCTCTGCGCCGTGTCATCCAAGCGTACCGGCACAACAGCTTGTACGACCAGAGGCCCACCATCGAGTTCCTCCGTTACAAAGTGCACGCTGCAGCCATGTTCGTGGTCGCCGGCATCCAGCGCCCGTTGGTGGGTGTGCAGGCCTTTGTATTTGGGCAGCAGGGAAGGGTGAATATTCAGCAGGCGGCCTTGGTAATGTCGCACAAAGGTGCCGCTGAGAATGCGCATGAAACCGGCCAACAGCACCAGCTGCGGCTGGCAGCTGTCGATCAGTGCCATCAGTGCGCTGTCGAAGCTCTCCCGGTCGGCGAAGGCTTTGTGGTCCAGCACATGGGTGGCGATGCCGGCCGCTTTGGCCCGCTCCAGGCCATAGGCATCACTGCGGTTGGAAATCACCGCAGTGATATGGGCGGGACTGGCCTCGGTCTGAATATCGTCGATCAACGCCTGCAGGTTGCTGCCCGAACCGGACAGCAGCACCACAACATTGCAGGGCGAGGCGTTGGGCATCAGTGGGCTTTCAGGTTATTCAACACAACGCGTTCGGCATCGTCGGTGCCGGCGTTGATCTGGCCGATCACCCATGGCTGCTCGCCGCTGGCACGCAGGTTGGCCAGAGCGGCCTCGACGTGTTCCTGTGCGACGCAGATAACCATCCCGACGCCGCAGTTCAGCACGCGGTGCATCTCGGTTTCATTGACGTTGCCTTGCTCTTGCAGCCAGTCGAACACCGCCGGGCGTTTCCAGCTGGCGACGTCTACCACCGCCTGAGCGCCGTCTGGCAGTACGCGGGGGATGTTGTCCAGCAGGCCGCCACCGGTGATGTGGGCCATGGCTTTTACCGCGCCGGTGTCTTTGATCAGCTTGAGCAGCGGTTTGACGTAGATGCGGGTCGGAGCCATCAGCAGTTCGGTCAGCGCTTTGCCTTCGAGCTGTACGGTTTCGATATCGGCACCGGACACTTCGATGATCTTGCGGATCAGCGAGTAGCCGTTGGAGTGCGGGCCGGAGGAAGGCAGAGCGATCAGGGCGTCGCCGGTTTGTACCTTGGAGCCGTCGATGATTTCGGCTTTTTCCACCACACCCACGCAGAAGCCGGCCAGGTCGTAGTCTTCGCCTTCGTACATGCCCGGCATCTCGGCGGTTTCCCCACCGACCAGCGAGCAACCAGCCAGTTCGCAACCGGCACCAATGCCGGTGACCACAGTGGCGGCGACATCGACATTGAGTTTGCCGGTGGCGTAGTAGTCGAGGAAGAACAGCGGCTCGGCACCGCATACCACCAGGTCGTTTACGCACATGGCCACCAGGTCCTGGCCGATGCTGTCGTGTTTGTTCAGGTTCAGCGCCAGGCGCAGCTTGGTGCCGACGCCGTCGGTACCGCTGACCAGTACCGGCTGTTTGTAACCTGCTGGGATCTCGCAGAGGGCACCGAAGCCACCCAGGCCGCCCATCACTTCCGGACGCGCAGTGCGCTTGGCCACGCTTTTGATGCGTTCGACCAGGGCTTCACCTGCATCGATGTCGACGCCGGCGTCCTTGTAGCTAATGGAGGGTTGCTTGCTCATAGATCCAGGCCTTTATGAAAGGGATGTTCGGGGAGCGACCGGGACAGGCGGCGGCACATGGGCCAGCACGCGGGGGAGGCACGGTCTGCGAAGGCGCGCGATTTTATCAGGCTTGCCGGCAGGCGGCCATCTGCGCAGCCGGACGGGCAGGAAAAAACGCCAATTAGCGCCGAACGTCCGTAGCTAGAGTCGGAAACGGTCCACCGATAGCGACAATTTGCCCGCCAGGCTCGATAACTCATCGGTGGTGTCGGCGGTTTTGCCGATCACGTCGCTGTTGCTCAGCGACATATTGGCGATGGTTTCCACCTGATGGGCGATCTCGTTGCTGGCCAGGCTCTGTTCGCCAATGGTGCGGGTGATGTCGTTGACCAGTTGGGTGGTGGTCAGGGTGGCTTCAAGAATCTCGCGAATCGCCCGCTCGACATCAGCGGTTACTGCCATGCCCTTGTCCACCTGCGCCACGCCGGCCTCCATGCTGGTGGCGGCATCGCGGGTGCTGGTTTGAATACGCTGCACCATCGCAGCGATCTCCTGGGTTGAAGTGCTGGTGCGTCCGGCCAGGCTGCGCACCTCATCGGCGACCACGGCAAAACCACGACCCTGTTCGCCGGCGCGGGCCGCTTCGATGGCGGCATTCAGAGCGAGTAAGTTGGTCTGGTCGGCGATGCCCTTGATCACTTGGATAATGCCGAAAATCTGCTCGGATTCCTGATCCAGGGTGCGAATCACCTGAGCCGACTGCTGCACCGAGCGGGCGATACCGTCCATATCCTGCACTACCTGGTGAATCACCTTGCCACCGTCCTTGGCCAGGCGTTCGGCCTGGTTGGCCATATCCAGCGCCTGGCCGGAGTGGCGGGTGATTTCCTCAATGCTGGCGGTCATTTCGCTGGCCGCCGCCGCCATGGTGTTGGCCGCTTCACTCTGCTGGGCGCTGCTGCCGGCCACCTGATGGCAACCGGCGCTGAGTTGCTGGGTGAGGCTATTGACGCTGTCGGCGTTGCCGCGAACCACGCCGATCATGCCGCGCAGGTCGCGCTGCATGGTGGCCAGGCTGCGGATCAGGGCGCTGGCCTCATCCTGCTGTGCGGGCTGCTCGATGCTGCGGCCAAGGTCGCCCTGGGCGATGCTGCTGGCAATCTCGCTGGCCGCCAGCAACGGCCGCATGATGCTGCGAACGATCCACGTGCCTTGCACCACCAACAGCACCAGGCTGGCGATCAACACCACCGCCAAGGTGAGGTTGGCGGTGCTGATGGCGCTTTCGGTGTCTTTGCTGGTTTGCCCGGTGTTGGCTTCGATCAGCTCGCTAAGGCTGGCCATTTCCCCTTCCAACTGGGTAAAGGCGGCATTGAAGGTGGGCAATTGCTTCTGCGCGCCATCGGCATCCTTGAGCGCCAGGGCGACGATGCTTTCGGCCGCGGCGATATAGGCATCCAGGCTTGGCTTGACCTTGTTCAGTCCGGCCTTGATGGCGTCGTTCACCGGCAGGCTAAGGTTTTCCGTCAGCACCTCGCGAAAATGCCCGGCGTGTTCTTCCAGGCTCGAACGGGCTTCCTCGGCGTTGGTGGTGCTTTTCCCCAGACCGACCAACAGGGCGGCCAGCACGTCAGCGCGCAGGGCGTCGTGCATCATGTCCGCTTCCATATGATTGCGCAGGGCAGTCAGGCTGACCTGATTGGCCCGCACCGCATCGGCCACCTGATGGTTGCCGACGAAACTGACCAGGCTGAGGATCAGTGCGGCCAGCAGGCCGGTGCCGGTTAACAGCAGCAAACGGAGCTTTATCGACACCTTGTGTTCCTCCAATGGGCAGTCGCTTAGCACTAGTTAAGCTGGTTTATGCGCAAGCCTTGGCCTTTCTGCGGTTGCCGGGTCGCAGAGGGCTGTTTAAGGTAGTGCTCTTTGCCGCAGTGCCCTGTCCTCAGGCCTGCTGCCTGTCCCTGAGCCGAGAACCCACCATGCGTTTGTCCGCCTCACTGTTCAGCCCGTTAGTCGCTCGTTCGTTATTTACCCTGTGCCTTTCGCTGTGCAGCCTGGCGTCCCAGGCCGCCCCTGTGGAAAACCTCTATCAAGTACGCCAGCCGGTAGCCAGCCAGCAACCGGATGAGCGCGCCGCCGCCCTCAGCAGCGCCCTGGATACCTTGGTGCTGCGCCTGACCGGCAGCGACAAGGCGCTTGCCAACCCGGCCATCGCCGAACTGCGCAAAGACCCGCAACAACTGGTCAGCCAATACGGCTACGAAAACGGCCCGCCCCAGGTACTGGTGGTCGACTTCGATGCCATCAGCACCGACCGCAGCCTGCGTCAGGCTGGCATTGCCCTGTGGAGCGCGAATCGTCCGGCCGTGCTGGCCTGGTGGTTGAACACCAGCGCCGAGGGCGCGAGCCTGGTGGGCGATAGCCAGCCAGCGGCGGCCTCGTTGCAACGTGCGGCGCAGAATCGTGGTTTGCCGCTGCGTCTACCCATCGCCGACCTCAATGAGCAGCTGGCCGGCACCGCCGAAAACCTCGCCGCCAATAACCCCGATGCGCTGAAAGAACCCTCCGCCCGTTACGGTGCCGACGCACTACTGGCCGTCAACGCCAAGGAAGAAGGCGGCCAGTGGCAAGCGCAATGGCGCCTGTGGCTGGGCGATAAGCGTGAACAAGGCAAAGCCGAAGGCACCAGTGCTGATGCCGTCGCCGATGCGGTGTTGCTGGCCGTTAGCCAACGCCTGGCCACCCACTTTGTCGCCGCGCAGGGCGCCGCTCAGGATCTGACGCTGGATATCCAGGGCGCCGATCTGACCCGCTATGCCGAACTGCAGCGTCTGCTGGAACCCTTCGACGCCCGTCTGCAAAGCACCGTGGGTGATCGCCTGACCTACCGAGTCAAAGCCAGCGCCGAGCAGCTGCGCGCGCAACTGGCCCTGGCCCGTATGCGTGAACTGCCGCCAGAGCCAGTTGCCGCTGCCGCGGTTGACGCCGCTGCGGCACCGGCCGACCCATCCGCCGTTGCACCGGTTGCGCCAGTACCGGCAGCTGCCGCTAACGTGCTGCATTACGGCTGGTAAAAAAGCAGGCTGGTAAAAAGCCTGCTGGTAAAAAGCCAACTGGTGAAAACCAGTTGGTGAACCCCTTTTCTTCGAGGCTGTTGAGCATGACTGATACACGTCACTGGCTAGGGATTGCCGCGCTGTTTCTGCTCGGTGGGTTGTTGTACGTGCTGCACCCGATACTTTCGCCCTTTCTGATCGGCATTCTGCTGGCCTATATGGGCGATCCGATTGTCGACCTGCTGGAGCGCTGGAAACTGTCGCGCACCTGGGGGGTGATCGTGGTGTTTGGCGTGTTCACCCTGATCCTGGTGATCGCCCTGCTGGTACTGGTGCCGTTACTCGGCAAACAGCTGGTGCGCCTGTATGAACTGGCACCACAAATGATCGACTGGGCGCAACACCGCGCGCTGCCGTGGGTGCAAGCCCAGCTCGGCCTGGTCGATGGCTTCTGGAAATTCGACCAGGTCAAAGCGGCCGTCACCGAGCACCTGGGCAAAACCACCGATATCGTCGGCACCGTACTGGCCTCGGCCGGGGCTTCCAGCCTGGCGCTGCTGGGCTGGCTGGGCAATCTGGTACTGATTCCGGTGGTGAGTTTCTACCTGCTGCGCGACTGGGACATCATGGTCGCCAAAGTGCGTAGCCTGCTGCCGCGCAGCCGCGAAGGTTTTATCGTGCAACTGCTCGGCGAATGCCACGAAGTGCTAGGCGCGTTCCTGCGCGGGCAACTTCTGGTGATGCTCGGTCTGGGCATTATCTACGCCAGCGGCCTGATGCTGGTGGGCCTGGAGCTGGGCCTGCTGATCGGCATCATCGCCGGTCTGGCCAGCATCGTTCCGTATATGGGCTTTGTCGTCGGCTTTGGTGCCGCCATCACTGCCGGCCTGTTCCAATTCGGCCCCGAGTTTTACCCATTGCTGGGTATCGCCGCCGTATTCACCGTCGGCCAACTGCTAGAAGGCATGCTGCTGACGCCCCTGCTGGTCGGTGACCGCATCGGCCTGCACCCGGTGGCGGTGATCTTCGCCATTCTGGCCGGCGGCCAACTGTTCGGCTTTACCGGCATCCTGCTGGCCCTGCCGGTGGCGGCGGTGATCATGGTGCTGCTGCGCCATGCCCACGACTTCTATAAAAAGTCCGATGTCTACGGCGAAGAGCAGGTGGTGGAGACGGTTGAGGTAATTGAGATAGTGCCGGCCTCTGCGGCGGAGTAAGCCATAGGTAATACCTTTAGGAGCGGCTTCAGCCGCGATGCGATGCTCATCAAGATCAACAGCATCGCGGCTGATCGGAATGTCGCCCAGCGGCTCCTACAAGCGTGCGTTGGATTGCACGACGGGGTAATTCCCCTCGGTAAATCCTTTCTTGCTCCGGTGCAAATCCGCTTGCAGTCGCCGCAAGTCGACCATGCGCACATCGCCCACCACCACGCTCGGAACCATCCCAATCTCGACCCAGTTGCGCGGGGCTAGTATTTTTCTATATGGAAAACTCAGCAGACCCGAGCCCCACGACGCCAATTAAGCAGGTTGGCTTTTGCCATCAATGACTTAGCGCGCAGAAGCCGATAAACTTCGCCCCCTTTGCTGCGCGCCTCCCTGGTGCCACCCGGAACCGCCTTACTCCCGCATGAAACCGATACAGCTCCCCCTTGGTGTGCGTCTGCGCGATGACGCCACGTTTGCGAACTATTACCCCGGGGCCAATGCCGCGGCGCTCGGCTATGTCGAGCGGTTGTGCGAGGCCGAGGCCGGCTGGACGGAAAGCCTGATGTACCTGTGGGGCAGCGACGGGGTAGGGCGTACGCATTTGCTTCAGGCTGCGTGCCTGCGCTTTGAGCAGCGTGGTGAGCAGGCGGTGTATCTGCCGCTGGCCGAGGTGGTGCAACACGGTCCGGAGTTGCTGGACAACCTGGAGCAGTGCGAGCTGGTATGTCTGGATGATCTGGATGCGATTGCTGGCAATGCGCAGTGGGAAGAGGCGCTGTTCCATCTGTTCAATCGCTTGCGTGACAGCGGCCGACGCCTTTTGCTGGCGGCCAGTGCTTCGCCGCGGGAATTGCTGGTGCAGTTGCCGGACCTGAAATCACGTCTGACCCTGGCGCTGGTGTTTCAGCTGCAGACCCTGGCCGATGAAGACAAGCTGCGTGCCCTGCAACTGCGCGCATCGCGCCGCGGGTTGCACCTGACCGATGAGGTGGGGCGTTTTATCCTCACCCGTGGCACCCGCAGCATGAGTGCGCTGTTCGAGTTGCTCGAGCAGCTGGATCAGGCCTCGCTGCAGGCGCAGCGCAAGCTGACCATTCCCTTCTTGAAAGAAACCCTGGGCTGGTGATCACCACTGCCTTTGGATGAAAGTCTTCGTTCTGTATTGAGATCTATCGCGGCTGAAGCCGCTCCTACGGGTTAGCTCATTGCGTAGGAGCGGCTTCAGTCGCGATTGGTTTTCCAGGGGAACAAATTACTCGCCCGCCAACTTCCGGTCATGCTGAAACCGCCACCGCGTGTAGAGCAGTGCGCTGGTGAATAGCGCCAGACTCAGCACGCTTTCAGTCCAACCCAACCAGCTGCGGTTCGGGTCGAATGCGGCAAGCACACCCTTGATGAAGTACAGGTTGACCACGAAGCAGGTCCAGGCGTGGGCGCGGGCGTTGCCCAGCAGCAAGCCGGGGGCGAGCAAGGCCAGCGGGCCGAGTTCGATGCAGAGGATCACCCAGGTGCGCGCGCCGTGCAGGTCGGCGTAGACCAGGTTCCAGGTCAGCAGCAGGGCGGCCAGGGCGAAGAAGCTGATCAAGGTAAGTACGCGACTGACTTTCAGGCGTGGGGCCAGCCACTCGAGTGATGGCAGGGGCTTGGGGGTTTTAGCCACGGGTGTTCTCCAACGGGGCGCGCAGGCGCAATGCAGTGTGGGCCAGGCGTTGACCGAGGGCGCGGCAAAGGCTGATTTCATGTTCGTCGAGGGCGCGTTTGCCGTCGGCTCCAGCGTGGTGGCTGGCGCCGTAGGGCGTGCCGCCACCCCGGGTTTCCAGCAACGCGGCTTCGCTGTAAGGCAGGCCGGCAATCAGCATGCCGTGGTGCAGCAGCGGCAGCATCATCGATAGCAGGGTGCTTTCCTGGCCGCCATGCAGGCTGGCGGTAGAGGTGAATACGCCGGCGGGTTTGCCCACCAGTTCGCCGGTCAGCCACAGGCTGCTGGTGCCGTCGAGAAAGTATTTGAGCGGGGCGGCCATATTGCCGAAGCGGGTAGGGCTGCCAAGGATCAGACCGGCGCAGTTTTTCAACTCGTCGAGCGTTGCGTACAACGCGCCTTCGGCCGGGATGCTCGGAGCTACGGCTTCGCATTCGGTGGAGATGGCGGGCACGGTGCGCAGGCGTGCGTCCAGGCCGGCGAGCTCCACGCCACGGGCGATCTGCTTGGCCATTTCGGCGGTGGCACCGTGGCGGCTGTAGTAGAGCACCAGAATGTACGGCTGGCTCATGGCAACAACTCCAGCACGCGCTCAGGCGGGCGACCAATCACGGCGTGCTCGCCGACCACCAGAATCGGCCGTTCGATCAGTTTGGGGTGGGCAGCCATGGCGGCGATCAGCTGCGCTTCGCTCAGGCTGGCATCGCTCAGGTTGAGGGTTTTGTATTCCTCTTCACCGCTGCGCAGCAGCTCGCGTGCAGACAGCTTCAGTTTGCTCAGCAGGGCAGTGATGTCGGCAGCGCTGGGTGGCGTTTCCAGGTAGCGCACCACAGTAGGTTGCAGGCCACGGGCTTCAAGAAGCTCCAGCGCGGCACGGGATTTCGAGCAGCGCGGGTTGTGATAAAGCGTCAGGTCGGTCATGTGCATGTCGCATCTTGCCTAGGGTGGCGGCTATTCTACCCGCGTCGGCCGCTTTGCCTGAACAGCCTGGGGCGTTGGCGCGGCGATTTACTACTAACAAGGGAGTGGGCATGCGCCAAGGTTTCGATGATTTTGTGGAATTCTGGCGATTCCTGTTGCGGCGTTTTCTGGCCGACCATGGTCCCAACAGTGCCGCGGCGCTGACCTATACCACGCTGTTCGCGGTGGTACCGATGATGACGGTGACCTTTGCCATGCTCTCGGCGGTGCCGGCGTTTTCCGGTGTGGGCGAGCAGATTCAGCACTTTATCTTCCATAACTTTCTGCCCGCTTCCGGCGAGATGGTGCAGGAGTACCTGAATAACTTCACCACCCAGGCACGGCAACTGACCTGGATCGGTGTGGTGTTTCTCGCCGTCACGGCCTTCGCCATGTTGGTAACGGTGGAAAAGGCCCTGAACAATATCTGGCGTGTGCGTCAGCCGCGTCGCGGGATTTCCAGCTTTCTGCTCTATTGGGCGATTCTCAGCCTGGGCCCGTTGCTGCTCGGTGTGGGCTTTGTGGTCAGCACCTATATCACCTCGCTGTCGCTGATTTCCGGGCCAGATGCGCTGATCGGTGCCGAGACCGTGTTGCGCCTGACGCCGCTGATGTCCAGCGTGGCGGCCTTCACCCTGATCTACGCCTCGGTGCCCAATACTCGGGTACCGATCAAGAACGCTCTGTTGGGCGGGGTGTTCGCCGCGGTGTTGTTCGAGGTGGCCAAGGCCCTGTTCGGTTTGTACGTGCGCTTGTTTCCCGGTTTCCAACTGATCTATGGCGCCTTCGCCACAGTGCCGCTGTTTCTGCTGTGGGTGTATCTGTCCTGGCTGATTGTGCTTTTCGGTGCCGAGCTGGCCTGCAACCTCGGTTCCTCGCGGCACTGGCGTCGTCGCGCATTGCCACGCCTGTTGGTGATGCTCGGGTTGCTGCGCAGGTTTCACGATGCCCAGGTGCGCGGTGAGGTACTGCGCCTGGATGATGTGCATGCGCAAGGCTGGCGCTTGCCGGAGGATGAGTGGGACGAGATCGTCGAGTTCCTTGAAAACGAATTGCTGATTTGCCGCGCCAGTGGTGGCGGCTGGGTGCTGTGTCGCGATCTGGGCCAGTACAGCCTGCATCAGCTGTTGCTGCACAGCCCGTGGCCGATGCCGCGTCTGGAGCAACTGCCGACGCAGCTGGATGAGGCTTGGTATCCCGGCTTGCGCGCGGCACTCAAGGCCCTGCATGACGAGCAGGCGGAGCTGTTCGGGGCTAGCCTGATGCAATGGTTGCAAGCAGGCCCGGCCGCGGAGGGTGGTGCCGACTGACAAAAAATGTCAGTTTGCGCGTAGGGCTGCGGATTACAGCGGCCTGTGGGGCGCTGTAGCCCACGAAATGGATGTAAAAACAGTTGGCACGCTTTTGGCTCTCTCCCTCGCAGATAGCTATCAAACTGCCAGCCTGGCACGGACTAGCCAAGGAATTCGGGTGCTATGAGTAACCCCAAGAGCCATACCGCGAAAAAGCACGGCACCGTGATTGCCCTGCAACACACCCATCCAGAACATGCACTGGAAGGACTCAAACGCATCACCGGGCTGAATTTCGCCCGCTGGCCGGAGTCGTTGGTGCCCCGTGCGCCCGTTGCTGCGCAGCAGGATGCTGAGGTCGAGTTTGCCCCCGAGCGTGTCACCTGCAACGCTACCCCTCGCTAGAAACCCACACCCCATAAACGCAAAACCCCGCGACAGTGCGCGGGGTTTTCAGACGTTCGTTGGGAAGGCTCAGGCCAAGGCTTGTTGGCTCTGGGCTACGGCCAATTCCACGGCTTGAACGAACAGTTCTTCCACCACCAGGCTGGTGGCCGGAATCGCCGAACGCAGGCACACCTGCATATCTTCGATCTTCTGTTTCACCGGCAAGCGGCCGATGCCGGACAGCAGAATCTTGCCCTGGGCGTTCACCTTGCCGTGGTCCACCAACACTTCGCGGCGCGCACCGGCATCGCGGTAGCTGATCATCAGTGACACCGGCAGATTGGCCAGGCCGGGCAGTTGCAGCCAGGCAGCGACGTTGAAGTCGGCAACGCGACCGTCGTACTCGGTCACGGCCAGGCGGGCGGCGTCGGTGATACGTGATGGCACTGGGCCGATCAGCTTGTCGTGGGCTTGGGACATGGTGGCTTCCGGGCTGATTTTTAGATTGGGAGTTATAGGACAGGCGGTCGAAATTATAGGCACGCCGGTGCAAGCAAACTGTGCGCTTGGCCGCCGCCCCGCGTGACCAGTCTCGCAGTTTTGACCATTAGGCCAGCTTCAGGGGATGACGACTGACCGAGGCGGTTTCGAGGTTGGCAGGGGGCAGGGGCAGGGCCGCCTGGTTGTTTACGCTGACCAGTTGCAGCCAGAGGTTTTCCCCGGCGCTGAACTGGCCGTTGGGCAGCCACAGGCCGTGGTTCCAGCCGCCACCGCTGACCGGCGTGCTTTGCAGCACCCCCGGGTGGGTTTGCGTGCTGGGGCTGCGGCGCAGCCACACCGGGCGCGGCAGCCCCTTGAGATAGCGCAGGCCCAGGTGCAGGCCATCGGCGTTCTGGTGGCGCCAGCGCAGCAGGGCCAGGGTGGGTGTGCCGCTATTGGTCAATAGCAGCAGCAACTGCCCGACTGGCAGCAAACGGCCCTGATCGACATGGCACAGCAGGCGTGCGCCGCCAGGGCTGGTGTCGAGCATCTGCGCGGCGCAGTGGCCCGGACGATGTTCCAGCAGTTGCGCATGGATGGCGGTCAGGCCAACCACCAGGCTGCAATCGCCGACCTGATCGGAGCGTTCATGGCGGCGTTGCTGACGGCCCAACCAATGATGACGGACCCGTTGCAGCAGTTCGCCTTCCTGCTCGGTCTGCAGCGGTGCCGGCTCGTGCAGGGCGACCAACAAGGCACCCAGTTCGAAGCGGCGCAGGTAGGCGGGGTCGCCCTCGACCTGCTGCTCGAAGGTCAGACAGGGCTGCGCTTCGGTGAGATCGACCACCGGCCCTTCGGCCTCGTCTTCGTCATCCCAAGGCAGCAGACGCGCCAGCTTTGCCAGCGGTGCCAGGGCGCTGAACAATACCGGCCCTTCGCCTTCGGCCAGGTGGAAGGGGTTGCTCAACGCCAGCAACAGCATCTGCTGGTAAAGGCCACGCAGGGTGCTCGCCGGCAATGGGTGGAAGGCGGCGGCCACCGGCTCGTCGAGGCAATCCTGGTGTTCGCCGATCCAATACAGCAAGTGGCTGTCGCGCCACAGACTGGCGGGTGGTTCCTGATACAGCTGGTAATGCCGCAGCAGGCTCTGCGCGAGAAAGTGCTGGGCCATATACAGGCACCAGGCCAGGTGTGGGCGTGAAGGTTGCCGACCTTGGAGAATCTGCAGCAGCAGGCGTTTGAAGCCGATGGCCATTTCCCCGCAGAAGCGCACGAACAGCATCGACGGCGTGGCACCGTGGCGGTAGAACTCGGCGTAGTGGCGGTACTCTTCGCTCAGGCTTTGCAGCGCGCGTTGCCTTTCGAGTAAGGTCATGGCGCTGCGATTGAGGCGAAACAGCAGACCCAGGACCAGGTGCAGCGCGCTTTCGTGCGATTGCCGACGCGCCTCTGCCAGCCGCTCGTTGAGGTCGGCCAGCGGTGCGGCGGCTTCGTCGAGGAGTTCTGGCACCTCAAGGCGTAGAGCGTCCAGGGTCATATCAACCCTGCAGGTATAAGGATCGAATGCATGGCAGCGCTGCTGCGTATGGTCATTAAAAAAGTGCTCATGGGGCAGATTGCCTTGGGGTTATGTGCCGGGCTTCTTTTGGTCGGCTGTGCTGAAGACTTTGGTGTCGATCAGCATGGACGAAAGGTAACGGCTGAGCAGTTGGAAGGCCAGTGGTTAGTTATTAATTACTGGGCCCAATGGTGCGCTCCCTGCCGTACCGAGATCCCCGAACTGAACGCCCTGGCCGAGCAACTCAAGGACCGCCACATCCGGGTATTGGGAGTGAACTTCGATGCCTTGCAGAGTGAAGCGCTGGGCAAGGCTGCCGACGCCATGGGCATCCGCTTCACCGTACTGGCCCAAGACCCCGGCGAACGCTTCAAGCTGCCGCGCAGCGAGGCCTTGCCGGTGACCTATCTGGTCGACCCCAAAGGCCAGGTGCGCGAGCGCCTGATGGGCGAGCAAACCGCAGCGGGCCTGAGCAAGCGCCTGGCTGAACTGCAAGCGAAGGAGTGACGGCATGGCGCGCATCTGTTTACACGGTTATGTCAGCGGCAAGGTGCAGGGCGTATTTTTCCGCCAGAGCACCGAGGCCCAAGCCACGCGTCTGGACCTCGACGGCTGGGTGCGCAACCTGGCCGATGGCCGGGTTGAAGTGTTGGTGGAAGGCGAGGAAGAGGCCGTGCGCGAGTTGGCGGTCTGGCTGGAAACCGGGCCGAAGAAGGCCAAGGTGACGGCGGTGGAGTTGCAAGAACATCCGCTGCAGGGGATTGCCGGGTTTATTGTTCGCGGCTGAGCTGAAAGGGGCAAACCAATCGCGGCTGAAGCTCCTACGGATTGTGCTGACTGTAGGTGCGGCTTCAGCCGCGATGCTATTCAGGGTTTCACGTACCAATAATCCTGCCAGTAACCAACCACCTTTCCCGAATAGGTATTTTTGCCGAGGCTGCCGTTGTAGCGCGCCAACGCCCGGTTCATGTCGCCATTCTCTTTCTTCAGGTAGTAGCTGAGGATGGTGCAGCCGTAACGCAGGTTGGTGGCGTTGTCGGTGAGGTTGTCCTGTTCGCGGCCGAGTTCGGCTTTCCAGAAGGTCATCACCTGCATCATGCCCTGGGCACCGACCGAGGAAATGGCGAAGCGGTTGAAGCGGCTTTCGACATGGATCAGGGCCAGCACCAGGTCCGGCTTGAGGCCGGCTTTGCTGGCTTCGTGGTGCACCTGCTTGAGCAGCGTCAGACGCTCTTCGGCGTCAGGTATATAGCGGCTCAGCCGGGTGGACATATCCAGCAGCCAGACCTCGGCGTCGTAGCGATCCACAAAGCTGTCGGCTTCGGACACGGTGCGCTGCAGCAGGTCACGCAGCTCCGGCTCGGGAGCCTGGCGCACGTTGGCGCTCAGCGGCAGGGCCAGCGCCAGTAAAAAGAACAGCGCCAGGCGCGTGCACGCGGTCATGGCGTGGCTCAGTTACTGGTGCCCGGATCGGCCACCAGGCGGCCGGCGTCCTTGCGCAGCGAGGTGAGGAATTCCTGCTGCAGCTCGGGGTCGTTGCGGGTCAGTTCGATCAGGCTTTGTTCCAGCTCATTGGCTTCTTCTTCCAGGCCAAGGTCGGACAGGCGTTTGACCCGGTGTACCCACTGCGAAACCTCGTCGTCTTCGAGGTCATCGTAGATCAGTGCATGGGCTTCCAGCAGCTTGCCACGCAGGGTTTTGCTGACTTGCAGACTGGCCTCGCTACGGGTGTTGTCTTGCTCGTCTTCGACGCTCAGCAGCAACTTGCCGACGCGGCTGACATCCTGTTCAGCGAACGGGCCGTCGAGCAGGTTCAGGCGCAGCACGCCATTGCGGTCGGTGCTCAGCTCGTGGGTTTGCGGGCCGGCAGTAACCAGCACCGGGCGCTCGGCCCAGGGCAGGCTGGAATATTCGGTGCGTTTGTCTTTCTGTTGTTCGTTGATCTTCGCCAGGTTCTGTTGCGAGCGCCCGTTGGACTGGGTGTTCATAAACGGGTTGAGACCGGCGAAGCCATAGTCGATCCAGCCTTTGGTAGCGGTTTCCGGCACGTTGCCGAGCAACACCACGTTCAGCACGTTGGCCCCCACACCTGCCACCACCGCGACCGCGCCCAAGGGCACTTCGTACAATTCGCGCCAGGCCTGATAAGGCGTGTAGCGGTCGTAAATACGGGTGACTTCGTACTCAGTGACCTCGAAGGTTTTCTGGTCCTGAATACGTATACGACGCTGCGGCAGCTCGAGCACGTTGGGTTGCCCCACGTCGATCTGCAGGCTGTGGTTGAGCAATTTGCGCTCAGCGCGCTCCTCGCGCTCGGCACGCTGCGACATATGGTTGGCGCAGCCGCTGAGCAGCAAGGCACCGCACAAGGCGGTGCCGATGAGGCGGGTGGAACGTGGCTTGAACATGGGGGCTCGAGTTAACAATCTTGGGCTGACAATCAACGACCGGTACGGGCCTGGATAAAGGACAACACCTCGGCCACCGGAATGGCTTGCGCCTCGGTGTCACGACGGTTTTTGTATTCCAGATTGCCCTCGGCCAGACCGCGGTCACTGACCACGATGCGGTGCGGGATACCGATCAGTTCCATGTCGGCAAACTTGATGCCGGGGCTGGTTTTCTTGTCACGGTCATCCAGCAGCACTTCGAAGCCGGCGGCGGTGAGGTCGGCATACAGCTTGTCGGTGGCCGCGCGCACATCTTCGTTTTCGTAGCGCAGCGGTACCAGGGCGATCTGGAACGGTGCCAGGGCATCGCTCCAGAGAATGCCGCGCTCGTCGTTGTTCTGCTCAATGGCCGCAGCCACTACGCGGGACACGCCGATGCCGTAGCAACCCATGCTGAGAATGGCCGGTTTGCCGTTCTCGCCCATCACGGTGCAGTTCATTGCTTCGCTGTATTTGCTGCCGAGCTGGAAGATATGCCCAACTTCGATACCGCGTTTGATTTCCAGCGTGCCCTGGCCATCCGGGCTTGGGTCGCCGGCCACCACATTACGCAGGTCGGCCACTTCCGGCAGCGGCAGATCGCGCTCCCAGTTCACGCCGAAGTAGTGCTTGTCGTCGATGTTGGCACCGATGGCGAAGTCGCTCATCAGGGCTACCGAACGGTCGATCACGCATGGCAGTGGCAGGTTCAGCGGGCCGAGGGAACCGGCTCCGGCACCAATGGCGTTGCGCAGTTCGGCTTCGCTGGCGAATTCCAGCGGGCTGGCAACCAGTTTCAGGTTGGCGGCCTTGATTTCGTTCAGCTCGTGGTCGCCACGAACGATCAGCGCGACCAGCTTGCCTTCCTCGGCAGCGTGCACCACCAGGGTCTTGATGGTTTTTTCGATCGGCAGGTTGAAGCCTTCCACCAGCTCGGCGATGGTCTTGGCGTTCGGGGTGTCGACCAGGCGCATTTCTTCGCTAGCGGTGCCACGGGCGCTTTCGCGCGGAATGGCTTCGGCTTTTTCGACGTTGGCGGCGTAGTCGGAGACGTTGCTGAAGGCGATATCGTCTTCACCGGACTCGGCCAGTACGTGGAATTCGTGGGAGCCGGTGCCGCCGATGGAGCCGGTATCGGCCTGTACAGGACGGAAGTTCAGGCCCAGGCGGCTGAACACATTGCAGTACGCCTGGTGCATGCGATCGTAGGTTTCTTGCAGGGACGCCTGGTCGCTGTGGAAGGAGTAGGCGTCCTTCATGGTGAACTCGCGGCCACGCATCACACCGAAGCGCGGACGGATTTCATCGCGGAACTTTGTTTGAATTTGGTACAGATTGATGGGCAACTGTTTATAACTGCTCAGTTCGTTGCGCATCAGGTCGGTGATCACTTCTTCGTGGGTCGGGCCCACGCAGAACTCACGGCCGTGACGGTCTTTCAAACGCAGCAGCTCAGGGCCGTACTGTTCCCAGCGCCCGGATTCCTGCCACAGCTCAGCCGGTTGAATCGCCGGCATCAGCACTTCGAGAGCGCCAGCGGCGTTCATTTCTTCGCGAACGACGGTTTCCACTTTGCGCAAAACACGCAGGCCCATTGGTAGCCAGGTGTACAGGCCTGAGGCCAGTTTGCGGATCATGCCGGCACGCAGCATAAGCTGGTGGCTGACCACGACGGCGTCGGTTGGGTTTTCTTTCAGGGTCGAGAGCAAATACTGACTGGTACGCATGTTTGGCCGTTATATCAGTTGCGAAGGCAAGGAAGTGCTCGGCATTGTACGGGGCCTGTACTGCCGCGTACAGGATTCAGGCCACTGCAATGTAAGGGGTTTCGAGTGACAGCTTTGACTGCCGAACAAGTACAAGCGCTGATCCGCTTTGGGGTGCCGATGGCCGAAGATATCGACCTGTGCATTGATCGCCTGGATGCCGACAGCGCCTACGCGCGCGTGCCCTTCCAGGCCAAATTGGTGCGCCCCGGCGGCACCGTTTCGGGGCCGACCATCATGGCCTTGGCTGACGCCGCAATGTACGCCGTGGTGCTCGGTCGGTTGGGCAGGGTGGAGATGGCGGTGACCGCCAATCTGAACATCAACTTTCTGGCCAAACCCAAGCCGGTGGACTTAATTGCCCATGCGCAAATACTCAAACTAAGTCGGCGTCAGGCGGTTTGCGAAGTGTCGTTATATTCGGCGGGAGATGATGACAATCTAGTGGCCCATGTAACGGGAACTTACGCGTTGCCAATTTGAATGTGCTGTTTGTTGTCAGCTAGCAGACGAAAAAAAGCCCGGCTAATGCCGGGCTTTTCTTATATCGAATTACCTGCTGAGTTCTGGATTACAGAATGCTCAGTGGGTATTCAACGATCAGGCGCAGTTCGTCGATCGAAGGCGAACCGTAGTAGGTGCCGTCGCCCGAACGATAAGTGGCTTGACGAACGCGCAGGCTCAGGTCTTTAGCTGGGCCGTCTTGCAGAACGTACTTAACGTCTACGTCGCGTTCCCACTCTTTACCGTCATTAGTGCTGGTAACGTTGGCATCTTTACCAGTTACATAGCGGGTCATGAAGGTCAGGCCGGGAGCGCCGAGGGTGGCGAAGTCCAGCTTGTAGGTAGCGCCGTACGAACGCTCGTCTTCAGCGTTGAAGTCGGAACGTGCGATGGAGTTGGCCAGGAACACAGTGCCGCCGCCGTCTACGCCGTAGCCATAGTCGCCGTCGCCGGAAACTTGCTGGTACGACAGACCGAAGGTGTGAGCGCCGATGGTGTAGGAACCAAAGATGCTGGCAACGGTGTTGTCCAGTTTGTCGCCGTCAAAGGCGGTGTACAGGTCTTTGCCCGAGCTCTTGGTGTCATACAGGTTGAAGTCGAAGGCCAGGGACTGGTCTTCGGCCAACGGCAAGGTGTAGTTGACGTTGACGTAGTACTTGCGCCAGTAGTCTTCTACTTTCGAGTAGTACAGGGTGGTGCTCAGGGAGTCGGTGAAGGCATAGGTGCCGCCGAATACGTCGGCTTTTGTCAGGCCCAGGCTGTCGTGGTTGGTTTCCGATTGAGCGTTGGAAGCGGTGAAGTGACCGGCGTTGAGTTCCAGGCCTTCGATTTCTTTGCTGGTGACCAGGAAACCTTCGGTGGTTTCTGGCAGCAGACGGCTGTCGTCAGTGGCGAACACCGGCATTGCGGTGAACTGGGTGCCGTACTTCAGAACAGTGTTGGAAACGCGCATTTTGACTGCGCCGCCCGACTCGCCGTAGCTGTCTTGCGATTTGCCGTCGCTGTCAGTCGGGAACAGGCCGGAACCGTTACGACCACGACCGCTGTCCAGTTTGATGCCGGCCAGGCCGATTGCATCAACGCCGAAACCTACGGGGCCTTGGGTGAAGCCGGACTCGAAAGTACCGATGAAGCCTTGGCCCCATTCACGAGTTTGGCTGTTGCCAGAGGTGTTGTTGCGGAAGTCACGGGAGAAGTAGAGGTTGCGAGCCAAAACGCTGAGGCTGCTGTCTTCTACAAAGCCCTTAGAGTCGGACTGTTCGCTGGCTACAGCCAGTTGGGTGCTGCCCGCTACTGCTAGGGCGATTAAGCTCCACTTCATCACTTGCATCGTGATTGCTCCTTTGGTTTAGAAGAGTTGCGCTGCCCATCTTATTTGTTGTATGGGCGGCTCTTTCTTTTTGTGTCGGCGCTAAGTTATATCACGGCGACATTGTTGGCGACAGATAGTGCATGGTCCTTACAAATTCTTAACGACGATGTCGCAAAAGCTTATGTGGCATGTCGCAAATTCGTAGTTTTACGCTTGCATCCTAGCGATTAACTTTCCTGTGATTTCTGATGATTAAAGAACCGATAAAACCGGTCTCATTAATCCCCTGTACAGTCCAGCAGTTAATTCTTGTCCCGGGAGTTAACTGTTGTACTAAGCAAGGTACACAAACACTGTTGGTGTCGGTGCTCATTGATCTTGCTAGGCATAAAGCAATTAGCGTGCACAAAAGCCAAAAGCCCAGAGAAAAAGTTCCCTTGTGTGATTTGTTGAGCGCTGCGTAGTGAAAAATGCAACAGGTGGGGCCACATTAGTGCCTTCGTTGCAGCGCCTGTCTGCGGTGGCGACCGTTACTGCTGGTGGCAGTAACGCGGCAAAAGTGGGTTTGGCGGTGGTTGGGTAACAGAAGGTGCACAGCTTGAGTGCATGGAAAAATCCGCCGGGCTAGTTCCTGGCGCTTTTTTGGTGCGCAAAGTAAGCGACCCTTTGATGCGCGGGAGAGTGATACCGGCGGCGTGCTCTTTTCTGGGCGGACAGGCGCGTCCGGGCTGTGGCGAGATTTTTCCCTCAAGCGGGTATCCTGTGCGACGACTACCTTTTCCGCGTCGGGTCGCCCTTTGCGGAGTTGTACATATATATAAGTAGGAGCCTGTGTATGTTCGCCCTGGATTCACGTTTGCAGAACGACACCCTGCTGATCGGCGATTTTCCCCTGTGCCGTTTGTTATTGATGAATGACGACCACTATCCCTGGTTCATTCTGGTTCCGCGCCGGGAAGAAGTGAGCGAACTGTTTCAGCTCGGTGCCGATGAGCAGAAGCAGTTGTGGCATGAAACGGTCACGCTGACCGAGTTGTTAAAAGACACTTTTTCCGCTGACAAAATGAACGTTGCCACCCTGGGTAATGTGGTCAGTCAGCTGCATATGCATGTGATTGTTCGCCGCCGTACTGACGCAGCCTGGCCGGCACCGGTGTGGGGCAAGTTTGCGGCGCAGGCCTATGCCGCTGAACAGGTTGCCGCCATCCGAGCCAAGTTGCGCCTGGTATTGGGCGGTGATTTTGTCTTTGCCGAGGAGTAAGCCATGAGCCTGGAATTGCGCGTAATGGAGCTGGAAACTCGCTTGGCCTTTCAGGACGACACCATTCAGGCCTTGAACGACGAGATGGTGGGTCAGCAGCGGATTATCGAGCGCCTGCAATTGCAGATCGCTGCGCTGGCCAAGCGTCAGGACGATATGCAGAGCGGCTTCGGCATCTCCGAAGAAGAGGCACCGCCGCCCCACTATTAATAGAGGGAATGCTGCAGCCAATAAAAAACCCGCCATTGGCGGGTTTTTTATTGCAGTCGAAAAACTAGCGGCGTTGCGGCAGGGCGGCAATCACGTCTTCAGCTTGCAGGCCTTTGTCGCGTTGCATTACCGAGAACTCTACGCGTTGGCCTTCGACCAGAACGCGGTGGCCTTCGCCGCGGATGGCGCGAAAGTGCACAAAGATATCGTCGCCGGAGTCGCGGGAAATAAAGCCGAAGCCTTTGGAGGTGTTGAACCACTTGACGGTGCCGGTCTCGCGGTCGCCCAGGTCCTGTGGAGCTGCGCTGCTACGGCTGTTCATGCGCAGGTTGGCACCCAGATGCAGCACGACGGCAAGCAATACCGTGAGCAGGCTGAGCAGAACGGCAGGCTGGCCACCGATAACGGGCAGTGGTGCCAGCAGAATAAGCACTTGCAGCACGACTGCCAGTACCAGCAGGGCGCTGACCAGGCCCTGTATTTGTTGGCGGACGCCGATGTGCCAGATTGGGAAAAGCGGTGCCAATAGCAGGTTGATCAGGCCGAACAAGGCAAGGTAGATGGCGTCGGGTTGTTGCAGGTAGGGAAGACTTTCGGCGTGCAAACTTGGGATAAAAGACAGGAGTAGTGCGGCAACTCCCACAAGCAGGTGGACGATTTTCAGCATGTGCAATGAGCTCACTTAATAAGGATGGATCAGCAGAAGAGCTGGTTTGCACGGGTTGCCGTAAATAAAGATCGGCTTCTACACGCGCATGGCACCAGCCTATGCGCCGCACGGGGCGGCAGCACGGAGCGTATTTAACAGCAAAGCGGAGGGCTACTCAAATCAAGCGCTTAGCGCAGGCTCGGGTAGGTGAGGGTGGACCTGATTGCGACCGCTGCGCTTGGCTTGGTACAGGGCATCGTCGGCGCGGGTAAGCAGGCTTTCCAGGTTGTCGCCAACTTCGGCGAGGGCTACACCGAACGAGGCGGTGATGGTGTCGAGGATTTCGTCGGTGCGCCGCACCTTGACCCGTAGTGCCTGGATTTTCAGGCGCAGGTGTTCGGAAAAGGCGTGGGCGCTTTCCATATCGTGGCTGTCGCGCAGAATCACGCAGAACTCTTCACCCCCATAACGGGCTGCCATTGCCTGTGGCGGCAGCAGTTCGCGCAGCAACTGACCGACATGCTGCAGTACGCGGTCGCCCAGCGGGTGGCCGTACTGGTCGTTGAACTGTTTGAAGTGGTCGATATCCAGCATCACCAGGGCGACGCCCTGATGGCCCTGGGCCAGGGTCTGTTCCAGAAGGCGGGTAAAGGCGTGGCGGTTGAAGACGTTGGTCAGGCTATCCAGGGTGGCCGCCATATGGGCGCGTTCGAGCTGGCCGCGCAGGTGGGAAATTTCTTCCTGGGCGCTGCGTAGACGGTAGAGGAATTTTTCCTGCTGGTCCTGCATCAGCTGGGTGCTCTGCTGCAGGTCATTGAGCACGCTGGGCAGGTCGTCGACCAGCGGTTCCTGCAGGGCGCTCAGGCCGTGGGTGAGGCTGTCCTGATAGGCCTGGCCGCTGGTCACACTATGGGAGATGCCACCTTCTATATCGTCGACCAGTTCGATTACTTGCTGCTGGCCGGCGCGGGCTTCTTCCAGTTCGCCGCGAATGACGTAGTCGCGAAACAGCTTGGCGGCGGTCTCCGGCGGGAAGCTATCGAAATCCTTGACCGTTTTGTCGAGACGCCGATTGAGCTCCGGCTCCTGGCCCTTGCTGTAGGTGTACCAGAGCGCGTAGTGCACGGGGTTGGGCGGAATATCGTGGCGCATCATCAGTGGTACGGCTTGCTTGAGTAGGTCCGCTGCCTCACGGGTCTCCTCGGGGTAGAGACTTAAAATGCTGGGCAATTTCGGCGGCTGGCTCATGGGTCGTACGGGTTCAAACTATCGATTGCCAGAGCATAGAGCAGCAGTGCCGCTTGCGCCTAGCGAAAGGCCCGGTTTGCGCCGGGCCGCGGTCATTTTTTACTCTGGTTGCGGCTTATACGGCCAGCAGGCTGCGCAGCATCCAGGCGGTTTTCTCGTGCACTTGCATGCGTTGGGTCAGCAGGTCTGCGGTGGGCTCGTCGCTGACTTTATCCAGCAGCGGGAAAATGCCGCGGGCGGTGCGTACCACGGCTTCCTGGCCCTGCACCAGTTGCTTGATCATGTCATCGGCTGAAGGCACGCCTTCTTCCTCTTTGATCGAGGACAGGCGCGAGTAGGCGGCATAGGTGCCTGGTGCCGGAAAGCCAAGGGCGCGGATACGCTCGGCAATGGCGTCGACAGCCAGCGACAGCTCGGTGTACTGCCCCTCGAACATCAGGTGCAGGGTATTGAACATCGGACCGGTGACGTTCCAGTGAAAGTTGTGGGTTTTCAGGTACAGGGTGTAGGTGTCGGCGAGCAGGCGCGACAGGCCTTCGGCGATCGCGGCGCGGTCCTGTTCGGCAATTCCGATGTTGATTTCCATGGCGTTTCTCCTTTTTCAGACGGATAGAAGCGGGCTAAATCGATGGCTAGAGCCTAGCATGGGCCTTGGGGGAGCTGTCGCGGGGCTTGGGTCAATAAATGCTATTGGGCAAATGCATGGTTGGCTTGAACGGCTGAGCGGTTTATCGCCTTGGCTGTGCTCCGTCGACTTTCTCCTCAATTGGCCGCTTTAGGGTTTGCCAGGCTCGGTTTTTGGGTTTATTGACAGGCGTGATCCGTCATATACTCCCGCACCTTGTTGCGAGGGGCCGCGCCACGCGGAGTTCGCGGCACAGCCGGGGCGACCCTGAGCTGACTTTGCAGAACGCAAGCCGAGATGAGCCAATGCCAATTTACGATTACCAATGCGCTTCCTGTGGCCATCAGATGGAAGCCATTCAGAAATTCAGCGACGCGCCTCTGGTCGATTGCCCGACCTGCAAGGCACCCGAGTTGAAGAAGTTGTTGTCCATGCCCGGTTTTCGCCTGAAAGGCAGCGGCTGGTACGAGACCGATTTCAAGACCGGCGCGAAAAAGAACCTGGCTGGCGGCGACAAAGCCGATTAAGGCGATAGCGTCGCTTAAGCAGCACACCGAATAGTCGAATTACGAGAAGCGAAACCACCATCATGATGCGCAGCCATTATTGCGGCCAATTGAACGAAAGCCTGGAAGGTCAGGAAGTCACCCTGTGCGGTTGGGTTCATCGCCGCCGAGATCACGGCGGGGTTATCTTCCTCGATATCCGTGACCGTGAAGGTCTGGCCCAGGTGGTGTTCGATCCGGATCGCGCCGAAACCTTCGCCAAGGCTGACCGCGTGCGCAGCGAATACGTGGTGAAGATCACCGGTAAGGTGCGTCTGCGCCCGGCCGGTGCCAACAACGCCAACATGGCCTCCGGCGCGATCGAAGTGCTGGGCTATGAGCTGGAAGTGCTCAACGAAGCGGAAACCCCGCCGTTCTCACTGAACGAATACACCGACGTCGGTGAAGAAACCCGTCTGCGCTATCGCTTTATCGACCTGCGCCGTCCGGAAATGGCCGAGAAGCTGAAGCTGCGTTCGCGCGTCACCAGCAGCATCCGTCGCTACCTCGACGAGAATGGCTTCCTCGACGTGGAAACCCCGATCCTCACCCGCGCCACTCCTGAGGGTGCCCGTGACTACCTGGTACCTAGCCGTACCCACCCCGGTAGCTTCTTTGCCTTGCCGCAGTCGCCCCAGTTGTTCAAACAGCTGCTGATGGTGGCCGGCTTCGACCGTTACTACCAGATCGCCAAATGCTTTCGCGACGAAGACCTGCGTGCCGACCGTCAGCCGGAATTCACCCAGATCGACATCGAGACCAGCTTCCTCGACGAAGACGACATCATCGCCATCACCGAGAAGATGATTCGCCAGCTGTTCAAAGAGGTTCTGGACCTCGAGTTCGGCGAATTCCCGCACATGCCGTTCTCCGAGGCCATGAGCCGCTACGGTTCCGATAAGCCGGACCTGCGTATTCCGCTGGAACTGGTAGACGTTGCCGACCAGCTGAAAGACGTGGACTTCAAAGTATTCAGCGGCCCGGCCAACGATCCGAAATGCCGTATCGCCGCTCTGCGCGTACCGGGCGGTGGCAGCATGCCGCGCAAGCAGATCGACGATTACACCAAGTTCGTCGGCAACTACGGTGCCAAGGGCCTGGCGTATATCAAGGTCAATGAACGCGCCAAAGGTGTTGAAGGCCTGCAGTCGCCGATCGTGAAAAACATCCCGGAAGCCAACCTCAACGTCATTCTTGACCGCGTAGGCGCTGTGGACGGCGACATCGTGTTCTTCGGTGCCGACAAGACCAAGATCGTTTGCGACGCCCTGGGCGCGCTGCGGATCAAGGTGGGTCACGACCTCAACCTGCTCACCTGTGAGTGGGCACCGATGTGGGTCGTCGACTTCCCGATGTTCGAAGAAGCCGAAGATGGCAGCCTGAACTCGTTGCACCACCCGTTCACTTCGCCCAAGTGCACCCCGGCCGAGCTGGAGGCCAATCCGGCTGCCGCCCTGTCGCGCGCTTACGACATGGTGCTGAACGGCACCGAGTTGGGCGGCGGTTCGATCCGTATCCACGACAAGTCGATGCAGCAAACGGTATTCCGTGTGCTGGGTATCAGCGAAGAAGAGCAGGAAGAGAAGTTCGGCTTCCTTCTCGATGCGCTGAAATTCGGTGCGCCGCCCCATGGTGGTCTGGCCTTCGGCCTCGACCGTCTGGTGATGCTGATGACCGGTGCGCAGTCGATTCGTGAAGTGATCGCCTTCCCGAAAACCCAGAGCGCTGCCGATGTGATGACCCAGGCACCGGGTGAGGTTGATCCTCGTCAGCTGCGTGATCTGCACATTCGTTTGCGCGAGCAGGTTAAAGCCGACTAAGAGGTCTTGGCCTTCGGGTCGGGCTTTCTTGCAGCGCCCCTTTCTCTGTTTAGAGTCAGGGGCGTTTTCAATTAAAGGACAAGACGGAGCGCGTTATGGCGGGTCATTCCAAATGGGCCAACATCAAGCATCGTAAAGGGCGTCAGGACGCCAAAAAGGGCAAGATTTTCACCAAGCTGATTCGTGAGCTGACCGTGGCGGCCAGCCAGGGCGGCGGCATTCCGGCGGACAACCCGCGCTTGCGTCTGGCGGTGGACAAGGCGCTGGGTGCCAACATGACCCGCGACACCATCGACCGTGCCATTGCGCGCGGCGTGGGGGCAGACGACGGCACCAAGGTTGAAGAGTTGAGTTACGAGGGTTACGCCCCCAACGGCGTGGCCGTGATCGTTGAAGCCATGACTGACAACCGCAATCGCACTGCAGCTGCTGTGCGCCATGCGTTCACCAAGTGTGGCGGCAACCTCGGTACCGATGGCTCCGTGGCCTATATGTTCGACCGCAAGGGACAGATCAGCTTTGCCCCGGGCGTAAACGAAGACGCCTTGATGGAAGCGGCACTGGAAGCCGGTGCCGACGACGTGGTGACCCACGAAGACGGTTCCATTGATGTGTTCACCAGTTTTGTCGACTTTATTTCGGTTAACGAGGCGCTGACCAAGGCTGGTTTTAAAGGTGATGAAGCGGAGATCAGCATGATCCCGTCTATCACTGTAGAACTCACCGAGCTGGAAGTGGCGCAGAAGGTACTTAAGCTGATCGACATGCTTGAAGACCTGGACGACGTGCAGAACGTGTATTTCAACGGCGAAATTCCCGAAGAAATCATGGAGCAGGTTGGCTAAGGGTTGCCAATTCACCGCATCGCGGCTGAAGCCGCTCCTACGGGTGCCGCGCTCTCGTAGGAGCGGCTTCAGCCGCGATGCGGTCAGCACATTCCTATATGCTGGCCCCTTTCCTCTCTTACCCCACTTGCAGGTGCTATGACCCTTATTCTCGGCATTGACCCCGGTTCGCGGATCACTGGTTACGGCGTGGTGCGCGATATCGGTCGTGGCTGTGAATATGTCGCCTCGGGCTGCATTCGTACGGGCGCAGGCGAGTTGCACGAACGCTTGCAGATCGTGTTTCGCGGCGTGCGAGAGGTGATCGAAACCTACGGACCGGTGACCATGGGCATCGAAAAGGTGTTTATGGCCAAGAACGCCGACTCGGCGCTCAAACTCGGTCAGGCCCGCGGTGCCGCAATTGTCGCAGCGGCGGAGCACGGCCTGGAGATTGCCGAATACACCGCCACCCAGGTCAAGCAGGCGATTGCCGGTACCGGCGGGGCGGACAAGCAGCAGGTGCAGCTGATGGTGATGCATTTGCTGAAGCTGACACAAAAACCGCAGATCGACGCCTCCGATGCGCTGGCTATTGCCTTGTGTCATGCGCACACTCGTTCCAGCCTGATTCCCCACGGCCTGGTCGGCGCCCGCAGTCGCGGCGGCCGCTTGCGCCTGTGACGCCCGCTTTGATTAAGGAACTGAATTCGTGATTGGACGCTTGCGCGGGACCTTGCTGGAAAAGCAGCCGCCGCACCTTATCCTCGATGTGAACGGTCTGGGCTATGAGCTGGAAGTGCCGATGACCACCCTGTATCGCCTACCCGCCGTCGGCGAGCCGGTAACGCTGCACACCCATCTGGTGGTGCGCGAGGACGCCCATCTGCTGTTCGGCTTTGCCGAGAAGCGTGAGCGAGAGCTGTTCCGCGAGCTGATCCGCCTCAATGGTGTCGGGCCCAAGCTGGCCCTGGCGCTGATGTCCGGGCTGGAAGTTGATGAATTGGTGCGTGCCGTTCAGGCGCAAGATACCTCGGCGCTTACCCGTGTTCCGGGGGTCGGCAAGAAAACTGCCGAGCGTTTGCTGGTGGAGCTTAAAGACCGTTTCAAGGCCTGGGAAACGGTGCCGGGCATCGCCACTTTCGTTACTGAACCTCGTGCCGGTGGCACAGTCTCAAGTGCGGAGAATGACGCCGTGAGTGCCCTGATTTCCCTGGGCTTCAAGCCGCAGGAGGCGAGCCGCGCAGTATCGGCCGTGCAGGAAGATGGCCTGAGCAGCGAAGAGTTGATCCGTCGTTCATTGAAAGGAATGGTTTAAGTGATAGACGCCGACCGCCTGATCACCGCCTCGTCTGGCCGTGACCGCGATGAACAACTGGACCGCGCCATCCGGCCGCTGCGTCTGGCCGAGTACATCGGTCAGCCGAAAGTGCGTGAGCAGATGGAGCTGTTTATTCAGGCGGCGCGTGGCCGTCAGGAATCGCTCGACCACACCCTGATCTTCGGCCCGCCCGGCCTGGGTAAAACCACCCTGGCCAATATCATCGCGCAGGAAATGGGCGTGTCGATCAAAAGCACCTCCGGCCCGGTGCTGGAACGCCCCGGTGATCTGGCGGCGATGCTGACCAACCTCGAGCCTGGCGATGTGCTGTTTATCGACGAGATCCATCGCCTGTCGCCCATCGTTGAAGAAGTGCTGTACCCGGCGATGGAAGACTTCCAGCTCGACATCATGATTGGCGAAGGTCCGGCCGCCCGTTCGATCAAGCTCGACCTGCCGCCTTTCACCCTGGTGGGTGCCACCACCCGTGCCGGCATGCTGACCAATCCGCTGCGCGACCGCTTCGGTATCGTGCAGCGCCTGGAGTTCTACAGCACGGCCGATCTGGCCACCATCGTGCAGCGCTCGGCCGGCATTCTCGGTTTGCCACTGGACCCGGAAGGGGCCTTCGAGATCGCCCGTCGCGCCCGTGGCACCCCGCGAATCGCCAACCGTCTGCTGCGCCGCGTGCGCGATTTCGCCGAAGTACGCGCCCAGGGCCATATCACCCGGGCGATTGCCGACCTGGCGTTGAACCTGCTGGATGTCGATGAGCATGGCTTCGATCATCAGGACCGCCGCTTGCTGCTGACCATGATCGAGAAGTTCGACGGTGGTCCGGTGGGCGTCGACAGCCTGGCCGCGGCCATCAGCGAAGAGCGGCACACCATTGAAGATGTGCTGGAGCCCTATCTGATTCAGCAGGGCTACATCATGCGCACGCCCCGTGGTCGAGTGGTGACCCGGCATGCTTATCTACACTTCGGTCTCAATGTGCCCAAGCGCATGGGCGATCTGCCGCAGACCGATATGTTCGCTGTGGATGATTGAGGTTGGCGCTAGTGATGCAAATGGACAAAAAACAGTTGGTTTGCCCGATTGGCAACCTGGGGAGTAAGCACTAGAGTATGCGCGCGCAAAATGGGCTTGAGCCGTTCACGCATCGCTGTCGGGTTTACTACGAAGACACCGATGCCGGCGGCATCGTGTATTACGTCAATTACCTTAAATTCATGGAGCGGGCTCGCACCGAACGGTTACGTGACCTGGGCTTTGCTCAGTCGCAGCTGGCGGGGGAGATGCTGTTTGTCGTGCATTCCAGCGAAGCGCGTTATCACGCGCCGGCGCGTCTGGACGATGAGCTGTTAGTCAGCGCCGAAGTTATCGAATTAAACCGTGCCAGCCTGCGCTTTCGTCAACAGGTCAGGCGGGCTACGGATAAAACTCTGCTCTGTGAAGGGCAGTTCCTGGTGGCCTGTGTGCGCGCCGACAGTTTGAAACCCCGGGCCATTCCCGAAGCTTTGCGTACGGCCTTTGCCGGCCTGAGCGGCACGGGTACATCCAAAGCAGGAGATTAAGCGTGGAAGCCACCGTCGTCGACCATACCTCTATGTGGAGCCTGATCAGCAACGCCAGCATCGTGGTACAGCTGGTCATGCTGGTTCTTGTAGGCGCATCGGTAACCTCATGGATCATGATCTTTCAGAAAAGCACCATGATCCGTGCGGCGCGCCGTTCGCTCGAGACATTCGAGGAGCGTTTCTGGTCGGGTATCGACCTGTCCAAGCTGTACCGCCAGGCCGGCGCCAACCCGGACCCGGATTCGGGCGTTGAGCAGATCTTCCGTGGCGGCTTCAAAGAGTTCTCGCGCCTGCGCCAGCAGCCGGGTGTGGATCCGGACGCGGTCATGGACGGCGTCAACCGTGCCATGCGCGTGGCAATTTCCCGTGAAGAAGAGAAGCTCGAGCAGAGCCTGCCGTTCCTTGCCACCGTCGGTTCCACCAGCCCGTACATCGGTCTGTTCGGTACCGTGTGGGGGATCATGAACTCCTTCCGTGGCCTGGCATCTGCCCAGCAAGCGACCCTGGCCACTGTGGCCCCGGGTATTGCCGAAGCGCTGATCGCCACGGCGATCGGCCTGTTCGCCGCCATCCCGGCGGTAATCGCCTACAACCGCTTTGCCGCTCGTGGCGAAACCCTGATCGGCCGTTACTACACCTTCGCCGATGAATTCCAAGCCATCCTGCACCGTAAAGTGCACACCAGCGACGAGTAAGTCGCTGGTTTTACTGAAGGCTTTAGGAAAGGTTTAACTCATGGCACGTATTCGTAAGAGACGTAAACCAGTCGCCGAAATGAACGTGGTGCCCTACATCGACGTGATGTTGGTGCTGCTGGTGATTTTCATGGTGACTGCCCCGATGCTCAACCAGGGTGTGAAGGTGGACTTGCCCAAGGTATCCAGCGATGCCTTGCCGCAAGACAACAACACCCAGGTGCTGACCATCTCGATCAAGGCCGACAAGACCTACTACTGGAACCTTGGCAGCGAGGTGGACACCGACAAGCAGCAGGCCAAGGCCCTGACGCTGGCGGAAATGACCACCGCGGTGACGGCGATCATGAATCAGAGCCGTGCCCAGGGTAAGCAGACTCAAGTGTTCATCCGTGCCGACAAAGTGGTCGACTACGGCGCCGTGATGGCGGCCATGGGCGGTCTGCAGCAAGCCGGTGTGGGTAACGTCGGCCTGATTACTGAGGCACCCTAATGCAGGAACGCGAGCGCTCCTCATCGGAAGGCTTTTTCTGGCCAAGCATCTGGGCGATAGGGCTGCACGTCCTGTTGTTCGGCATGCTGTTTGTCAGCTTTGCTTTTACCCCGGAGCTACCACCGGCCAGGCCGATTGTTCAGGCCACCTTGTATGAGCTGAAATCCAAGAGCCCGGCCACGGTGCAGACCAACCAGAAAATTGCCGGTGAAGCGAAGAGAACCGCTGCCAAGCAATACGAGGTTGAGCAGCTGGAAGCCAAGAAGGTTGAGCAAGAGAAGCAGCAGGCAGTAAAAGCGGCGGAACAAAAGAAAGCCGAAGAAGCTCAAAAAGCCGAAGCGGCCGAGCAGGCAGCGGAAGCCGAAAAGGCCGCCGAAGCCAAGAAAGCTGATGAAGCGAAAAAAGCGGAAGAAAAGAAACTCGCCGATATCGCCAAGAAGAAAACCGAAGAAGAACAGAAGAAAGCCGCGGAAGAGGCGAAGAAGAAAGCTGACGCCGAGGCTGCGAAGAAAAAAGCTGCTGCCGATGCCAAGAAAGCTGAGGCCGACAAGAAAAAGGCCGCGGCCGAAGCTGTGAAGAAAAAAGCCGCCGAAGCAGCTCGCAAATCAGCCAACGACAAAAAAGCTCAGGCCTTGGCCGAGCTGCTTTCCGATACCACCGAACGCCAGGCCACCACCGCTGACGAAGTGGGTGATACGGTGTCGGGCAATCTGGATGACCTGATTGTCAAACTGATCAGCGAAAATTGGCAGAAGCCGCCGTCAGCGCGCGATGGCATGAGTGTTCAGATCATGATTCAGATGTTGCCGGACGGCACCATCACCAACGCCAGCGTGACCCGCTCCAGTGGTGATGGTCCTTTCGATAACTCGGCGTTGTCTGCAGTGCGCAATATTGGCCGCATCAGCGAAATGCAACAATTGGACAGCGCTACCTTCGAAAGAAATTACCGGCAGCGCGCCGTCATCTTCAAACCAGAGGATCTAGGTCTGTGAAAATCTTGATGCGTATCGCCTTGCTCGGAGTGGCCTTGCTGGCCGGCTCCGTTCAGGCTGCCGACCCACTGCTGGTGACCACCGGTGCCGCTGGTGCCACCCCGATCGCAGTAGTGCCGTTTGGCTGGCAGGGCGGCACTGTGCTGCCGGAAGACATGTCCGATGTGATTGGCAAAGACCTGCGCAACTCCGGCATGTACGAGCCAATCCCGCGGCAGAACATGATCAGCTTGCCGACCCAGGCCAGCGAAGTGATCTACCGCGATTGGAAAGCGCTGGGTGCGCAGTACGTGCTGGTTGGCAACATCGTGCCCAACGGTGGTCGTTTGCAGGTGCAGTTCGCCCTGTTCAACGTCGCTACCGAGCAGCAGGTATTCGCTGGCAGCGTAGGCGGCACCACCGACCAACTGCGCGATATGTCGCACTACATCGCCGACCAGTCGTTCGAAAAACTCACCGGTATCAAGGGCGCGTTTTCCACCCAGATGCTGTACGTGACCGCTGAACGTTTCTCCGCCACCAATACCCGTTACACCCTGCAGCGCTCGGACTATGACGGCGCCCGCGCCGTGACCCTGCTGCAATCGCGTGAACCGATTCTGTCGCCGCGTTTTGCCAGTGACGGCAAGCGCATTGCTTATGTGTCGTTTGAGCAGCGCCGCCCGCGCATCTTTATTCAGCACATCGACACCGGTCGCCGCGAGCAGATCACCAACTTCGAAGGCCTCAATGGCGCCCCGGCGTTCTCGCCGGATGGCAGCAAGCTGGCATTCGTGTTGTCGCGCGATGGCAACCCGGAGATCTACGTGATGGATCTGGGTAGCCGGCAGATGACCCGTGTGACCAATCACTATGCAATTGATACCGAACCCTTCTGGGGCCGTGATGGTCAGACTATTTACTTCACATCGGATCGTGCCGGGAAACCGCAGATCTATAAGACGACTATTAACGGCGGTGCAGTGGATCGGGTGACCTTTGTAGGTAACTACAACGCCAACCCCAAACTGTCTGCTGACGAGAAGACGCTGGTGATGATTCACCGTCAGGACGGCTTCACCAACTTCAAAGTAGCGGCGCAGGACTTGCAAACTTCCAAGTTGCGGATCCTCTCGGATACCAATCTGGATGAGTCGCCTACTGTCGCGCCCAACGGCACCATGGTAATCTACGCCACCCGCCAGCAGGGCCGTGGAGTCTTGATTCTTGCCTCCATCAATGGACGCGTAAAACTTCCGATTCCAACCGCGCAAGGCGAAATCCGAGAGCCATCCTGGTCGCCTTTCCTGAACTGATGCGGCGCTGCACCAATTACTTAACACACTGGGGTTCATTAGGAGTTTTACTATGGAAATGTTGAAATTCGGTAAGTTCGCAGCTCTGGCTCTGTCCATGGCCGTAGCAGTAGGTTGCTCCTCCAAAGGCGAAAACAGCGACGGCGCTAACGCTACTGATCCAAACGCTGGCTACAACGCCAACAACAGCGGTGTAGACGGCAACCTGAGCGAAGAAGCTGCTCTGCGCGCTATCACCACCTTCTACTTCGAATACGACAGCTCGGACCTGAAGCCAGAAGCCATGCGCGCTCTGGACGTTCACGCCAAAGACCTGAAAGGCAATGGCGCTCGCGTCGTTCTGGAAGGCAACACCGACGAACGCGGCACCCGTGAGTACAACATGGCTCTGGGCGAGCGTCGTGCGAAAGCCGTTCAGCGCTACCTGGTTCTGCAAGGCGTTTCCCCGGCTCAGCTGGAACTGGTTTCCTATGGTGAAGAGCGTCCAGTTGCTACCGGCAACGACGAGCAATCCTGGGCTCAAAACCGTCGCGTTGAACTGCGTAAGTAATTCGACATGCGAACGTGCCGTCGTGCTCTGACTATATTGACTCTCAGCCTGCCGCTTGCGGCTTGGGCTGCGGTTCCGGTGGAAGACAGCAACGCCAGCAATGGCGGTGGCAGTTATCCACCTGCGGGTTATGGCACGACCGGCGCCTATGCAGGGGGAGGGGTTACGGCCCCTGCCTCGGCACAGGGTGAGCTGTTCATGCAGCTGCAACAAATGCAAGACGAGCTAGGCCGCTTGCGCGGCATGGTCGAGGAACAACAGAACGAAATTCAGCGCCTGAAACAAGAAGGCCTGGAGCGTTATCAAGACCTCGACAGACGTATAGCCGGCGGTGCCTCTGGTGCTCCTGCCGCTACCCCTGATTCCAGCAATGCCGGTGCTATCAATGCCGGCGCTGCACCCGTGCAGCCAGCAGCGCAACAGCCTGCGGCGAGCACCGAGCCGGGTGATCCGGCGAAGGAAAAGCTCTACTACGATGCTGCCTTCGACCTGATCAAGGCCAAAGATTTCGACAAGGCCAGCCAGGCGTTCAGCGCTTTCCTGCGCAAATACCCACAGAGCCAGTACGCCGGCAACGCGCAATACTGGCTGGGTGAAGTGAACCTGACCAAGGGCGATCTGCAAGGTGCCGGGCAAGCGTTTGCCAAGGTCAGCCAGCTCTATCCGACCCACAACAAGGTGCCGGATTCGCTGTACAAGCTGGCCGATGTCGAACAGCGCCTCGGTCACACCGACAAGGCCAAGGGCATTCTGCAGCAGGTGATCGCTCAGTACCCTGGCAGTTCGGCGGCTCAATTGGCCCAGCGCGATCTGCAACGCCTGTAAAGCCTGACCCGCTGTTCAATAAAACCCGCGCCTGTCGCGGGTTTTTTCGTTAGAATCGCCGCCCCAATTCCCGCAACGGAGGCGGATGGCCTGTTTCGCCGTCACGCCCGTGGCTGATATGCAAAAAAACCTGCGCATTACCGAGATCTTTTACTCGTTGCAGGGTGAGACGCGCACCGCCGGTTTACCGACAGTGTTCGTACGCCTGACTGGCTGCCCACTACGCTGCCAATACTGCGACACCGCCTACGCCTTCAGCGGCGGCGAAATCATGTCCCTTGACGCCATCGTCGAGCAGATCGCTGCCTATAAGCCGCGCTATGTCTGCGTCACCGGTGGCGAGCCGCTGGCTCAGCCCAACTGTATTCCCCTGCTCGAACGTCTGTGCGATGCCGGCTTCGAGGTGTCGCTGGAAACCAGCGGTGCCCTCGACGTATCGGCGGTCGACCCGCGTGTGAGCAAGGTGGTCGATCTGAAGACCCCAGGCTCAGCCGAAATGGCGCGTAACCGCTACGAGAACATCGAGTTCCTGACGCCTAACGATCAGGTCAAGTTCGTTATCTGCTCCCGCGAAGACTACGACTGGTCGGTGTCCAAGCTGATTCAGTACGGCCTGCAGAATCGCGCTGGCGAGGTGCTGTTTTCCCCCAGCCAACAGCAAATGAATGCGCGCGAATTGGCCGACTGGATCGTCGCCGACAACCTGCCGGTGCGCTTGCAGTTGCAGTTGCACAAGATTCTTTGGAACGACCAGCCGGGACACTGACATGACAGATAAAAAAGCGGTAATTCTGCTCTCCGGCGGCCTCGACTCCGCCACCGTGGTCGCCATGGCCAAGGCCGATGGCTACGCCTGCTACACCATGAGTTTCGACTACGGCCAACGCCATCGCTCCGAGCTGCAAGCGGCTCAGCGCGTGGCCCAGCAATTGGGGGTGATCGAGCACAAGGTGATCGGTCTGAACCTCGATGGCATGGGCGGTTCGGCCCTTACCGATAGCAGCATTGCCGTGCCGGAAACCCCGGGCGAAGGCATTCCGGTGACCTACGTGCCGGCGCGCAATACGGTGTTTCTGTCGCTGGCCCTGGGCTGGGCCGAAGTGCTGGGCGCGCAGGATATCTTTATCGGCGTCAATGCGGTCGATTACTCCGGCTACCCGGATTGCCGTCCGGAGTTTGTCGAAGCCTTTGAGCGCATGGCCAACCTGGCCACCAAGGCTGGGGTGGAGGGGCAGGGCTTTCGTATTCGGGCACCGTTGCAGTTTCTCAGTAAGGCGCAGATCGTCCAGGCCGGTATGGCTCAAGGCGTGGATTACGCGCTAACGGTGTCGTGCTACCAGGCCGATGACGATGGCCGGGCCTGTGGCAAATGTGACAGCTGCCGCCTGCGAGCAGCAGGTTTCGCTGAAGCCGACGTGAAAGACCCTACCCGTTATTTCTAAATCTTTACCGCATGCTGTTGATTTTATGAATTAAATCAGTATTATGCACACCGCGGGTCGTTAGCTCAGTTGGTAGAGCAGTTGGCTTTTAACCAATTGGTCGTAGGTTCGAGTCCCACACGACCCACCATATTTCCTTCGAAAGAAGGACCGGAAAACCCGGAATGCTCTTCAGAGTGTTCCGGGTTTTTTCGTTTCTGACGTATCAGAATTCTCCCTTCGGCGACGTTTGCACTCAGTTCAGGCGGGTATACTGCGCGGCACTGAAAGCATATTCAGAGCCTGATGACATGACCCAGATTTCCGAGCGCCTGCTGGTCCAGGCGCACCTCGATGCCAAACAACCCAAGCCCCTGTCGCCTGAAGAAGAAACTCGTCTGCGCGGCGAAATTGCCGCCGAGCTCAAGGCTCAGGACGCGGTGCTGGTAGCTCACTATTATTGCGACCCGGTGATTCAGGCGTTGGCCGAAGAAACCGGTGGTTGCGTGTCCGACTCCCTGGAAATGGCCCGCTTCGGCAATCAGCATTCGGCAAAAACCGTGCTGGTGGCCGGCGTTAAATTCATGGGCGAGACGGCGAAAATCCTCAACCCGGAAAAGCGCGTGCTGATGCCGACCCTGGAGGCGACCTGTTCGCTGGATCTGGGTTGCCCGGTGGATGAGTTTTCCGCGTTTTGCGACCAGCATCCGGAGCGCACCGTGGTGGTCTACGCCAACACCTCTGCCGCCGTAAAAGCCCGTGCTGACTGGGTGGTGACCTCCAGCTGCGCGCTGGAAATCGTCGAGAGCCTGATGGATAACGGCGAGAAAATTATCTGGGCACCGGACAAGCACCTGGGTCGCTATATCCAGAAGCAAACCGGCGCTGACATGTTGCTGTGGGACGGTGCCTGCATCGTTCACGAGGAGTTCAAGTCCAAGCAGCTCGAGGATATGAAGGCCTTGTACCCGGACGCCGCGATTCTGGTGCACCCGGAGTCGCCGGAGTCGGTGATCGAATTGGCGGATGCCGTGGGCTCCACCAGTCAGTTGATCAAGGCTGCGCAAACCTTGCCGAACTCGACCTTTATCGTCGCGACCGATCGCGGCATCTTCTACAAAATGCAGCAGCTGTGCCCGGACAAGATCTTTATCGAGGCACCAACCGCCGGAAACGGCGCGGCCTGCCGCAGTTGCGCGCACTGCCCGTGGATGGCGATGAATACCCTGGAGCGCACGCTGCAATGCTTGCGTGAAGGCAGCAACGAGATATTTGTTGATCCTGCCTTGATTCCCCGAGCGCTGAAACCGCTCAAGCGCATGCTCGACTTTACTCAGGCGGCGCGTTTGAAGGTGGCGGGGAACGCCTGATCAATTGTCTAAGCAGTATTCGCGGCTGACCGGTCCGGCGCTCCGGTCAGCCGCGATTTTTTAACGCATCAACTGCTTGATCATGCGTTGCTGCTCCATGATCTCTTTCTGTCGCGCATCGATTTTCGACGCCAGCGGGAAGTTATTGATGGCGCGGCGCTTGGCGAAGTCCAACTGCTCCAGCGCTTGATCGAAGTCCGCCATCAGGGCGAAGTACTCGGCGCGTGCCTGGTGCAGGCCGATGATGTCGCCTGCTTGGCCGCGCACTTCGGCCACTTGGTACCAGATATCCGGATCGTTGGGGCGTGCTTTCAACAGCTCTTCCAGGGCTTTCTGTGCTTGTGGTGCCTGGTTTTGCTTGAGCAGCAGATCGATGCGGCTTTGTTGCAGCGGGTAGTTGTCCGGGAACTGGCCAAGCATCTTGTCGACCCGTGCCTTGGCATCCGGAAGACGGTTGGCGGTGATGTCCAAATCGACTTGGGCGAGGTTGTAGGTGACGTTGTTGGGATCTTTCTTCAGCAAGGTTGCCAGGCTGTCGCGGGCCTCATTGAGCTGGCCGTTCTTTACCTGTGCCAGAGCCAGGCCGTAACGCGCAGCATCCATGCCCGGGTCGTCCTGCAGCATGGCGCGGAAGCGCTTGCCGGCGATGCCCGGGGTTTCTTCAAAGGTCAGCTGCACGCGGGCGCGCATCAGTTGGTATTCCAGGGTGTCTTCGCGACCGCCCTGGCCATATTGCTCCGCGCGGTTGCGGGTGTCGGCGATACGGGATTCGGTCACCGGGTGCGTCAACAGGAACTCTGGCGGGCGCTTGTCGTAACGGTATTGGCGGGCCATGCGCTCGAACATGGTCGGCATGGCACGCGGGTCGTAGCCGGCGCGTTCCATGTTGACCACGCCAACGCGGTCGGCCTCCTGCTCGTTCTGCCGGGAGAAGCGCAGCTGATTCTGAATAGCGGCCGCCTGGGTGCCCATGATGGTGGCCATACCGATGTCGCCAGCACCCGCTGCTGCGGCAATGATGCCGGCAAGCATGGCGGCCATCACTGGCACCTGCATCTGCTGTTGCGCCTGCAAGCCGCGGGCATAGTGGCGCTGGATCAAGTGACCGAGTTCGTGGGCCAGTACAGCGGCGTATTCGGCTTCGGTCTGGGCATACAGGAACAGGCCGCCGTTTACCCCAATTACCCCACCGGGCGCGGCAAAGGCGTTGATCTGCGGATCCTTGATCAGGATGAACACCAGGCGGTGGTCATGCAGGTCGCTGGTTTCGGCCAGCTTGTACACGCTGCTTTCGACGAACTCTTTCAACTGCGGGTCGTTGAGCTGCGGCACCTGGCTGCGCACCACACTCAGCCACGCGCGTCCCAGTTGAAACTCTTGCTCCGGGGAAACGATGGAGGAGCTGGAGTCACCCAGTGAAGGCAGGTCATCGGCGAAAGCAGGAGAGGCGAGCAAGCAGGCAAGCGACAGCAGAGTAGGGCGCAGAAGATTCATGCACGAAGCTCTTGGCGGCAAAGTCTCTACTGTAGCCGCCATGGCGGTCGGCTGACCACCTCGGTATCCTGCTCTTCTGATTTTTGGAGCCGATTTTGATGAGCGATGCCGTGATAGTGGATGCCGAACTGGATACCAGCGGTTTGAATTGCCCGCTGCCATTGCTCAAGGCCAAGCTCGAGCTCAATCGTCTGGCCAGTGGTGCGGTGCTCAAGGTGACCGCGACCGATGCCGGCTCGCAGCGAGACTTCCGTGCGTTCGCCAAACTGGCCGGGCATACCTTGCTGCGTGAAGAGGCGGAGGTCGGGGTGTATCGCTACTGGCTGCGCAAGGCCTAGCTTCCACAAGTACTGGCGCATCTGGCGTCGGCTGTTAAGGAATTTCGATGTTCAAGGTTCTCCGCAATTGGGTGCAGCGCTACTTTTCCGATGAGGAAGCGGTGGTGCTGGCGGTGTTGTTAGTGTTGGCCTTCAGCGTACTGCTGACCTTCGGTGGCATGCTGGCACCGGTGTTGGCCGGCCTGGTCCTGGCGTTTCTGATGCAAGGTCTGGTGCGTACCCTGCAACGTGTGCGAGTGCCGCAGGTGGTGGCGGTATGGCTGGTGTTCGCCTGCTTTATGAGTGCGCTGGGCGTTTGTTTGCTGGTGTTGGTGCCGCTGCTCTGGCAACAGCTGATCGCCCTGTTCAACGAGCTGCCGGGCATGCTGGGCAAATGGCAGTCGCTGCTGTTGCTGCTGCCGGAACGTTATCCACAGCTGGTGTCGGATGAGCAGGTGCTGCACGTGATCGAAGTGGTGCGCAATGAAATCGGCAGCTTCGGCCAGCTGGCGCTGACGTTCTCGCTGTCCAGTCTGCCGCTGCTGGTCAACGCCATGATCTATCTGGTGCTGGTGCCGATCCTGGTGTTTTTCTTTCTTAAGGATGGTGCGCTGATCGGCCGCTGGTTTCGCGGCTACCTGCCACGTGAGCGCACGCTGATCACCCGTGTGGCGCGGGAAATGAACCAGCAGATTGCCAATTACATTCGCGGCAAGGTCATCGAGATCCTGATTTGCGGTGGTGCTACCTATGTGGCCTTTATCGCCCTGGGCCTCAACTATGCGGCGCTGCTGGCCCTGCTGGTGGGCTTCTCGGTGGTGGTGCCCTATGTCGGCGCGGTGGTGGTTACCGTGCCGGTGGCGTTGATCGCGCTGTTCCAGTGGGGCTGGGGCGATCAGTTCATCTACCTGATGGCGGTTTACGGCATTATCCAGGCGCTGGATGGCAATGTGCTGGTGCCGCTGCTGTTCGCCGAAGCGGTGAACCTGCACCCGGTGGTGATCATCTGTGCGGTGCTGCTCTTTGGCGGCATGTGGGGTTTCTGGGGGATCTTTTTTGCCATTCCCCTGGCAACGCTCTGTAAAGCGCTGCTGGATGCCTGGCCACGTCAGGAGCCAGTGGTGGCACCGTTGATGTAAGACGGCTGTAGCGCGCATAAAAAAGCCCGGTACTTGGCCGGGCTTTTTATTGGCCGATGATTCAGCCCTTGTTTAGCGCTTGGGCGGCAGCCAGAACGGCATCGACATGCCCCGGCACTTTTACGCCGCGCCATTCTTGGCGCAGTACGCCGTTGGCATCGAGCAGAAAGGTGCTGCGGTCCACGCCCAGGTATTCCTTGCCATACAGCTTTTTCAGTTTGATCACATCGAACAGCTGGCACAGCGCTTCGTCTTTATCCGACAGCAGCTCGAACGGGAACTCTTGTTTGCACTTGAAGTTCTCGTGGGATTTCAGGCTGTCGCGCGATACGCCGAACACTTCGGTGTTAGCCGCTTTAAACGCCGCGTACTGGTCGCGGAAACCCTGGCCTTCCGTGGTGCAGCCGGGGGTGCTGTCCTTGGGGTAGAAGTAGATCACCACTTGCTGGCCTTTGAGTGCCGAGAGGGTGATGTGCTTGTCGCTGGTGGCCGGCACGCTGAAATCGGCGACGGCCTGGTCGAGAGAAACGCTCATGCTGTTTTCCTTATGCCGGCGTTTGTGGGCGCCACGGTTCGATCAGCGCGTCCAGGTTCAACGCATCGGCAAAATCCAGGAACTGATCGCGCAGCCAGCTGATTTGCGTACCCGCCGGCAGGGTCACCGTCAGGGTGGCGTTGAGCATGGTGCCGCCGGTTTGCGGGGCCAGGTAGGTATCGCAGGTGAGGTTTTCCAGCTCGACATTGTGGTCGATAAAGAACTGGCACAGCTCATTGAGAATATCCGGACGGTACACCGAGCTCACGTAGGCCACATAAGGCAGGGCCTGGGGACGGATTTCGGCGGCGGCGCTTCGAACCACGCTGACGGTGAAGGCATGTTTCTTCGACAGCGACGGCAGGCTGGTTTCCAGGCGGGCCAGCGCGTCCCAGTTGCCGGATACCTGAACCACCAGCGCGCTGTACTCGCCGTGGCGGCTCAGACGGGTGCTGACCACCGCGCAACGGTTCTCATGGCTGGCGCGGCAGAGAATGTTGGTCAGTTCCATCGGGTTGGTGCCAAGAGCACTGATGACAAGGAATTGTTCGCGGACGATGGGGGTGGACATGCAGCATTCCTAAAGCGATGAGCGGTCGGCAGGTAAACTGTCGATCAAAGCCGGAAGGTTAGCGAAAACTGTCGCTGAGGGGAATGCTCATAGCGCGGTACTTCGCTTGTGCAAGCCAGGTAGCGCCAGTACCATTACGGCTCTCTTTTTCCGGCAGGAGCGGTTGCATGATTGCGGGCAGTATGGTGGCACTGGTCACGCCTATGGATGCGCAGGGTCGTCTTGATTGGGACGCGCTGAGCAAGCTGGTGGACTTCCACCTGCAAGAAGGCACCAACGCCATTGTCGCGGTCGGCACCACTGGTGAGTCGGCGACCCTGGATGTTAACGAACATATCGAAGTGATTCGCCGCGTGGTGGATCAGGTCGCCGGTCGTATTCCGGTGATCGCCGGTACCGGCGCCAACTCCACCCGTGAAGCGGTCGAGCTCACCGGCAATGCCAAGAGCGCTGGCGCGGATGCCTGCCTGCTGGTGACCCCGTACTACAACAAGCCGACCCAGGAAGGCTTGTACCAGCACTTCCGCCACATCGCCGAGGCGGTGGCCATTCCACAGATCCTCTACAACGTTCCAGGCCGCACGGTGTGCGACATGCTGCCGGAAACCGTTGAGCGTCTGTCGAAGATTTCCAACATCGTCGGCATCAAAGAAGCCACCGGTGACCTGCAACGCGGCCGCGAAGTGCTGGACCGTGTTGACAGCGACTTCCTGGTGTATTCCGGTGACGACGCCACTGCCGTCGAGCTGATGCTTATGGGTGGCAAGGGCAATATTTCCGTGACTGCCAACGTTGCACCGCGCGCCATGAGCGAGCTGTGCGCTGCGGCGATGGCCGGCGATGCCGTGACAGCCCGGGCGATCAACGATCGTCTGATGCCGCTGCACAAAACGCTGTTCATCGAATCCAACCCGATTCCGGTGAAATGGGCCCTGCAGGAAATGGGCTTGATGGTGGAAGGCATTCGTCTGCCACTGACCTGGCTGAGTCCGCGTTGTCATGAACCGCTGCGTCAGGCCCTGCGCCAGTCCGGCGTATTGGTTTAATTGAGGAAGCACTACGCATGAAGCGACTGGCCGGACTTTCTGCCCTTGCTGTAATCATTTCCAGCACCAGCGGTTGCGGGTGGCTGTGGGGTGAAGATGGTTATTTCCGTGATCGTGGCAGTGATTACCTGAACCAACACCAGAGCCCGGCGATGCAAGTGCCGTCCGGCCTCGACGTTAAACCGCTCGACCCGCTGCTGCCGGTACCGCGCAACGTTGCTGATTCCACCGCGCAGGGCGAATACGAAGTACCGCGTCCGCAACCCCTGGCTGCCGTAGCCGATTCCAGCGAGTTCAGCCTGCAGAAGAGCGGCGACGCGCGTTGGCTGGTGGCTCAGCGTCCACCGGCGGAAGTCTGGCCAGTGGCTCACCAGTTCTTCGAAGACAACGGTTTTCGCATCAGCGAAGATCGTCCGCAAACCGGCGAATTCAGCACCGACTGGCAGCGCTTCGAAGAGCTGTCGGCACCCATGGCTCGTCGTCTGAGTGGCCGCGTGGCTGACGTCGACCCGAAAAGCGAAACCCGTGTTCGCGTGCGTATCGAACCAGGCGTGCAGCGCAATACCAGTGAGATCTATGTGGTCAGCGCCGCGCGTCCTGCCGATAGCACTGCCGATGTTGCCTTCCCAAGCAAATCGACCAATGCCAGCCTCGATGCTGCGCTGCTCGACGAAATGCTTGCCAGCATGGCGCGTAGCGCTGAGCAGGGCGGTTCGGTATCCCTGTTGGCCGCTCGCGACTTCGATGCGCCTAGCCGCGTCAGCCTGACCGAAGACGGCAACAACAACCCGGTACTCAACCTGGGTGCCGACTTCGACCGTGCCTGGTCCAGCGTCGGCCGCTCCCTGGAGACCGCCAACGTGCGCGTTGACGACCTCAACCGCAGCCTTGGTGTGTACTACATCAACCTGGCTGAAGGCACCTCCGTCAAAGACAAAGAGCCTGGCTTCTTCAGTCGTCTGTGGAGCAGCGAGCCGACCAAGGAAGAAATCGACGCCCGTGCCGAGCGTTATCAGGTGCGTCTGACCAAGGCCGCGGACAGCGTGCAAGTCACCGTGGAAAAAGACCTCAACACCGTTGCGCCAGCCGAAGTGGCTCGCCGCGTGTTGGCCTTGATCCAGGAAAATCTGGGCTGATAGCAAGCAGGCCGGCGTCCTTGATGCCGGCTAGCCCAGCTCGCAGAATCAATAGGCGAAACCATCAGGTTTCGCCTGTTTCGTTTAGTAAAGGCGGAAATCTTCCATGACCACTCCCTCCACCTTGAGCTTGAAGAAAATCTATTCCGGCAAGGTTCGTGATCTTTACGAGATCGACGCCAAGCGCATGCTGATGGTCGCCACCGACCGTCTCTCGGCTTTTGACGTGATCCTCGCCGAGCCGATTCCGGACAAAGGCAAGATCCTCACCGCCATCTCCAACTTCTGGTTCGACAAGCTGGCCGACGTGGTGCCCAACCACTTCACTGGCGACCGTGTGGAAGATGTGGTGCTAGCTGCCGAGCTGCCCTTGGTGGAAGGTCGGGCGGTGGTCGCCAAGCGTCTGCAACCGATTGCGGTGGAAGCCATTGTGCGTGGCTATATCGTCGGCTCGGGCTGGAAGGAGTATCAGAAGAGCGGCACCGTCTGTGGTATCCAACTACCGACTGGCCTGAAAGAGGCCTCCAAACTGGCGCAGCCGATCTTCACCCCATCGACCAAAGCGGCCGTGGGCGATCACGACGAAAATATCTCCTACGAGCAGTGCGAAGCGGTGATCGGCAAAGAGCTGGCGGCCAAGGTACGTGACACCGCCATCGCCCTCTACAGCGCCGCCGTCGACTACGCGGCCACCCGCGGCATCATCATCGCCGACACCAAGTTCGAGTTCGGTCTGGACGAAGACGGCACCCTGACCTTGATGGACGAAGTGCTGACGCCTGACTCCAGCCGTTTCTGGCCGGTGGAGAGTTACGTCGAAGGCAAAAACCCGCCGAGCTTTGACAAACAGTTCGTGCGTGACTGGCTGGAATCCACCGGCTGGAACAAAGAGCCGCCAGCGCCCGCCGTACCGGCTGACGTCGCCCAGAAAACCGCTGACAAGTACCGCGAAGCATTGATCAAGCTGACCGCTTGATCGGTTTCTGGCGTTAACGTAAAAGAGAGGCTTCGGCCTCTCTTTTACGTTATGGCGAGCGACGCTGACGGGTTGGCGCAAGCATCTGAATGCATGCGAAAAATTTGTATTTTTGGGTTTCACCAACGGTGATTGAGCTGTTATCATGCGCGCCGCTGGGGAGATGCCGGAGTGGCCGAACGGGACGGATTCGAAATCCGTTGTGTTAGCGATAGCACCTAGGGTTCGAATCCCTATTTCCCCGCCATCATTTAAAGCGAAGCCCCCGAAGTCGTCAGATTTCGGGGGCTTTTGCGTTTCTGGGTCTGTAGCTGTCGAGCACAGCACACAGCCCCTTCCTGGCGCGTCCATATGCGCCGCTATCCTGCGTTAGACACGCCCCGACTATCACTTGTGCAAAGGCAGCGCCTAGTGCTTCTGCTGCGCAGCTAATGGCAAGATCGGCGACCGCAGCGCCATCGCAGCGTAATGAATTCAGGGTATGTTGCTGGCCCTGGCAGCGGCATGAAAGCGAAATATCGGTATCGTTTTTCATACAGTCTGCAAGTCGTTGTAACCCATATAGTCTTTCGCTGATACTGCGGAGCAATTAATCTCATCGCCCACTGAGCACGCTCGAGATTGAGCGCTTGCGGGAGGTGAGAGCGGGGCCACGGATGGTAGGTAGAGAGGTTGTGCAGCCAGAGATTTTGCCCCTCAGCAAAACGGGTGCTGCGTAACGCTAGAGCGTTTTTCCATCCAATAAAAACAGGCGCCGCATAAGGACACTGTATGAAGCGTCTTTTGATACTGCTTACTGTGCTGGCAATTGCCGGCTGTTCATCGGCTCCGACGGTGCACAAGAAATACGGTAAGAAATCGGGTTTGCACATTAGTTGTTCGGGGTTGAGTTCGTCGTGGGAAAACTGCCTGAGCGAGGCTGCGAAAAACTGCGGCAGCGCCGGGTACAAAGTGCTGGCGAAGTCTGGTGTGGGGGAGGGGGATTACGATGAAAACTACCCCTTCGGTTTGAACCCCGATGGCTTCTCCAGTCGCAACATGATCGTGCTTTGCCGATAGATTTTTCTGCCACCACAATGGGCCAGCGGTTTGGCCTCGGCTGACTGAGTGCTCGAAGGTATGAATATGGCAAGGTGGATTGCGGCGGCGTTCTTTGTAGCGCTTGCCGGCTGTGCGACGGTGAATGAAACCATCACCAAAGATGGCAGCGAGGCCTTGAGCATCGACTGTTCCGGGCAGGCGTTGAAGTGGCAGCACTGCTACGAAAAAGCCATGCAGAGCTGCCCGAGCGGGTATGACATAGTCGGCAAGAAGGGGCGCGCAGACGCTGCTCCCGACGATCGGGTGCTAGGCTTGGAGCCAGGCGACTATGCCGACCGCAGCTTGGTGGTGACCTGTAAGTAAGCAGGTTGATCGTCCATAAAAAACCGGAGTCTGTGGCAACAGACTCCGGTTTTTTTATGCGTTCAGGTGAGCGCTCAGACGGGGATGTAACTCATCACACCGGCGTTTTCCACCAGCTGTTTTCTGATCTCCGAGGAGAGTGAACCAGCACGTACGCAGAGTTCGCGACGTACGCCTTCTACCACTTGGCCGAACACTTCGGCGCTGACCACTTCGTCCGAGCTGATCACGCGGCTATAGGCCATTTCGTCGTTGCTGTCAGCGAGGGTGAGCACCACGCTGCCATCGGGGCGACGCTGGCCCAGGGACGGGCGCAGCGGGTGGAAGGCTTTCTCGAGCAGGTCGAAATTAACATGACGCATATCAGCGCTCCGTCGCGAGTGAGATAGCTCTGACCGTCACGTTAGCCGTAGGTTCAGGCTGCCAGGCCTTTGCTGGCCAGGGTCTGGCGCGTACGGTCGATTACATGCTGCAGCGAGCCATTTGCGTACTGCTCGGGGTAGAGACGTTCGCAATGACGGGCGACGCCGCGATCATTGACGATGGTGAAGCTAAAGCAGCCGTTACGCACGGCCTGGATATGGCAGGCCAGAGGGGCGAAGGCATTACGCAGGGTGCTGATGGCATCCTGAACTTGGGGTTGGGTATTCATCATTATTAGATGTTCCTACACACATGCGGCGTTCTTGCCGCTAACAAAAAAACTCCGATATTGGCCGCCAAATGGGCGAGCGCAAATGACTCTAATCGGAGCAGGACCGCAGGATAAAGTTCCGCCAACTGGCGTGGCTTTAAAATGCAGGTAGGTACTTCGGAGGGCAGGTTCCACGGAACACTTTTTAGGTGCGGTTCCAGTGGTAAACCTGATCAATCAACGGATTGGCCGTTGCAGAGTTGGAGGCAACACGGCGGTCTTTACAGAGGGCGGTGGAGCTTTATCTGGAGGCCAGCCAGGTGCGCTGCAGGAGCTGTCACTTGGCATCAGGCACTTCACATCAGCAGGGCTCGGTTGAGCTGGAAGCTGGAGAGGAGGGCGTAATTGATTTTCAGACGTGGTACTAACCGGCGGCACCCTACGGGAAAAACCCCAGCGTGACCAGTCGGTCTGACCAGCGGTTGCATTTCACCAACCTGCGGTCGATGCTGGTGAAAAATTCCAGGCATAAAAAAGCCCCACCGAAGTGAGGCTTTTTACATTCAGCGCAAGGCTGAATTAGGCAACCTGAACTTCTTCAGCTTGCATGCCTTTCTGGCCTTTGGCAGCTACGAAAGTAACCGACTGGCCTTCTTTCAGGCTTTTGAAGCCATCGCTCTGGATAGCTTTGAAGTGTACGAAAAGATCGTCGCCGCCCGATTGTGGAGTGATGAAGCCGTAGCCTTTTTCATCGTTGAACCACTTAACGGTACCAGCTTGGCGATTGGACATGGTGTAGCTCCTTGAACAAAGTTAACTGAGGTCATAAGACCAGGTCGGGACTGAGTGCAAAGAGTAAAAGGAGTCGTGTGGCAAGAACTAGCTTCCATTGCGATTCACGGTGACACAAGCAGCACAGTGGCAACACCATACAAGGTTTATTCGCCGAGTGCGAGTCCTTCGCAACGCCCTGAATCGCCCTACTTTTACTCTTTAATTTATGTGCCTTGCAACGTCATTTTGTTCGGTAAATTTGCTAAGAAACTGTTGCGTGCGCGCCTCGCGCGGATTGGCAAACAGCGCCTTGGCTTCGCCCTGTTCGACGATCACGCCCTGGTCGATAAAGATCACTCGATTGGCCACATCACGGGCAAAGCTCATCTCATGGGTAACGATCAGCATGGTGCGATTTTCTTCGGCCAGACTGCGAATGGTCGCCAGCACTTCGCCGACCAGTTCCGGGTCCAGTGCTGAGGTGGGCTCATCGAACAGAATCACATCCGGTTGCATGGCCAGGGCTCTGGCGATGGCCACGCGTTGCTGCTGGCCGCCGGACAGACGCCGTGGATAGGCATCTTCCTTGCCCGCCAGTCCCACCTTGGCCAGTAGGGCCCGAGCCCGTTCGATGGCGCTGGCGCGGGCCTCCTTTTTCACCACGATGGGCCCTTCGATAATGTTCTCGAGGGCTGTGCGATGGGGGAACAGATTGAAGTTCTGAAACACGAAGCCCACCCGTTGGCGCAGGCTGCGAATCAGCTCTTTCTGCTTGGCCATAGGCTTGTTGGCGTCAACGAACATATCGCCCACGCGAATGGTGCCGCTGCTGGGTTCTTCCAGCAGATTGAGCATGCGCAGCAGGGTGGTTTTGCCCGAGCCGCTGGGGCCGATAATCGCCACCACTTCACCGGCTGCCACATCCAGATCGATGCCCTTGAGCACCGTCTGCCCATTGAACACTTTGGTCAGGGCGCGAACTTCGATCATGGGCATTTCATGGCTCTTGGTTGTGGCGGTTCACGCGTGCTTCCAGGTGGTTCTGCAGCAGCGCCAACGCGCTGGCAAGCACCCAGTAAATCAGCGCGGCGGCCAGGTACATGGTGAAAATCTCGAAGGTGCGCGCGGTGATCAACTGCGCCTGGCGGAATAGCTCGGGCACCTGAATGGTGGCGGCCAGGGCCGTGTCTTTGACCAGCGAGATAAAACTGTTGCCCAGCGGCGGCAGGGCAGTGCGCGCGGCTTGCGGCAGGATGGCGCGACGCAGGGTTTGCGCACGGGTCATGCCGATGCTGGCGGCCGCTTCCCATTGGCCCCGGTCGATGGAACCGATCGCGGCGCGCAGAATTTCGCAGACGTAGGCCGCCATATTCAGCGAGAAACCCACCAGCGCCGCCGGCAGCGGGTCCAGTTGGATACCTAGCTGCGGCAGGCCGTAATAGATCATGAAGAGCTGCACCAGCAGCGGTGTGCCGCGAAAGAACGACACATAGATGCGCGAGGTCCAGCTGAGAATTTTCAGATGCGAGAGGCGCATCAGTGCCAGAGCAAAGCCCAGCAGCATGCCGAAAAACATGCCGCCCAGGCTCAATACGATGGTGTAGATGGCGCCCTTCAAAAGGAAGGGCGCAGAGTTCAGCGCAAGCTGCAGACTCTCATCGATCATTTGGTCACGTCAGCCTTGAACCACTTAACCGAGAGTTTTTCCAGAGTGCCATCGGCGCGCAGTTTGGCGATGGCTTTGTCGATGGCCGCGAGCAGTTGCGGGTTGCCTTTGCGCAAGGCAATGCCGGCTTCCTGCGGGGCAAATGGCTTGCCGGCGACAGCCAGGGTATCGCCGGTTTTTTCGATCAGTTCGAACGCGGCCAGACGGTCGCCAAGAATGGCGTCCAGACGGCCGACACGGACGTCCTGATTGCGGCTGGCGTCATCGTCATAGGTGCGGATATCGGCACCCGGCACGTTCTCTTTCAGCCATTGTTCGTAGTTGGTACCCAGCACCACGCCCACTTTTTTACCGTCCAGATCGCTGGGTTTGCTGAACTTGTCTTCCTGGCCCTTGCGGGTCAGCACCTGGATGCCGGAAACGGTATAGGGGCTGGAAAAGTCGTACTTCTTCTTACGCTCTTCGGAGATGGTGACCTGGTTGACGACGATATCCAGCCGCTTGGATTCCAGTGCCGCGAGAATGCCATCCCATTTGGTCGGCTGGAACTCGGCCTTCACCCCCAGCTCCTTGGCCACCGCCTCGGCGAACTCCACTTCAAAGCCGGTCAGCTTGCCGCTCTCGTCCTGGAAGTTGAACGGTGGATAAGTGCCTTCCAGACCGATCTGGATCGAGCCTTTCTTCTGAATGGTCTGCAGCAGGTCGTCAGCGGCCTGGCTGGTGCCGATAAAGCTGGCACCGAGCACCAGGCTCAGGCTGCCAAGAATGAAGGTGCGGCGCAGTGTGGAGATGGTCATAGCGAATCCCTAACCTTAGGTGGCATATAAGTGGGGATAACTATAGAGCGAAAAATATTATTCGATAAAATAATAAAAAATTAGATATCGGTAACTTTAGTGAATATGAGTTTTGCCCTCACGCCGGGTGATAGGCGAACAGTGCTGGCGAGCCACCGGTGTGCAAAAACACGATTGGCCCGTTGCCGGCGAAGCGCTGCCGAGCAATGCCGTCGAGCAGGCCGGCGAAGGCTTTGCCGGTGTACACCGGATCGAGCAACACGCCTTCCTGGCTGGCCAATAGTTTGATGGCGGCCAGCGTGCCGGCATTCGCTTCGCCATAGCGCGGAGCAAAATATTCGTCCCATAGCTCCACGTTGAAAGCGTCGGGCAGCGGTATGCCGAGCAGTTCGGCGGTGCGTTCGGCCAGACCTTGCACCTTGGGTAGTTGGCTGGCGACCGGGCGCGACACGGTGACACCAATCACCGGTAACTGCGGCAGCCGCTGCGCCAGAGCCAGCGCCAGGCCGCTGTGGGTACCCGCACTGCCCGAGGCCAACACCACGGCGGCGAACTCCACACCACTAGCCTCGATCTGATCGGCCAATTCCAGCCCCGCACGAACATAGCCCAAAGCGCCCAATGCATTGGAGCCACCAATCGGCACCACATAGGGTTGCTTGCCCTGGCTGCGCAAACGCTCGGCGGCCTCCCGCAATAGCTGATCGGCATTGTCGAGATTGGCGACCACCTGCACCTCGGCACCAAACAGGTCGAGGAGTAGACGGTTGCCATTGCTCAGGTAGTTGCTGTCCTCGGTGCCGATGGGGTTTTCCAGCAGCGCCAGGCATCCCAGGCCAAGGCGCGCTGCAACGGCGGCGGTCTGGCGCACATGGTTGGACTGAATCGCTCCGGCCGTTACCAGGGTGTCGGCACCAAGGCGTTGGGCATCGGCCAGCAGGTATTCGAGTTTGCGCACCTTGTTGCCGCCAAGGGCGAACTGGGTGGTGTCATCGCGCTTGATATACAGCTCGCGGCCCAGGCTGGCGGACAGCCGCGGCAGCGGTTCCAGTGGCGTAGGGGCGGTAAACAGGGGTAGGCGGGCGATGCGTTCGAGGTGCTGGCTGATCATGGTGGCTGGCAAACCAATAGGGCGGGAAGCAGAGGACTATAGGTAGCGATCCGTACCTGCACAACTGCAGGTACAGCCATGCCCCGTGCTGGCCAAGTGACCTGCCTGCACAGCTTTAGCGCATCGATTCAGGCCAATAACAGGACGGGTGAAACGGCTTTGCTGGTGTTGCCGGGGCGAGCGCTAACAGACTTTGGTGATGAAATTGTGTCGGCTTGCTTACGCGCGACCAAGCGTCAGCTCAGCAGTTCCGTGGGTTCCAGCAAAGGTTGTAGGAAAACTACCGACTTACGGGCCCAAACAGTTCCTACAGGTGCCCCCAAAAAGGGCGTCAGGCGAGCTGGCGTCAAAACTTGTGCACAATTGCGACGCGGGCCTGTGGCACCGGCAGAAAATCCTATACGAGGCTTCAAGTTTTTTTGTTTGCCGATTAAGTCAATGAAAAATATAGACTTTTTTAGTTGGTGAAAAAATCATCAATTCGACTTTGAGCCCCGCACCATCGGCCTTCGCGAGGCTTGCTCCCAAGTTACCCACTGAGTTATCCACAGGTTCTGTGGATTGTCCCAAGCGCTTGCTCTAGATCGCGGGTGCTGAACTTTTTCAAGACTTTACCCACAAGAAAAACGGAGTAGAGTGGCCGCCCTCTGACGCCATCGCCCTTCTTTATGCCGCGAAATTCCATCACCGCCGTTACACAAACAACACCGCGCTTTCCGCTGCGGATTGCGTTGTGGCTATTGGATAGCCCGCGTTTTGGCCAGAGGGTCCGCACCAAGCAGTTTGCTGGACGCCTGTTGAAACAACCCGCTCGCCAGGGTGTGGTCGTGGCACAGAGCCGCTTGGGCGAGTTGCTCTGCCATGAGTGCGGCAATACCCGCGACCGGCGCATTGGTTTCGAACTGCTGCGCCAAGCCGGCCGCGCCCACGACCGTCGTGCCCAGCTTGAACTTGGCAAGCTGTATAGCCAGCCGCGTCACTATGATGTGAGCGAAGCCAGACACTGGCTGGAGCTGGCTGCTGCCCAGGGTTGCGATGAAGCCCGGCAACGTTTGCAGGCCTTGTCCGCGCCGCTGTAAACCGGGCATCCAAGGCTGGTTATACTGCCTGGCATTCTTGCGCGGAGCCTTTCATGCCTATCGATCTGCCCACCCTGTTAATTGGTCTGGCAGCTGCCGCCGTGCCGCTGCTGGCGCTGCTTTGGCAGCAGCAACGGCGTCTGGCCCAGGCGCAGGCGCAGAACGCTTTGCTTGATGAGCGTCTGAGCACCGCGCAACTGGCGCAGGATGGTCTGGCCGCGCAACTCGATGGCTATCGCAGCGATATCGCCGAGCTGAGCGAAACCAAAGCCGAGCAACAAGCCGAACTGGCCGCCCTGCGCCGGGAAACCGATCTGCTGCACAGTGAGCGCGGGCGCGCCCGTGATGCCGCCCAGGAGTGGCGCAGCGAGCGGGAACAGAAAGAGACCGAGCTACGTCAGCTCAGCGCCGAACGTGCCAGCCTCAGCGCCGAACTGCGCGAGCAACAGGACCACCACCAGCAACGCCTCAACGACCTGCAAGGCTCGCGTGACGAGCTGCGGGCGCAGTTCGCCGAGCTGGCCGGGAAGATCTTCGATGAGCGCGAGCAGCGCTTTGCCGAAACCAGTCAGCAGCGCCTGGGGCAATTGCTCGACCCGCTGAAAGAGCGCATCCAGTCGTTCGAAAAGCGCGTGGAAGAAAGTTATCAACAAGAAGCCCGCGAGCGCTTTTCCCTGAGCAAGGAGCTCGAGCGTCTGCAACTGCTCAACCAGCGCCTCGGCGATGAAGCCACCAACCTTACACGCGCCCTGCAGGGGCAGAAAACCCAAGGCAACTGGGGCGAGTTGGTGTTGGAACGGGTGCTTGAGCATGCTGGCCTGGAGAAGGGCCGCGAGTATCAGACCCAGGTCAGCCTGAAGGGCCAGGATGGCGCGCGCTTTCAGCCGGACGTCTTGATTCAGCTCCCCGGAGAACGCCAGGTGGTGGTGGATGCCAAGGTCAGCCTGACCGCCTACCAGCAATACGTGGCCGGCGAAAATGACGCGATACGCCAGCAAGCGCTCAAGCAGCATGTGCTGTCGTTGCGCGGCCACCTTAAGGGCCTGTCGCTTAAGGATTACCAGCGCCTGGAAGGCCTGCACAGCCTGGATTTCGTGCTGCTGTTCGTGCCCATCGAGGCGGCCTTCGCCGCGGCGCTGCAGGCCGATCCCGGGCTGTTTCAGGAAGCCTTCGAGCAGAACATCGTGATCGTCAGTCCGACCACCTTGCTGGCCACCTTGCGGGTGATCGACAGCCTCTGGCGCCAGGAGCGGCAAAGCCAGAACGCCCGGGAAATCGCCGAGCGCGCCGGGGCGCTGTACGACAAGTTCGTAGCTTTTATTGTTGATCTGGATGAAGTCGGCAGCCGACTTGGCCAGCTCGACAAAGCCTACGCGGCGGCGCGCAACAAGCTTGCCGACGGGCGCGGCAATATCATCAGCCGGGTGGAAAATCTCAAACTATTGGGCGCACGGGCGAGCAAGAGTTTGCCCAGCGAGTTACTCGAACGCGCGGCGGGTTTACCGCATTTCGACGATGACGAAACGGTAGAGCCCACACCGGCTCCGTAGGGCGAATATCGCCACAGGCGATATCCGCCGATTCCCCAATCGTAGGACGGCGGATATCCACGATGCGGATATCCGCCCTACTTAACGTTGGCCACAAACTCCCTGACCCACCCCGCCAACGGCGCAGGCTCGGCCAGTAAATTCCAATGCCCGGCCGCCAGTTCCCGGCGCGTCAGGTTGGGCGCCCAGTGCTGCAAGTTGTCGAACAGGTGCGGCCGTACAAAACGGTCGCGGGTCAGCACCACCAATTGCACCGGCACCTGGGTGAAGCGCTGACGCGGCGTAAACAGGCTGCGAATAAAATTGGCGCGATAGAGCTTTACCCCCTGTTGGCCATCCTCACTTTGCGTACTGCTGATTCGCGCCGGGCGGATACCTTCCACCTGGCGCAAAAAGCGTGGCCAGAGCTTGGCCATGCCGTGGCGCCAGGCCAGTTCCGGAATCCATGGCAGGTGAAAAAAGGCGATGTACCAGGAACTGAGCAACTGGCCGAGCAGTTGCCGCAAGGCGCTGGCCTTACCTGACTTGCCGCGCTCGCCCATCCAGTAGCCAACATGGTCCAGGCACGGGCCGGAAATGCTGGTGTAGGACGCCAGATGGTTTTGCAGGCGAGGTTCGGTGACGCCTTCCCAACTTTGAATCGAGCCCCAGTCATGGGCGATCAGATGCACCGGTCGCTCGGGGCTGTGGGCCAGAATCACGGCCTCCAGGTCGTCGGCCAGCAAGGGCAGGCGATAGTCGCGCCGGTGTCTGGGTTTATCCGATGCGCCGGCACCGCGCACGTCGTAGGCGATGATCTGAAAATCCGCCGCCAGCTGGTTGATCAGCGGCAGCCAGATATCATGGTTGTCCGGGTAGCCATGTACCAGCAGCAGAACCGGGCCGGCCGGGTTGCCCCAGCGGTAGGTAGCCAGTTGCACGCCGGCGCTGTTTACCATCAGCTGTTGGGTGAGCGGGGCAGGGCAGGCGATCTGTACGGCAACGGTCATGGCGGCGCTCCAATCGGGCAGGGTGCCAGTATTGGAGGAGGACGGTGACCGTGACCAGCAGGCACCAGCGAGTCCATCCCAAGGTTAGGGCGAACCCGGGTCCCGTAGGAGCGGCTTCAGCCGCGATCCCTGCAAACGGCGTCAAGAGCATCGCGGCTGTAGCCGCTCCTGCGAGGGACGGGGCGGTGGTTAGCGCAGCGGCAGATGCCGACTCAGCAGCGCCCTTAGCGCCGCCGGTTTCACCGGTTTTGGCAGGTACTCAAGGCCTGCCGCATGCACCTGGGCAATCAGTTCCGGACGGCCATCGGCGCTGATCACCACCCCGGGCACCGGTTCACCCAGGCGCGTGCGCAGCCAGGCCATCAGCTCGGTGCCGGTTTCGCCTTCGTCCAGGTGGTAGTCCACCAGTGCCAGTTGCGGGCGTACGTCTTCGGCCAACAAGTGTTCGCATTCCAGGCGGTTGCGCGCGGTCCATACCTGGCAACCCCAGCGCGACAGCAGGCTGTGCATGCCCACCAGAATGCTGTCTTCGTTATCGATGCACAGCACTTGCGCGCCACTTAGATGATGGCCGTTAGCATCGCTGCCGTTGCCATTTACGGCGGTCGGCGAGGGAGTCTTGGCCAGCGGCACGGTGACGCTGAATACGCTGCCCTTGCCCGGCCACGAGCGTACTTCCAGTTTGTGCCCAAGCACCCGGCACAGGCCGTCGGCAATCGCCAGCCCCAGGCCCAGGCCTTTTTCCGCGCGGGTCTGGTGGCTGTCCAGGCGTTTGAATTCTTCGAAGATCACCGCGCGCTTGTCTTCGGGAATTCCCGGGCCGCGGTCCCACACTTCCAGGCGCAGGCCCTCGCTGCAGCGGCGCACGCCCAGCAGCACATGGCCGCTGGCGTAGCGGAAGGCGTTGGTAAGGAAATTCTGCAGCACCCGGCGCAGCAGTTTGATATCGCTGTCCACCCGCAGTTGGCTGCCGCGCAGGTGGAAGCTCACACCCTGTTCCTGTGCCTGGGCCTTGAACTCGGCGCCCAGGGTATCGAACAGGGTGTTGAGTTCGAAGGCGTGGCGCTCGGGGGTGATGCGGCCGTTTTCCAGGCGGGAAATATCCAGCAGGTCGCTGATCAGGTCTTCGGCCGAGCGCAGCGAGCTGTCCAGATGGCGGATCAGTTGCTGCGCCTCCTCCGGTAAGGCATCCGGTTGGTGAGCGAGGGCGGCGGAGAACAGGCGTGCGGCGTTCAGTGGTTGCATCAGGTCGTGGCTGACGGCGGCGAGGAAGCGGGTTTTCGACTGATTGGCGCTTTCCGCTACGCCCTTGGCTTCGCTCAGCGCCAGGTTGAGTTGCGACAGTTCATGGGTACGCGCGGCCACCCGTTGTTCCAGGCCTTCGTTGGCTTCTTTCAAGCCCTGCTCGGCTTCGCGGAAGGCGGTGATATCGGTGAAGCTCATTACGAAGCCGCCACCGGGCATCGGGTTGCCGATCAGCTCGATCACCCGGCCGTTGGGGAACAGTCGCTCAGAGGTGTGCGCGCGGCCCTGGCGCATCCAGTACAACCGCCGTTCGACGTGGGCGTCCGGCTCGCCCGGCCCACACAGGCCGCGCTCGGCGTTGTGGCGAATGATGTCGGCAATCGGCCGACCGACGCTGATCAGGCCTTCGGGGTAATCGAACAGCTCCAGGTAGCGGTGGTTCCAGGCCACCAGACGCAAGGAGGGGTCGACCACGCTGATGCCCTGAGTGATGTTCTCGATCGCCCCTTGCAGCAGGGTGCGGTTGAACTGCAGCACCTCGGAGGCTTCGTCGACGATGCGCACCACATCCTCGACCTGCATATCGCGGCCTTCGATGGCAGCTTTCACCACCGCACGGGTCGACGAGGCACCGAGCACACCGGCCAGCAGGCGTTCGGTATGGGCAATCCAGTCGCCATTGGCGGGCTGGTCGGGGTTGAAGCTTTTGCCCTGCCGGTAGGCGAAACGGATAAAGCTTTGCTGCGCCCGCTCTTCGCCGACAAAGCGGGCGGCCAGGCTCAGCAGGTCATCCACTTGCACCGCAAGCTGGCTGCGGCTGCTCGGTTTGGTAGCAAATTCCTGGCTGATAAAGCGCCCGGCCTGCCAGTGCTCGGCCACACGCGTGCGAGAGAAATACGAGACCCAGACAAACAGGGTGCAGTTGCTCGCCAGTGACAGCACCACGCCGCGAGTCAGCGGGTCGACCTGCATGCCGATGGATTGATAGAGGAGAAACTCCAGCCCCGGAAAACGCGCCAGCGACCAGCCCAGACTGTGGGCCACCACTGGCAGTACCAGGGTGTAGAACCACACCAGACAGCCCGCAGCCAGACCAGCGAACACGCCACGGCGGTTGGCCTGTTTCCACAGCAGGGCACCGAACATGGCCGGCGCCAGCTGGGTGATGGCGGCAAAGGAAATCTGCCCGATGGTGGCCAGGCTGGCGTTGGAGCCGAGCAGGCGGTAGCAGACGTAGGCCAGCAGCAGAATCACCACGATGCTCACCCGGCGTACCGAGAGCATCCAATGGCGGAATACTTCGAAGGGCCGTTCGGCGCTTTGCCGGCGTAATAGCCAGGGCAACAGCATATCGTTGGACACCATGGTCGACAGCGCCACGGCTTCGACGATCACCATGCCGGTGGCCGCCGATGCGCCGCCGATAAATGCCAGCATGGCCAGTGCCGGATGGGCATGGGCCAGGGGCAGGCTGATGACAAAGGAGTCGGGAATCACCCCGGCCGGCAGCAGCATCTTGCCGGCCAGGGCGATGGGAATCACGAACAGCGCCGCCAAGGCCAGGTAGGCAGGAAACACCCAGCGCGCCAGGCGGGTGTTTTTCGGCTCGATGTTTTCCACCACTGTGACGTGGAACTGCCGGGGCAGACAGACGATGGCCATCATTGCCACGCCGGTCTGCACGATCAGCGACGGCCAATTGATGGTCTCGGCCCAGAAGCTTTCCAACTGCGGTGTGGCAGCGGCCTGGTCGAGCAGATCGGTGAAACCGTTGAAAACACCCCAGGTGACATAGGCACCGACTGCCAGAAACGCCAGAAGCTTCACCAGGGATTCAAATGCAATCGCCAGTACCATGCCACGGTGGTGTTCGGTGGCATCCAGGTTGCGGGTGCCGAACAGAATGGAGAACAACGCCAGCACCAGCGAGACCACCAGGGCGGTGTCCTGGGAACGGGTGCCGGTGGTGTCTTGCACGTGGCCGGAGCCGATCAACATGTTCACACCCAGCACGATGCCTTTGAGCTGCAGGGCGATATAGGGCAACACGCCGACCAGACAGATCAGCGCCACCACCACCGCCAACAGCTGCGATTTGCCGTAGCGGGCGGCGATAAAGTCGGCGATGGAGGTGATGTTTTCCTGCTTGCTGATCATCACCATCTTCTGCAGTACCCAGGGGGCGAACAGCATCAGCAGGATGGGGCCGAGGTAGATCGGCAGGAACGACCAGAGTTGCCCGGCGGCCTGACCTACGCCGCCAAAGAAGGTCCAGCTCGTGCAGTACACCGCCAGCGACAGGCTGTACACCCAGGCTTGCACCTTGGGTGGCATGGGCGTGCGACGGCGATCACCGTAAAAGGCAATGGCGAACATAATGGCCATGTAGCACAGGGCGACCGTGGCGATCAGCCCGCTGGACAACGACATGCGTACTCCGAAAATGCTGGGTTTTATTGGTTCTGATGGTGCCCCGAGCGGAACGTCGAGGTGCTGGTCAGTGTCGCATCAAAGTGTCATTCAGTCAGGCGCGACTAAGGTCGCAAGGCCTGATTGCGATTGCCGCGCGCCTGCGCTCGCTAACTAGGAAGTCACTCATGTTCAAACCCCAACTCATCACCTTGCAACGGGGTGCATTACGCCTGGAACCCATGCTCGACGCGGATATTCCTGCGCTGGTGACACTGGCCGAAGGCAACCGCGAGCAGCTGATCTACATGAGCGGCCCGCTGCGCCTGGACTGGTACCGCAGTGCCCTGGCCCAGCAGCGCGAGGATCAGGCGTTGCCGCTGGTGGTCCGTCTGGGGGATCGCTTGGTGGGCACCACGCGCTTTTTCGAGTTTCAGCCGGCCTTGCCCTCCTGCGAAATCGGCGGCACCTGGCTGGAGGCCAGCCAGCACGGCACGGGCCTCAACAGCATGATCAAGTACCTGATGCTGCGGCATGCCTTTGAAAGCTGGCGCATGGTGCGCGTGCAATTGCGCACCGCGGCCAGCAACCTGCGCTCCCAAGCGGCAATCGACAAGCTTGGTGCCGTGCGTGAAGGCGTGCTGCGCAATCATCGACGTCTGGCCGATGGGCGTCTGGACAACAGCGTGCTATATAGCCTGACCGACCGCGAGTGGCCGGCGGTCAAGCAACAGTTAGAGGCGCGTTTTAGCGGGTAGCAGATGGCATCGGCGGGTGAGCAGACACGGTTTTGGCAGGCAGAAGAGTTGGGTGGCGTCGAACTGCTGCATGCCCACTACATCGAACAGCGCTTCGCTCCCCATGTGCATGACGGCTACGTGTTCACCGTGATCGAACGCGGTGCCCAGCGCTTCAACCACCGCGGTGCCGAGCACCTGGCACCGGTGGGCAGCATGGTGCTGATCAACCCCGACGAACTCCACACCGGTTCCAAGGCCCATGACGAGGGCTGGTTGTACCGCGCCTATTACCCCGAGATCGGCCAGGTCAATGCGGTGTTCGAGGAGCTGGAGCTGGCCCCCGAGGGCTTGCCTTCGTTTGCCGCCAGCGTGCTCCACGATCCCCAGCTGGCCGGCCTGTTCAGCGGGCTGCATCGGTTGCTGGGCGACGGTCATGCCTCGGCACTGGAGCGGCAAACTGCCTGGCGTGAGGCGATTCTGTTGTTGTTCCAGCGTTACGCCAAAGTGCGTACGGCCGCCGAAGCCGGGCGCGAGCCGCAGGCGGTGGCCCGGGCCAAGGAGCTGCTCGGTGCCTCGCTGGTCGAGCCGCCGTCGCTGGAGCAATTGGCCGCCACGGTCAATCTGTCGCCCTTCCACTTTGCTCGGGTTTTTCGCCGGGCCACCGGTTTGCCGCCCCATGCCTGGGTCAAGCAGCGGCGTATCGAACAGGCGCGTGCCTTGCTCAAGGCGGGCTGCGCGCCGGTGAACGTGGCCATGCAGTTAGGCTTTGCCGATCAGAGCCACCTCACGCGCCAGTTCAAACAGGCTTACGGCGTGGGGCCGGGTGAATATCGGCAGGCGTGCGCAAGATCGTTCAAGACGGTGAACGACGCCTGACCTAGGCTTGCCGGTCAGGAGGAGCTCCAATGACCCGCTCGCAGTTGTTTGTTTATGGTTTGCGCGACAGCGTGCCGATGATCGTCGGCATCGCCCCCTTTGGCATTATCTACGGCACCCTGGCCAGCGTGGCCGGCCTTAGCCTGTGGCAGGCACTGGGCATGTCGATGCTGGTGTATGCCGGTTCGGCGCAGTTTATTGCCATCAGTTTGCTGACCGCCGGCACCGGTGCCGCAGTCATTCTGTTTACCACCCTGATCGTCAACTTGCGCCATGTACTCTATAGCGCCTCGTTGCAGCCTTTTATCGCCCACCTGCCGCAGACCTGGCGCGTGCCCCTGGCCTTTGGCCTGACCGATGAAACCTTTGCGGTGGTGCAACGCCGTTACCTCGCCCACGGTGCCGGCAACCATGGCCAGTGGTACCACGCGGGCGTGGCGGTGGCCTTGTACCTGTGCTGGATCAGTTCGTCGTTGCTCGGCGTGCTGTTTGGTCAGGCCATGCCCAGCCTGGCCGGTTGGGGGTTGGACTTCGCCATGCTGGCGACCTTTATCGGCATCGTCGTGCCGCTGCTGCGTAACTTTCCTCAGGTGGCGGCGGCGCTGGTCGCCGGTGCCGTGGCGGTGCTCTGTCATGCGCTGCCATATAAGCTGGGTCTGTTGGCAGCGGCAATGGCCGGGATTGTGGTGGGCGTGGTGTTGGAGCGTCGGGCTGAAAGCGCAGTGGCCGGGGAGGACGAGTGATGCAGACCTGGTTACTGATTCTGGGCATGGCACTTATCACTTTCGCCGTGCGCTACAGCCTGTTCGCCTGGCCCAGCCTGCGTTTTCCGCCGCTGGTGCTGCAGGGGCTGCACTACGTGCCCACAGCTGTACTCACTGCGATTGTGCTGCCTGGGATGTTGCTGCCCGATGGCGAGCACCTGGCGTTGCGCCTGGACAATGCCTACCTGCTGGCGGGGCTCGGGGCGATTTTGATTGCCGCGGTCACCCGACATTTGCTCGCCACCATTGGCGGCGGTTTTGTGCTGTTCTTTCTGCTGCGTTGGGCATTCGGCCAATTACCCCTGTAGGGCGAATAACCGCTCGCGGTTGTCCGCCGCCGAGGTCACGGTGGGCACAGAAACGGCGGATACCCCTGGCGGGGTATTCGCCCTACGATTTTTCGCATTTCTCTGCACAAAAACGACTTCCCCCTGTGGCTTTGTGCCATGCACATGCAGTCCAATGCTGGACGGCCAGCGTGGCCTCACACAGGTACACAGGGATCATGACCACACACTCGCAGTTTGCTTTGCTGGGTAAAAAACGCTTTCTGCCTTTCTTCGTCACGCAATTGCTCGGTGCCTTCAACGACAACATCTTCAAGCAGTCGCTGATTCTCGCCATCCTGTTCAAGCTGAGTATTTCCGGCGACCGCACGGTGCTGGTGAATCTCTGCGCGCTGTTGTTCATCCTGCCGTTCTTTCTGTTCTCGGCCCTCGGTGGCCAGTTCGGCGAGAAGTTCGACAAGCACAAGTTGATTCGCGCCATCAAGCTGGCGGAAATCCTGATCATGTCGGTGGGTGCTGCAGGTTTTCTGCTGAACAACCTGACGCTGATGTTCCTGGCCCTGTTCGGCATGGGGACGCACTCGGCGCTGTTTGGTCCGGTGAAGTATTCGATTCTGCCGGCGGCCCTGCAGGAAGACGAACTGGTGGGGGGCAACGCCCTGGTGGAAATGGGCACCTTCCTGGCGATTCTGGCCGGCACTATCGGCGCTGGCGTGATGATGTCCGAACAGACTTACGGTCCGCTGGTGGCCACCGCCATCGTCGCCATCGCTGTCGCCGGCTACCTCAGCAGTCGCGGTATTCCGCCGGCCTCGGCAGCGCTACCGAGCCTGGTGCTGGACTGGAATATCTTCCGTCAGTCCTGGGCCATTCTGCGCATGGGCCTCGGCCAACGTCCGGCAGTGTCGCGGTCGATTGTGGGGAACTCGTGGTTCTGGTTTCTCGGCGCGATCTACCTGACACAGATTCCGGCCTACGCCAAAGAATGGCTGTACGGCGACGAGACCGTGGTCACCCTGATTCTTACTGTGTTCTCCGTAGGCATTGCGCTGGGCTCGATGCTTTGCGAGCGCCTGTCCGGGCGCAAAGTGGAAATCGGCCTGGTGCCATTCGGTTCTATTGGGCTGACCCTGTTCGGCATTCTGCTCTGGTGGCATTCGGGCAATTTCCCGCAGACCGCTGAGGCGCATACCTGGTTGCAGGTATTGGGTTATGGGCAGGCGTGGTGGGTGCTGGGCGACATTCTCGGCATCGGCATTTTCGGTGGCTTCTATATCGTGCCGCTGTATGCGCTGATCCAGTCGCGTACCGCCGAGAATGAGCGGGCGCGAGTGATTGCGGCCAACAACATCCTCAACGCGTTGTTTATGGTGGTCTCGGCAATTGCCTCGATCCTGTTCCTGGCCGTGGCCAAACTGACGATTCCGCAGTTGTTCCTGGTGGTGTCGCTGATGAACATCGCGGTGAACAGCTACATCTTCAAGATCGTTCCCGAATTCACCATGCGCTTTATGATCTGGCTGCTCAGCCATTCCATGTACCGCGTGGAACACCGTGACCTCGAGCGGATTCCCGATGAGGGCGCAGCGGTGCTGGTGTGCAACCATGTGTCGTTCGTCGATGCGCTGCTGATCGGTGGTGCGGTGCGCCGGCCGATCCGTTTCGTCATGTACTACAAGATCTACAACCTGCCGGTGCTCAATTTCATCTTCCGCACCGCTGGCACCGTGCCGATTGCCGGGCGCAGTGAAGACCTGCTGATCTACGACCAGGCGTTCAAGAAGATTGGCGAGTACCTGAAAAATGGTGAGCTGGTATTGATCTTCCCGGAAGGCAAACTGACCACCGACGGTGAGATCAACGAGTTCAAAGCGGGCGTTACGCGCATCCTCGAAGAGAACCCGGTGCCGGTGATTCCCCTGGCCCTGCAAGGGCTGTGGGGCAGCTTCTTTAGCAAAGACCCGGGCAAGGGGCTGTTCCGTCGGCTGTGGTCGCGGATCACGTTGGTAGCGGGTGCGCCGCTGGCACCGGAATCGGCTACGCCGGCGATATTGCAGGCGCAGGTTGGGGAGTTGCGTGGGGCGGTTAAGTAAGTTTTCGCCGTTCCCCGTCGTCCCCGCGCAGGCGGGGACCCAGAATCTCGAGTCTTACCAAGCCAGGTGCACGACGCAGCATTCTGGATTCCCGCCTGCGCGGGAATGACGGAGTTGAGTTGAAGGTCAGTGACTGAGCTTGAGCCCAACCAACCCACAGATAATCAACGCCACACTGCCCAAGCGAATCAGGGTAATGGCTTCGCCGAACAGCATGATGCCGGCGATGACCGTACCCACGGCACCCACACCGGTCCAGATCGCATAAGCAGTGCCCAGCGGCAGCTCTTTCATGGCCAGACCCAACAGCCCCAGGCTGACCAGCATGGCACCAACGGTGAGTGCGGTAGGGAGAGGGCGGCTGAAGCCGTCGGTGTATTTCAGGCCAACGGCCCAAGCCACTTCGAATAGGCCAGCGACGAACAGAATGATCCAGGACATAAGACTACTTCCACAGAGAGTGGGGTCGTCCCCGGTCTACTAGGCAGGCCCGAGGTCGTCCTCAGGCTGTGCAGTATTTTGCACAAAGTTCGCCCAAGGGCAAGCTCGGTAATTATTTCAGGGTGCTGGTTGAACGGGTGGTTGCTCGTTGGTTGATGCCGTTGTGTCGTCTTCCATTCGGCGAAACCATGTGGCCAACAACGCCCCGGAGATATTGTGCCAAACGCTGAATAGCGCGCTGGGCACCGCCGCCAGTGGTGAGAAATGCGCACTGGCCAGTGCCGCGCCCAATCCGGAATTCTGCATGCCCACTTCCAGCGCCAGGGATTTGCGCTGCGCCAGCGGCAGCTTGAAGACCTTGCCGGTGAAGTAGCCCAGCAAAAAACCAAAGCTGTTGTGCAGAATTACCACCGCCATGATCAGCAGGCCGGACTCGGCAATCTTCGCCTGACTGGCCGCCACTACAGCGCTGACGATCAGCACGATGCTGACCACCGACACCAGCGGCAATACATCCACCGCCAGCCGCGTGCGCTCACCCAGCAGCCGTTGCGCCACCACGCCAAGCACGATAGGCAACAGCACCACCTGCAGAATCGACCAGAACAGATCGGCGAACGACACCGGCAACCAGGCCGAAGCCAGCAGCCAGATCAGCGCCGGGGTCAGCAGCGGGGCGAGCAGGGTGGTAACGGCGGCGATGGCCACCGACAACGCCAGATCGCCCTTGGCCAGCCAGGTCATCACGTTCGAGGCGGTGCCGCTTGGGCAGCAGCCGACCAGAATCACGCCGACGGCGATCTCGGCCGGCAGATGAAACAGCTGGCACAGCAACCAGGCCACGCCTGGCATGATCACGAAGTGGGCGACCACACCCAGAGCCACGCGCCACGGATGGCGGGCGACCTCGGCAAAGTCGTCGAGCTTCAGCGTCAGGCCCATCCCGAACATCACCACGCCCAACAGCGGCACGATTGCGACCTTCATGCCGATAAACCAGCTCGGTACAAAGAAGGCCAGCACTGCAAACAGCAGCACCCAGTAAGCGAAGGTATTGCCGAAAAAGCGGCTGAGGGCTGCCAGTGCACGCATATCGGTTTCCTAGTGGTTAGACGCCTTGTGGAATCTCTTCGCCGCCGAGGGCTTCGAACAGCTGCGGCAGGAATTCGGTGAAGGTCATCATCATCAGGGTGAAGCTGGCGTCCAGTTGGCCCAGGGCTTCGTCGCCGCCGTCCTGTTCGGCCTGGTCGGTAAGCAGGTCTTCAAAGCGCAGGCGCTTGATAACGGTTTTGTCGTCGAGCACGAAGGAGAGTTTGTCTTCCCAGGCTAGGGACAGTTGGGTGACGAACTTGCCGGCCGACAGGTGCAGCTGGATTTCTTCGCTGGTCAGGTCCTGACGTTTGCAACGGACGATGCCGCCGTCTTCCTGGGTATCGCGCAGCTCGCACTCGTCCAGGACATGGAAGCCAGGGGCGGCGGTCTGGGTTTTGACCCAGTCGGTCATGGTGGCGGTCGGGGCCACTTTTACCGACAACGGACGTACCGGCAGCGAGCCAATGGCTTCGCGCAGGGTAGAAAGCAGGTCTTCGGCTTTTTTCGGGCTGGCGGCGTTGACCAGAATCAGGCCCTGCTTCGGCGCGATGGCGGCGAAGGTGGAGGAGCGACGGATAAAGGCGCGCGGCAGGAAGGCCTGGATGATTTCATCCTTGATCTGGTCGCGTTCCTTTTTGTAGACCTTGCGCATCTGCTCGGCTTCGATCTCGTCGACCTTTTCTTTAACGGCGTCGCGAACCACGCTGCCCGGCAGAATGCGGTCTTCTTTACGCGCGGCAATCAGCAGGAAGTCACCGCTGACGTGCACATAAGGAGCGTCTTCGCCTTTGCCGAACGGGGCGATAAAACCGTAGGTGGTCAGTTCCTGGCTGGCGCAGGGGCGGGCGGGTTTGGCGGCCAGTGCGGTTTCCAGTGCTTGCGCATCGAAGGGCAGATCTTGGGTGAGGCGATAGACGAGCAGGTTACGGAACCACATGAGGGGAGAACTCCAGTTTTCGCAAAGGGCGCATTATTCCCCCCTCGGCGCTATTGGCCAACCCTGCGCTAAGCCTTTGGAACCTCAGTAAAAATTATTTTAAAAAGGGCTTGCCAGGGTGAGGATCGCTCCGTATCATGCGCCCCACTTCGAGAGTGAAGGGTGATTAGCTCAGCTGGGAGAGCATCTGCCTTACAAGCAGAGGGTCGGCGGTTCGATCCCGTCATCACCCACCAATCTTGAGGTTACGCGCAGCGGTAGTTCAGTCGGTTAGAATACCGGCCTGTCACGCCGGGGGTCGCGGGTTCGAGTCCCGTCCGCTGCGCCATATTTAGCTGCTCTATAGACTGAAGTAGAGCCAGCGCTTAGAAAGCGACCTTAGGGTCGCTTTTTTCGTTTCTACCCGCACTAGTTCCCTTCCTTATACAGGTTTCGATACGCAGACTTTCTGCGCCTATCGGTGTGCTTTTTTCGATGTTCTTTTGCCAGGACTTTTCCAGGCAATGTTCGGGAAAAATTCCTTTTGCATCCCTGAACTTATGCCGTTTTTCTGGTTCGTATCCCCGTAGCCAGTGATCCCGGCAGCCTGCTAAGCTCGCAGCTTCACTCGATTGCCCTCTATAGCGCACGAACAAGGAAAAAGTATGAGACAACATCGTTTAGCGGCGGCGGTGGCCTTGGTGGGCCTGGTGCTCGCGGGCTGCGATTCGCAGACCAGCGTTGAGCTGAAAACCCCCGCGCAAAAAGCCTCTTACGGCATCGGCTTGAATATGGGCAAAAGCCTGGCTCAAGAAGGCATGGACGATCTCGATTCCAAGGCTGTTGCTCAAGGCATCGAAGATGCTATCGGTAAGAAAGAGCAGAAGCTCAAAGACGAAGAGCTGATGGAAGCCTTCAAAGCTCTGCAGGAACGCGCGGAACAGCGCAGCGCCAAGCTCGCCGAAGAATCGGCTGCAGCAGGCAAGAAATTCCTCGAAGACAACAAAAAGCGCGAAGGCGTGGTGACCACCGCTTCGGGCCTGCAGTACGAAGTTGTGAAGAAAGCTGATGGTCCTCAGCCGAAAGCCTCCGACGTGGTGACCGTTCACTACGAAGGCAAGCTGACTGATGGCAAGGTGTTCGACAGCTCCGTCGAGCGCGGTAGCCCGATCGACCTTCCGGTTAGCGGCGTGATTCCAGGCTGGGTTGAAGCCCTGCAACTGATGCACGTTGGCGAAAAGATCAAGCTCTACATCCCGAGCGAACTGGCCTACGGTGCCCAGAGCCCGAGCCCGGCGATCCCGGCCAACTCGGTACTGGTATTCGATCTGGAACTGCTGGGGATCAAGGATCCATCCGCAGCTGCGGCACCAGAAGCTGAGCCAGAAGCCGCTCCAGCCAAGTAATACCTCCGTGTCATCACAACGCCCCGTCTCGACGGGGCGTTGTCGTTTCTGCAGGGTTTAATTCGAACCGGGGAGTGACTGGCAGGTCTGAATTAAGCGCAGGTGTTACGGTTATGCACATTCCGCGAACAGCTCGCATTGCCATCAGGTGACACTCGCGTACCAACTCTATATTTTTAATAACTATATGATTTTATTTGTTTTTTTATGCTGATTAAAAAATGCCCGATCTGAAGCAAAGCCCCATGGCATGGGCTTTTGCCTATAGGGTTGGCAGGTTGTTCACAAGGTTATCCACAGGTTCGGTGGATAACCCAGCCAGCCCAGTAAGCACGCGGGCTGAGGAGGTTTGCCGATGAAAACTCCATGGAATTTCGCGCGTTACCTACCCATTGCACAACGCTTTATCGCACGCGGCAGATTGCCGGCTTTGCTCTTGGCGGTGACGCGCAAAAGCGCCGCCCAGGGCGGTCGCCTCGGTGCCCTGAAGGCAGAGTTACGAGTGTTACTGGCTTTGTGCATGGCCTGGTGGCGAGGTGAGTACCGTGGCATCAGCTCCCAGGCATTACTCTCGGTGGTCGCGGCACTTTTGTATTTCCTGTCGCCGATCGATGCGATTCCCGACGCCTTGCTAGGTTTCGGTTTTGTCGATGACATCGCCGTGCTTGGTTGGCTGCTGCGTACCTGGAGCGTCGAACTGGATGAGTTCCGTGCCTGGCTGGCGGCACGTACCCCGCAACAGCAGGAGGAATTGCTGAAGTTGCCATCATCGGTGCCATCATCGGACGTGGAATCAGCGCGTTAAAAACGCGGAAAACTTGCCCCACGCTTCACGCCCTCATCGCGGTTTGGCCTGTTAAGATGCGCCCTTACAAGGAAAGTGCTGAAGCAGTCGGCACTGCTTTTCCATGGGGTAGGCGGTGATGGATGTGCAGGTAATCATGCGTGATGGCGAAGCCGAATATGCGGTGTTGCCATGGGCGGAATATCAAGCGTTGTTGCAGGCGGCAGGTCGCGCACCTGCGCCCGTACAGTCGACCGGCGAACCCGCCGGAACGGCTCCGGCGGTGTCCAGTTTCAGTGAGCTGACGGCGCTGCGCGAGGCCAAGGGGCTGACCTTAGAAGCCCTGGCTCGTACCGTGGGCATCAGCCCACATTATCTGACCATGATCGAAAGCGGTGAGCGCCAACCCGATTCGGCGATTCGCCGCGCCCTGGCCTGGAACCTGGGTGTCAGCAGTTGGGAGGCCGATACGTGAGCGTAAGCATTAGTCGCCAGCATTGGCAGGCGCTACTGGGTGAATTGGCGGAAGCGCGCAGACAGCGCCATCTGCTTACCTATCGCGCGCTGATCGAGCGTCTCGAACTACCTACTCCCGCCATGCAAACCCTGACCGCCGCGTTGGAGCACCTGGCCGCACTGGATGCGCGGGCCGAGCATCCGCTGCGCAGCTCGCTGGTGATCAGCCAGGGTGCCAGCCGTTTGCCACGCACCGGCTTCTTCGAATGTGCACTGCGCCTCGGTCGTTTCAGTGGCCCGAGTGATGGCGTCGCTGCCGCTTCCTGGCATGCCGCCGAAGTAGTGCGCGTGTTCGAGTACGACTACCCGGACGAGGCCTGAGTGGTCTACTGGCGAATCAAGGCCCGTCTGGGCTACTTCGTCGCCCGCCGCCTGTTGCGTTGGCCGGCCTTGGTCAAGCAACCGCGGGTGTGGAGCTGGATGGAAGGGCAGTTCGCGCGCATGGCGGCATTGGATGATGTTGCCGCGCAAAGTTTCTACGGTCACCTGCTGGTATTTCGCGGTCGCGGTTTTGGCGCGCGGGAGGAAGGTATTCGTCTGCTGGGCAAGGCAGCAGCAGCGGGTGATGCGAAGTCAGCCTACCAACTCGGTGTGCTCAGCCTGGCCGGTGACACCCGCAATGCCCCCGACGCTGTCGCAACAACGAACTGGTGGCGTCTTGCCGCCGATGCCGGCCATCCATTGGCCGCGCGTCGTCTGGCGCAGTTATATGCCCAGGGCGAGCATGGTCTGGCTGCCGATCCGCAGCTGGCCGAGCACTATGCCCAGCGTGCTGCCGAACTTGGTCTGTAACTCAGGCGGAAAGCTTCTGGGTATCGATGATGTGCAGGCTGTAGCCGGGCACATTCTTGGCCTGGCGCTTGGCTTCCGAGGCCAGCCCGGCAAGCTGTGCCGCATCCAGCGTGGCGCAGCTGGAAGGGTGCAAATGCACCACGCCCAGGGATAGTGATAACAAGGGGAATTCCTCGCGCTGCCCTTTACGGTTGTGCGAGATAAAACAACCGGCTTCCAGGTGCTCGGCACTGTAGAAACGTCGGCACTGACCTTGGAAATCTTCCAGCAGATAGTGCAGACGCGAGCGCCAATCTGACGAGCCCAACACCAGAAGAAAATCATCGCCGCCGATATGGCCGACAAAGTCGCGCGCCGGATCGACACGCTCGCTCAGGCATTGCGCCAGACACAGCAGAATCTCGTCGCCCTTGGCGTACCCATAGAGGTCGTTGAAGGGCTTGAAGCTGTCGATGTCCACGTAGCAGATCACCGCTTCGCGGGCTTGCTGCAGCAGGCGCGCGAGGCATTGCTGAATAGGTACGTTGCCAGGTAGCAGGGTGAGTGGATTGGCATGGCGAGCTTGCTGGATTTTCAGCTCGGTGATCAGCTTGAGCACATCGATCACCCGCCCCAGTCCCTGGTAGCGGCCATGCAAGGTGATGATGAAATCCTCTTCCATGCGCTGGCGGGCGCGGCTGGTCAGCAGGCGGCTGACCTTCTGCAGGCTCTGTCCCAGATCCACGGCGAGAAAGTCGGTGCTCATCAGGCGACTGATCGGCTTGCGCGCAAACAGGTCGGTGGCGAACGGCTTGAGCAGGGCATCAGATAGCGAATGGCGGTGGACGATGCCTACGGGCTGCTGCTCGGCGTTCAACACCGCCAGGGAATTGAGGTTGGCCTGGGCACGAAAGGCTTCCAGTACCGCCGCGATCGGCAGGCTTTCACTGACTGCCGGTTGCTCGTTGAGCAGGGCGCTGAGGTCGCTGCCTTCTTCGCTGAGCGTCGGCGGGCTGGCCTCCAGTTTCGGTAGCAAGGCTCGGGCGTCCCGCGGTGGGTGTTCCTGGGGGCGGCTGAGCAGATAACCCTGGAGTAGATCGACGCCCATTTCCGCCAGCACGGTGAGCTCTTCCACCAGCTCGATGCCCTCGGCAATCACTTGCGCGCGCGAGGCCTTGGCCATTTGCAGAATGGAACCGACGAACTCGCGTTTCACGGCGTCCTGATGGATGCCGTCGATAAAGTGCCGGTCGATCTTCACGTAGTCCGGGCGCAATTCCGACCACAGCCGCAGGCTCGAATAACCCGCGCCTAGATCGTCCAGAGCGATGGAGAAACCCATGGCGCGGTAGTGGTGAAGGGCGGTGTAAAGCAGGGAGAAATCTTCGGTGGGCGACTGCTCGGTAAGCTCGATCACCACCTGGCTCGGCGGAATACCGTAGGTCTGCAACAGCTTGAGGGTGCGACCAGGCTGGTGGGTGGGTTCCAGCAGCGAGTCGGGTGAGACGTTGAGAAACAGCTTGCCCTCCAGCTTCTGCTCGCTGAAATGCTGGCAGGCACTTTTGCGGCAGGCCAACTCCAGTTCGCTCAGGCGACCGGCATGGCGGGCTACGCCAAACAGATTGACGGGGGAGTGCAGGGGACTATTCGAAGGGCCGCGGGTAAGGGCTTCGTAACCCAGAATGCGCCGTTCGGAAAGCGACACGATGGGCTGAAACAGGCTATGCAGGTCGCCGTGAGCAAGGATCTGATCCAGCGCGCTCAACTGCTCGGTGACGGTCATTGATGGCTCTCGATGTCCTGAAAACAAAAGGGGCTGATATCGCTATCAGCCCCCTTATTTCACGACAGTTTGATGACTGCTTGATGACGCTCCGTCAGTGCTTGGCCATCGCCGAGTTCAAGCCCAGGTAGTCGAGCAGAATCTGCCCGGTCTCGGACAGGTAGGCATCGTCCTCCGGCTTGATCTTGTCGTCCTCGGTCGGCAGAGCGTCTTCGTCTTCTTTCTTCAGCTCCTTCAGCGGCTCCTGGCCCTTGGCTGCGCGGCGGGTGTTCTCCATGGCCAGTTGCTGGGTTTCGATGTCGGTATGCTGAGCGCGACGTTTGGTCTCGTTGAGGCTCACGGTGGTTTCGTGACTCAGCTTCTGCGCCAGTTCCAAACGTTCACGGGTGAAGACGAAATCGGCGTCTTTCGCCACACGGGCATCATGACGAGCTTTCAGCTCGACCAGGAACGGCTTGAACGGATCGCTTTCGGGCTTGATCGCTGGACGGATACTGTCCCACGGCATGGCCTCGGGCAGGGCGCTTTCGCCGATTTCCTTGGTGTCGACAACCGCCGGGTAAGCGATGTCTGGCAGCACGCCCTGATGCTGGGTGCTCTGTCCGGACACCCGGTAGAACTTGGCCAGGGTCAGTTTCAGCTCGCCATGGTTCAGCGGTTGAATGGTCTGCACTGTGCCCTTGCCGAAGGTCTGGCCACCGAGAATCAGCGCGCGGTGATAGTCCTGCATGGCCCCGGCGAAAATCTCCGAAGCCGAGGCCGAAAGACGGTTCACCAGCAGGGCCATCGGGCCGCTGTAGTAAGTGCCTGGGTTTTCATCGGCCAGTACATCGACGCGACCATCGCTGTTACGCACCAGTACGGTTGGGCCCTGGTTGATAAACAGGCCCGTCAGTTCGGTGGCTTCCTGCAGGGAGCCGCCGCCGTTGTTGCGCAGGTCGATGACCACACCGTCGACTTTCTCTTTCTGCAATTCAGCCAGCAGCTTCTTCACGTCGCGGGTGGTGCTCTTGTAATCCGGGTCACCGGCGCGGAAGGCTTTGAAGTCCAGATAGAAGGCCGGGATCTCAATCACCCCGAGCTTGTAGTCGCGGCCGTCGTGGTTGAGCTTGAGCACCGACTTCTTCGCCGCTTGTTCTTCCAGCTTCACCGCTTCACGGGTGATGGCGACGATCTTGCTGGTCTGGTCGTTCGGGCCATTGGTGGCAGGCACTACTTCCAGGCGCACCACCGAGCCTTTCGGACCACGGATCAGCTTGACCACTTCGTCCAGACGCCAGCCGATCACATCGACCATCTCGCCATTGCCCTGGGCGACGCCGACGATCTTGTCGGAAGGGTTCACCTGTTTGCTCTTGTCGGCAGGGCCGGCCGGCACCAGGCGCACGACCTTGACGGTGTCGTTATCGCTCTGCAGTACGGCACCGATACCTTCGAGCGACAGGCTCATATTGATATCGAAGTTTTCCGCGCTGTCAGGCGACAGGTAGTTTGTGTGCGGATCATAGGACTGGGCGAAGGTGTTGATATAGGCCTGGAAGATATCTTCGCTGCGGGTCTGCTCCAGACGCGAGAGTTGATTCTTGTAGCGCTTGGTCAGCAGCTCCTGAATGGCCGCGGGTTCCTTGCCGGCTATTTTCAGGCGCAGCACTTCATCTTTCACGCGCTTGCGCCACAGCTCGTCGAGCTCGGCGGTGTCCTTGGCCCACGGGGCTTTTTCGCGGTCGACCATCAGGCTTTCATCAACACTGAAATCGATCTTGTCGATGCCTTTGTTGAGCAAGCCCAAGGCGAAATCGAGGCGCTGCTTGAGGCGGTCGAGGTGACGTTTGTAAATGGTGAACCCCGGGTCGAGGTCGCCACTCTTAAGGAAATCGTCGAACTGCGTGCGCCATTTATCGAACTCGGCAATGTCACTGGCAGTGAAGTAGCTGCGCGAAGGGTCGAGCAGCTTGAGGTAGCTCTCATAGATGATCACCGAGCGGTCATCATTGAGTGGCGGCTTGCTGTAGTGGTGGCGCTTGAGCAGTTCCACCACATTCAGACTGGCGATGACTTGCTCGCGGTCTGGCTGCAGTTTGTCCCAGCTGTTATTGGCGGTGGTGGCGGCGCAAGCCGTAAGGGGTAGGGCACTGAAACCGATCAAAAGGGCTAAGGCGGTGCTGGGAACGAAGCGCTGCATGCTGAGTCGACGCGAGGGTAGTTGATAACGCATATTAGGCCGTCTTTGAGAGCGCCGGTTCCGTTGGGCCCCGGCTGCATAATGCAAATAGCTCGATGGTTCGCACCGGGCTCAGTCCGAACTCACTATGGAGGCACCGTGAAGGCATTGCAAGGCATCGAAGGACGCGCTGAATGGGCAGAACGACCAAGTCTCACCTGTGACGTCGGGCAGATCCGAATTCGCGTGGCGGCGGCCGGTCTCAATCGTGCCGACCTGCTTCAGCGCGCAGGTCTGTATCCACCGCCACCGGGTGCCAGTGATGCTCTGGGTCTGGAGTGCTCCGGGGTAGTCAGCGAGGTTGGCCCGGGTAGCGCCTGGCAAGTGGGCGATCGGGTTTGCGCGCTGCTGGCCGGCGGCGGTATGGCTGAAGAAGTGGTGGTCGATGGCCGTCATGCATTACCGGTTCCAGACGGTCTGAGCCTGGTCGAAGCCGCCGTGATTCCCGAGGTGTATGCCACCGCCTGGCTGAATCTGTTCCAACTGGCACAACTAAAGCCAGGGGAAAAAGTGCTGCTGCATGCCGGTGCCAGTGGTGTCGGCTCGGCGGCCATTCAACTGTGCAAAGCCTTTGGCAACCCATGCTGGGTCAGCGTCGGCTCGGCGGATCGCCTGGCCTACTGTGAAAACCTGGGCGCTCAGGGCGGCGCAGTGCGCGATACGGATCTGCAAAGCCTGCGAGATTTCGCTCCCTTCGACGTGATCCTCGACCCGGTTGGCGGCAACTACGCGGCCCTCAACCAGCAGTTGGTAGCGCTGGATGGGCGCTGGGTGTCCATCGGGTTGATGGGCGGCCGCGAAGCGACATTCGACCTGGCCTTGATGCTGGCCAAGCGGGTGCAGTTCACCGGTTCTACCCTGCGCAATCGTAGCGACCAGTTCAAGGCTGACCTGCTCGGCGATCTCAGCCAGCATGTATGGCCATTGTTTGCCGAGGGTCGACTAAAACCGCAGTTGGAGCGTACCTTTGCAGCCAAGGATGTGGAGGCCGCTTTTGCTGCACTCGCCAGCAATACCGTGTCTGGGAAGGTCGCGTTGCTTTTGGATGAATCTCTAAGCTAATCAGCAGTTTCCATTACGCATTTGTATTGCAATCCCGTGGCATCGATTTACTAAAGCAATCGTTGTCATGGGTTCAATCAATGTGCTCTTTCAGACAGATCGGCCTACTATCCTTCCTGCAAATTTCTTAACCCTGAAATTTCTCAACCAGAAGGACTTAGCGAATGTCTCTGATCAATACCGAAGTCAAACCGTTCACCGCCAATGCTTTCCACAACGGTAAATTCATCGAAGTGACCGAGCAGTCCCTGAAGGGTAAGTGGTCGGTTCTGATCTTCATGCCGGCAGCATTCACCTTCAACTGCCCAACCGAAATCGAAGACGCCGCTAACAACTACGCCGAGTTCCAGAAAGCCGGTGCAGAAGTCTACATCGTTACCACCGACACTCATTTCTCCCACAAGGTATGGCACGAAACCTCGCCAGCTGTTGGCAAGGCCAAGTTCCCGCTGATCGGTGACCCGACTCACCAACTGACCAACGCTTTCGGCGTGCACATCCCGGAAGAAGGTCTGGCTCTGCGCGGTACCTTCGTGATCAACCCGGAAGGTCAGATCAAGACTGTAGAAATCCACTCCAACGAGATCGCTCGTGACGTGTCGGAAACCCTGCGCAAGCTGAAAGCTGCTCAGTACACCGCTGCTCACCCAGGTGAAGTTTGCCCAGCCAAGTGGAAAGAAGGCGAGGCCACTCTGGCTCCGTCCCTGGACCTGGTCGGCAAGATCTAAAAACGGTTCCAAACCCGCTGCGCTTCACTGTGGCGGGCGTTGAAATCAGGCTCGGGCTGCTCATTTACAGCTCGTAAATTCCGCGCCCTCGCCTGATTTCGCCTTGCCACAGCGTCGCTCGCTGGGTTTGGAAGCCGTCTTTAAAACGGCCCGGAGCCTGCCATCAGGCTCCACCGTTTAAGGTAAGCAGCGCTGCGGGGCATTACCTGCTCCGCACGCCCGAATGCCTGGGCGCAATCCGCTCGGGCATTTTTTTCCCTGAAATTCGTAAAAGGAAGGTACCGCTATCATGTTGGACGCCACTCTGAAGACCCAGTTGAAGGCCTACCTCGAAAAGGTCACCCAGCCCTTCGAGATCGTCGCTTCCCTCGATGACAGCGACAAATCCCGCGAACTCAGTGGTCTGCTGCACGAAATCGTCGGCCTGACCGACAAAATTTCCCTGCGAGAAGATGGCAGCGATGAACGCAAGCCGTCTTTCGCCCTGAATCGCCCTGGCGCGAACATCAGCCTGCGTTTTGCTGGTATTCCCATGGGCCACGAATTCACCTCGTTGGTGCTGGCCCTGCTGCAAGTGGGCGGCCACCCTTCGAAGGTCGCGGCGGATGTGATCGAGCAGATCAAGGACATCCCCGGCGAATTCAACTTCGAAACCTACTACTCGCTGTCCTGCCAGAACTGCCCGGACGTGGTCCAGGCGCTGAACCTGATGGCCGTGCTCAACCCCAACATCCGCCACGTCGCCATCGACGGCGCGCTGTTCCAGGACGAAGTCGAGAAGCGCCAGATCATGTCGGTGCCGAGCATCTACCTGAACGGCGAGCTGTTCGGCCAGGGCCGTATGGACGTCGAGCAAATTCTGGCAAAAATCGACACCGGTGCTGCTGCCCGTGATGCCGACAAGCTCAATAGCAAAGAAGCGTTCGACGTGTTGGTGGTTGGTGGTGGTCCAGCTGGTGCTGCGGCGGCTATTTACGCCGCACGTAAAGGCATCCGTACCGGTGTGGCGGCTGAGCGTTTCGGCGGTCAGGTGCTGGACACCATGGCCATCGAAAACTTCATCTCGGTACAAGAAACCGAAGGCCCGAAACTGGCCCGTGCCCTTGAAGAGCATGTGAAACAGTACGAAGTCGACATCATGAACCTGCAACGTGCCACTGCGCTGGTGCCGGCGAAAAACGCCGGTGAGCTGCACGAAATCAAGTTCGAAAGCGGCGCTTCGCTGAAAGCCAAAACCGTGATCCTCTCCACCGGTGCCCGCTGGCGCGAAATGAACGTGCCGGGCGAGCAGGAATACCGCAACCGTGGCGTGGCCTACTGCCCGCACTGCGACGGCCCGCTGTTCAAAGGCAAGCGCGTGGCGGTGATTGGTGGTGGTAACTCGGGCGTGGAAGCGGCCATCGACCTGGCCGGTATCGTCAGCCATGTCACCCTGATCGAGTTCGATAGCCAGCTGCGCGCCGACGCCGTATTGCAACGCAAGCTGCATAGCCTGCCGAACGTGAAAGTGATCACCAGCGCGCTGACCAGCGAAGTAAAAGGCGATGGCCAGAAAGTCACTGGCCTGGTGTACAAGGACCGCAACTCCGACGAGTTCGTCAACGTCGAGCTGGAAGGCATCTTTGTGCAGATCGGTTTGCTGCCCAACAGCGAATGGCTGAAGGGCACCATCGAGCTGTCCAACCGTGGCGAGATCATTGTCGACGCCCGTGGTGAAACCTCGCTGCCAGGCATCTTCGCTGCCGGTGACGTGACCACTGTGCCGTACAAGCAGATCGTGATTGCGGTAGGCGAGGGGGCCAAAGCGTCGTTGAGCGCCTTTGATCACCTGATCCGTACCACCTGATCGTTCAGCGATAAATAAGAAGGGCAGCCTCGGCTGCCCTTTTTCATGCGCGCCATTTTTACCCGCGATGAGCGCGAATGAACTCGGCTTGCGCCTTTGCCGACGAGAGGATCGAGTAGCGCGTGGTGCGCGAGACCGGTTTGGCCAGGAAGCGTTCGAACACCGGATCAAATACCTGGCGATCCAGGTCTTGCTGTTCTTGCTGCAAATAGCCTGCGCAGATGGCGCGGTACGCGTCCTCGGCAATAAAGCGCTTGATCCAGTAGGTGAAAAAGTAGCCCAGCAGAAAACCGAGGCTGGCATCGCGGTTGATCACCGAGTGGGCGCACATTTCGAAATCGATCAGCTTCAGCTGGCCGTCCGGCCCAATCAGGACGTTCTTCGGGTGTGGGTCCATATGCACAAAACCATCGTCGAGCATGCGCGAGAACAGGCGGAACACCTGGGGCAGCAAGGTGGCGGCCTGTTCGGGAGCTTCGGTCAAACGCGCATCCACACTCTGATGGGCATCGAGAAAACCGATCAGCAGGTATTCCTCGTGCAGAAACGGAAACCTGGCCTTGTAGCCGAAGGCGGCAATTGGCGGCAGGTAGTCAGCTTTGGCGCGGATGGCCGACAGGTTGATGAATTCGTTGGTCAGGTCGAACAGGCCAAAGGACTTCTTCAAACCCAGGTAGTTGCGCAGTTGCTTCTTCCAATGCTCAAAGCGGTTGTACTTGAGCACCCATTTCTGTTCGCCCGCCAATAGACATACCAGACGTGTGTCTTCCGGGGGATCAAGGAATACCCGTTGCTCAGGCTGAGCGAAAAACTGCTCGATGGCGGCTGCGAGGGGGGCCTGCCGAGCGGGGTCCAGGTGGAAGGTGATACCCCGAATGTCCTGCTGAATGTAATTTCGGGTAAGACGTTTGAGGTGGCGCATGCAGCCGGTCCTTGTGCTTGGGCGAAAAAAGCGCGCCATGGTAAGCGAAGGGCGGGTTGATTACAGGAGGCAGGGTGCATTGTTTTCGTAGGAGCGGCTTTAGCCGCGATGCTCTTAACTGTAAAAGCATCGCGGCTAAAGCCGCTCCTACAGGGGGGCGTCGTTACTGTCAGCGCCAGCTAAGGATTGGCCAGCCGGCTTTGACGGCATGCTCACGCAGCACCGGGTCGGGATTTACTACCCGCGGCTGGCTCACCTGCGACAGCAGTGGCAGATCATTGCGCGAGTCGGAGTAGAAGTACGCGCCCTCCAGACTTTCACCTTCCTCTGCCAACCAGGCCTGCAAGCGGGTGACCTTGCCTTCGCGGTAGGTCAGCACGCCGCGGGTATTGCCGGTGTAGTGGCCGTGCGCTTCTTCCAGATCTATCGCCAACACTTCATCGATCTTCAATCGCGCGGCAATGGCACTGACCAGAAAATGCGCCGAGGCGGAAATCACCAGAATCCGGTCGCCAGCTTCGCGATGGGTGGCCAGGCAGCGGGTGGCGTCGCTGAAGAAGATCGGTTCGATCACATCTTCCACAAAGGGCTCGACGACAAATGCCACCTCCTCGGCCGTGCGCCCCACCAAGGGCGACAGGCTGAAGGCCATATAATCTTCCATGGCCAATTTACCTTCGGCGTACAACGCCATCAGCTCGTGGTCTTTCTTGACGAACGACTCGCCGTCCACCCAGCCGATATCGGCCATGTGTTCGCTCCACAGGCTGGCGCAGTCACCGTCGATCAGGGTGTCGTCGAGGTCGAAAATTGCCAGGGCCATTACGCCACCTCCCGGATCGCGCTGCTGTCGATGCTCAGATTCAGGCGCTTGCCATTGCCATGCAAATCGTCGGCGCTGCGGTTCAGCACATCCACCAGCAGCTCCACGCCACGGGCTTCGACGCGGTAGCGAATCACATTGCCGAGCAGGCTATGGCTGCGCACTTCGGCGTCGATATCACCGACCCCAAGGGAAATCGCTTCCGGGCGAATCGCCACGCGGCTGGCGACCGGGCGCAACAGCAAACGGCTGGCGGCATCGGCGTCGAGCAGGTTGTAGTTGCCGATAAAACCGGCGGCAAAGGCATCCACCGGGGCGGTATAAAGGGTTTCGGCATCGCCGCTCTGGACGATCTTGCCGGCGTTCATCAGGAAGATGCGGTCGGACATGGTCAGCGCTTCTTCCTGGTCGTGGGTGACGAAGATGGTGGTCAGCCCCAGCTCCTGTTGAATGCTGCGGATCTGTTCGCGCAGGTGTTTGCGAATGCGTGCATCGAGGGCCGACAGCGGCTCGTCGAGGAGCAGCAAGCGTGGGCGGGTAACCAGTGACCGGGCCAGGGCCACGCGCTGACATTGGCCGCCGGAAAGCTGGTGTGGATAGCGATCGGCAAAGGCCCCGAGCTCGACCATAGCCAGCGCTTCCTTGACCCGCGTGGCGCTGTCTTGCTTGCTGACTTTCTGCATGCGCAGGCCAAAGGCGACGTTCTGCTGCACGCTCATATTGGGGAACAGGGCGTAGCTCTGGGACACCATGCCGATATCGCGCTTTTGCGGCGAGAGCGGCACCAGGTCGTTGCCTTCGAGCAGAATCTTCCCGCCATTCACTTCGGTCAGGCCGGCGATGCAGCGCAGCAGGGTGGACTTGCCGCAACCGGACGGGCCGAGCAGGGTGACGAATTCGCCCTTACCGATTTCGCAGTTGATATCGCTGAAAATCGAGGTGGCGGCGTAGCTTTTGTGCAGCCCCTGAATGCTCAGAAAACTCATGCTTGGTCCTTGTTCAAACGGTTGGCTGCCCAAGTGAACAGCAGCACGAAAAAGAAGTAGGAAATCACCAGGGCGCTATTGAAGTGGCCGCTGCTGTTTTTCATGTTGTTCAGGTAGACCTGCAAGGTTTCATAGCGCGTGCCCACCAGCAGGTTGGCGAACACGAACTCGCCAAACAGAAAGGAGAACGACAGAAACAGCGACACCATAAGCCCCTTGCGCAGATTCGGCAGCACCACCAGAAAGGCCGCTTTCCAGGTGCTGGCACCGAGCAGGTGAGCGGCGTCCATCAGGTCAGTGAGGTTGATCGCTTGCAGGTTGTTGGTGATGGCGCGGTACATAAACGGCAGCGCCACAGTGAAGTAGCAGCCGATCAGAATCCACGGCGTTCCCACCATCGCCAGCGGCCCGGACCCATAGATCTGCAGCAGGCCCACCGAGGACACCACCGGCGGCACGGCGAAGGGCAGCAGAATCAGAATGTTCATCAGGCCGTCGAGTTTCGGGAAGTGGTAATGCACCACAAACAGCAGCGGCAGAATCAACAGCACCGACAGCAGCAGAGCACCAAAACACACCAGCAGGGATTGGCCAAAGGCGGCGAGAAAGCGCGGGTCGGTCCACAGCTGGGCATACCATTTGAGGGTCAGGCCGTCCGGCAGAATGGTCGCCGACCAGCTGGTCGAGATGGAGTAGAGCAGGGTGCCGGCCAGCGGCAACAACAGAATCAGAAACAGCAGGGTAACCACCGTGCGGTGATACAGCCCGGCTGCTCGGGCCTCAACGCGCGACATGGTAGCTCCTCTTCAACAGCCATTGATGCACCACGGTAATCACCGCCATCAGCCCCACCAACACCATCGCCAGGGCGCTGGCCAAGTTTGGATTTAGCGAGATATCGCCCGCCACCATGGCGGCGATGCGGATCGGCAACACGTTGAAGTTACCGGTGGTCAGCGCATATACCGTGGCGTACGCGCCCAGGGCGTTGGCCAGCAGAATGATGAAAGTGCCCAGCAGCGCCGGAGTCAGTACCGGCAAGCCGATATGCCGCCAGAAATCCCAGGTGCCAGCACCGAGCAATTCGGCCGACTCGCGCCAGTCTTCGCGCAGGGCGTCGAAGGCCGGGTAGAGCAGCAGCACGCCGAGGGGAATCTGGAAGTAGGTGTACAGCACGATCAGCCCGGTTTTCGAGTACAGGTTGAAGTCGTCGATCACCCCGGCCTGCTTGAGGATGATGGTCAGCGCGCCATTGAAGCCGAGCAGAATCACAAAGGCGAAGGCCAGCGGTACGCCGGCAAAGTTGCTGGTCATGTTGGAGAAGGCCATGACGAAGTCACGCAGCTTGCTGTCCACCTTGCGCAGCGAGTAGGCACCGAGAATGGCGATAACAATGCCGATCACGCTCGACCAAAAGGAAATCTCCAGGCTGTGCTGAATCGCCTGCAGGTAGAACTTCGAGCTGAATACCTTGGTGTAGTTGCTCAGGCCCCAACCGGCGGCACTGTCCAGGCTGTTGATCGCCACCCACAACAATGGCGCGATCTGAAAGGCGATAAAGAAGATGGCGAAGGGCAACAGGCACAACAGGGCCAGCCATTTGCCACGGGTCACTGAACTCACTTCAACAGCTCCCGGCAGACAGGTTTGTCGTGGGCCACACCGAGCAACTCGCAGATGGTGCCGCACAGGTCGGTTTGTTTCGGTTGCGCATGGGTATCCAGGCTGAAGGCATCCCCCAGCACAAATAGCGGCACTTCACGTTCTTCGGTGAGCAGGCCGTTGTGCGAGCGGTCGTTGTTCATGCCGTGGTCGGCGGTCACCAGTACCTGGTAGCCGGCGTCCAGCCAGCGTTGCAGGTACTCGGCCAGCAGCAGGTCGGCGCTGCGGGCGCTGTTGCGATACTGCGGACTGTCGAGGCCGTGCTTGTGGCCGGTGTCGTCGATATTCATCGGGTGGGCCAGAAGGAAGTTCGGCGCATGACGAACCCGCAGGCTTTCGGCATCGGCGAACAGATGGGAGTCCGGGTAGTGGTCGGCGTAATAGAAGTGGCCGTGTTGAATCGGCATCTGCGCCGCTTCGGTGTGGCGGTCGCGCGCGGCGTTGAACGGACTGCGGTTATACAGCTCGCTGACCCAGTGGTACGCCGCTGCCGCCGTACTCAAGCCGCCAGCGCTGGCGTAGTGAAAAATGCTCTGTTGGTTGGACAGGCGCGAGACATCGTTATGCACGATGCCGCTTTCAATCGGTGGTACGCCGGTGAGGATGCATTCGTAGAGTGGTCGGGACAGCGCCGGCAGCTCGCATTCGAGCTTGTACAGCGCCGCACGGCCAGCGCCGCAATAGGCCTGGAGATGGCCCATGGCGTGTTGCGCGACGCCGTAATTGAGGCCGTCGAGCAGTACGAGGATGACGTTATGTTTCATTCGCTATTCCATATTTGGCAGAGCGTAACTCGATCCCCGTAGGAGCGGCTTTAGCCGCGATGCATTTGTTCTTAAAGGCTCGCGGCTAAAGCCGCTCCTACGGGGATCGTGTGTTGCTGGAAAAAGAAGAAAGCGGCGGGCCGCTTTCTTCTCGCTCACTCACTCAGGCAGGCCAGCGCCTTATTCCATATTGATGATTACGTTTTCCTGCCACAGGCTTGGCAGGGCCTTGGAGGTTTCTTCCCAGGCCTTGGCGTCCTTGATCGGTTGCACCTTGGCGTATTGCGCGTTCGGCAGCAGCTTGGCTTGCACTTCGGCTGGCAGCGTCAGGTGTTCGGCGCGGATCGGGCGGGCGTTGCCTTTGGCCAGGTTGATCTGGCCAGCGTCGCTGAAGATGTATTCACGCGCCAGTTTGGCCGCGTTGGGGTGCTTGGCGTATTTGTTGATGATGGTGGTGTAGCCGGAGATCACCGAGCCGTCGGATGGGATCAGCACTTCAAAGCGGCTTGGGTCGATCTGGTCGCGGTAGCTCAGGCCGTTGAAGTCCCAGACGATGCCCACTTCCACTTCACCTTTTTCCAAAGTCTGGATGGTGGGGTTGGACAGCGACAGACGACCTTGCTTGGCGATTTCAGCGAACAGGTCCAGGCCTGGCTGAATGTTCTTCTCGTCACCACCTTTGGCGATGGCGGCAGCCAGTACGCCGTTAACGGCTTGGGCGGCGGCGCTGACGTCACCGATGGCGACCTTGTACTTGCCTTTCTCCAGGTCCGCCCAGGATTTTGGCACGTCGTTGACCAGCTTCTTGTTGACGATAAAGGCGATGGAGCCGGTGTAGGCGAGTGCCCAGTGGCCTTCTTTATCTTTGGCCCAGTCCGGAATCTGCGCCCAGGTGCTTGGTTTGTAGGCTTGGGTTACACCCTGTGCGGTGGCGATGGGGCCGAAGGCCGCACCGACGTCGCCGATGTCGGCAGTGGCGTTGTCTTTTTCAGCAGCAAACTTAGCGATTTCCTGGGCCGAGCTCATGTCGGTGTCCAGGTGCTTGAGGCCGTAGAGCTTGCCCAGATCGACCCAGGTGTCCTTCCAGTTGGCCCAGCTGTCCGGCATGCCGACGCTGTTCACTTCGCCCTCTGCTTTGGCGGCGGTTTCCAGGCTTTTCAGGTCGGTGTCTGCAGCCATGGCCAGGTTGGCCAGAGCAATGGTCGATCCCAGGATTGAAGCTAGCAACAGGCGTTTCATTCGACGCTCCTTCGTGTTGAGGGTGTTGGTCTAGATCAGCAATAGCCAAGCCAAGTTAGCGGCAATGGATGACAATTTTGTGTCGCACCGCTCTGGCACGCCGCACTGCGCGGCCACGCCGGCGGTGCTTCAAGCAAGCGTAGACCATGGTTAAGTGCTTGATTTAGAAAATATAGAAGGTGCGTTGCGGTTGGCATGTAGCGTGCAAACCGGCCTTGTTGTCATCCAACAGTCATCTAGGCTGGCTAGGGTTTACCGAGGTTTCCGGGCGTTTGCAGCGCCCAGGCTGGCGCTGAAATGGTGCTGGACTAGTCCAGATGAGGGCAATTGATGCGAGATGAGGCACCCCGTGCTGTGACAGCCATCTGTCATGCATTGGAAGAGCAGATAGAACATGGCCTGTTGCCCTCGGGCAGCAAGCTGCCGGCCGAGCGCAAGCTGAGCGAGGTGTTCGATACCACGCGGATCACCTTGCGCGAAGCCTTGGGGCAGTTGGAGGCGCAGGGGCTGATATATCGCGAAGAGCGCCGCGGCTGGTTTGTCTCGCTGCCACGCCTGGCCTACAACCCGCTGGTGCGCAGTCACTTCGATGCCATGGTCGGCGAGCAGGGGCGCAAACCGGCCACGGAAGTGATCTCGGCGCGCTTGCTACCGGCGCCGGCGGCGATCTGCGATTTGCTCGAGTTGCCGGCATTGTCCAGCGTGATCCAGATCCGCCGGGCACGCCGGGTGGATGGGCGGCTGGTGCTGTATGTCGAGCACTACCTCAATCCGGCGTACTTCCCCGGCATTCTCGACTTCGATCTGACCTTGTCGCTGACCGAGCTGTACGCCCGCCAATACAACATCCATTACGGCCGCGTGCGTTTCGATATGGTGCCGACGGCATTGCACCTGGATGCGGCGGCGGCGTTGAAGGTATCAGTCGGCAGCCCGGCGCTGCGCATCACCCGGGTCAACCGCGACCAGCATGGGCGCTTGATCGATTGCGATATCGAGTGTTGGCGGCATGATGCGATTCATGTGAGCGTCGAGGTGCCGGAGTAACGCATTACGTGTGGGAGGGGCTTCAGTCGCGAGCTTTTAAAATCAAAAGCTCGCGGCTGAAGCCCCTCCCACAAAAGCCTATCCGCGCCCTGGCTGCCATTGCGGATAGGCAGGAATGCCTTCGCCGGCGAGCCATGCCTTGTCATGCTCAGTCCAGATATGTTGCTGCGGCCGCTTGCCCGGGTCTTCATCCAGGGTCGCGACGCGCACGATGACATGCGGTTGAGCAGGGCGGTCGGCAATCAACTGGCTGCCACACAGCGAGCAGAAGCAGCGGAATTTGCCGGCGGAGGATTCGAAGCGGGTCAGTTTGTCTTCGCCGCTCAACCAGCGGAAATGCTCACGCAGAACCCCGGCCGTGGTCGCGAATGCGGCCGCGTGAGCCTTGCGGCAAGTGTCGCAATGGCAGTGGCTGATGGGCATGTCGAGGCTGTCGACCTGGTAGGTGATGGTCTTGCACAAGCAGCTGCCGAACATGGTTCCTCCCTCTATCGCATGCCTGTAGGAGCGGCTTCAGCCGCGATGCGCTTGCTTGAAAGCATCGCGGCTGAGGCCGCTCCTGCCGGGTGTCGTCGATTTTTAGAACAACTCCGTGGCGTAAAACGCGGTCAGCACCTTCACCAGATGCTCCAGGTCATGGCTGCCGGCCAGCTCGCGAATCGAGTGCATGGCAAAGGTCGGCAAACCGATGTCCACGGTACGCACGCCCAGCTGGCTGGAGATGATCGGGCCGATGGTCGAGCCGCAGCCCATGTCGCTGCGCACCACGAAGCTTTGCACCGGCACTTCTTCGGCCAGGCACAGGTGGCGGAAAAAGCCAGCGGTTTCGCTGCTGGTGGCGTAGCGCTGGTTGCTGTTGACCTTGATCACCGGGCCGGCGTTGAGTTTCGGGCCGTGGTTGCCATCGTGCTTGTCGGCGTAGTTGGGGTGCACGCCATGGGCGTTGTCGGCGGATACCAGCAGGGACTTCTGGATGATCCGGACAAAGTCTTCGTCCTGCGGCAATACCCGGCGCAATACCTGCTCCAGCATCGGACCATCGGCACCGCAGCAGGAGCTGGAGCCGACTTCTTCGTGGTCGGTGCAAATCAGCAAGCAGCTTTCGTCGTCGGCACTGTGCAGCAGCGCTTGCAGGCCGGCGAAGCACGACAGCAGATTGTCCAGGCGCGCGCCGGCGATAAAGTCGGCGTTCAGGCCGATCACGGCAGCGTCCTGGGTGTCGTAGAAGCTCAGTTCGTAGTCCAGCACCGCGTCGGCGTTCAGGCCATGTTCGCGACCCAACTGGTCGGCGAGCAGGGCGCGGAAGTCGTAGCGTTCGTCGCCGGCGACCTGGGCCAGAATCGGCGGCAGTTCGTTCTGCGCATTGATCGCCCAGCCCTGGTTGGCTTCACGGTTCAGGTGAATGGCCAGGTTGGGGATGGTGGCGATGGGCACCAGGAAGTCGATCAGCTGACTTTCCACCTTGCCGTCGCGGCGGAAGGTCACGCGGCCGGCCAGCGACAGATCGCGGTCGAACCAGGGTGCGAGCAGGGCACCGCCATAGACTTCCACCCCCAGTTGCAAAAAACCCTGGCGCTGCAGTTCCGGCTGCGGCTTGACCCGCAGGCACGGGCTATCGGTGTGGGCACCGACCATGCGCAGACCACCTTCCAGCGGCGGTCGCTTGCCCAGCTTGAAGGCAATGATCGAGGAGTCGTTACGGGTAACGTAGTAGCGGCCGCCGGCTTCGGTGTGCCAGGTTTCGCGTTCGTTCAGGTGCACATAACCGGCAGTTTCCAGGCGCATGGCCAGGCTGGCGGTGGCGTGGAACGGGGTCGGCGAGGCCTTGAGGAAATCGATCAGGCCTTGGTTCAATTCTTCGCGCATAGGGCACTCCAGGCGGCAATGCCGCGGAGTTTACCGTATACGGCGGCAGGCTTCAGCCGATCACCAGCTTGCCGCTGAGAAACACATCACGGCGTTCTTTGCGGCCGACCTTTTCATGCTTGGCCAATTGGTACACCGCCTCGAAACGGGCGCGATCGAACGGGCCCTGGGTGGCAATGAACTGTTCCACCAGCGCGTCGTAATGGCGCTCGGTGATGAATTTGTGGATCTCGCGGTAATAAAAGAAGCCCATCTGGAAACCGAGGGTTTCGCTGAAAAACTCCGAGCGGCGGGAAAAGCCGTTTTCCAGGTCGATAGCGCGGGCACTGCTGCCGTCCGGGCTGATCATCAGGTTGGCAGCCCAGAAGTCCATATGGGTGATGTTCTTGGCCAGCAGGCTGTCCAGCAGTGTGAATGCGGTGGCAATAAACTGGCCGACCTCATCCGGATGCTGTTTGAGCCACAGCTTGCCATCGACCAGGTCGTCGAGCAGTTCGGTGAGCAGAAACACTTCGCGGGTCAGGCCCAGGCCCGACTTGGTGTGGCCGTAGCCCACCAGCGGCGGCACATGGGCACCGCGGCGGTTGGCTTCGGCAGTGTTGAGCAGCTCTTCGATCGGCCATTCATAGCGCCCGTCGCGGTAGGACTTGTGCCAGGTGACACGCAACTTGGTCTTGAAGGTGTCGAGCTGTTCGATCTTGGCGAACAGGCCCTGGGTGCCGGCCGCGAGGGGGCTGCTGAAGCGCCTGCGTTTGGCGTTCTTGCGTCCATCAATCAGCTGCCGCAGCGCTGTCAGCACACCCGCATCCGGCGCGTGGCGCAGGAACAGGGTGGTGTTCTGGAATTGGAGCGGGAAGGGGTAATCGCGCTGGAGCTGTTGAAGGTACATTGCGCCAGCCTCCGTGCTGGTACTAAGCAAAAGTGCGCCATTATGAGGCCGTCACTGTTGAAAATCGCAATGTTTTGTAACGCCAGTGACACAAATGTCTGTTAGCAGCGAGGCGGTGCCTATCGCAGCGTATGCACCGCCGCCAATCAGAACGGTGCCGGGCACTCGAAACGTAGGCGCTCACCGGTTTTCGGCTGAGTGAAGGCCAGCATGGCGGCGTGCAGACACAGACGAGGGTAGGCCGCCAACGCCTGTTCATGGGCGTACAGACCATCGCCCAACAGCGGGTGCCCTATCGACAGCATATGCACCCGCAACTGGTGCGAGCGGCCCGTGATGGGCGTCAGCTCCACCCGTGCCCAGTCGCCACAGCGTTCGAGTACGCGCCAGAAGGTCAGCGCATTGCGGCCGTGCTCGTGGTCCACCACATGGCGCGGCTTGGTTGGCGGGTCGTAACGCAGGGGCAGGTCGATGCTGCCGCTGTCCAGCTCGGGCTGTCCCCAGCACAGGGCGATATAGGCTTTCTCGGTTTCGCGGTCATGGAACTGGCGCGACAGTTCGCGGTGGCTGTCGGCGTCGCGGGCCAGCAGAATCAGGCCGGAGGTTTCCCAGTCCAGGCGATGGACGATGCGCGCTTCGGGATAACCGTTTTCCTGCAAGCGGGTGATCAGGCAATCCTTGTTGTCATCCGCGCGGCCGGGTACCGACAACAGCAGGGTTGGCTTGTTGACCAGCAGCACTTCGGCGTCCTGGTAGATGATTTCAACGTTCGACAGCGGCATGCATCAGTTCCACAAAAGCGAATCTACAAAAACGACAACGGCGGCCGAAGCCGCCGTCATGCTTACTCCGCGGATCAACGATCCGGCAGGGTAATGTTCAGCTCGAGAATCGAGCAGCTACCTTGGTTTTCCAGGGCAACCTGCACTTGGTCCGAGTCGATATTCACGTACTTGCGGATCACCTCGACCAGCTCTTGCTGCAGAGCCGGCAGATAGTCCGGTTTACTGCGCTGGCCGCGCTCGTGGGCAACGATGATCTGCAGACGCTCTTTCGCAATCGACGCGGTGGTTTCTTTTTTGCGCTCGCGAAAGAAGTCGAAAATATTCATTCACGACCTCCAAACAGGCGTTGCATAAAGCCCTGCTTTTTCACATCGAGGAAACGGTGCGCGACTTCCTTGCCCAGCAGGCGGTCGACGGCATCGCTATAGGCTTGGCCAGCATCGCTCTGGTCATCGAGGATCACCGGCACGCCCTGGTTCGAGGCCTTGAGCACGGCTTGCGACTCGGGGATCACGCCCAGCAGACGGATCGCGAGGATTTCTTCAACGTCTTCAACGCCGAGCATTTCGCCTTTCTGCACGCGTTCGGGGTTGTAGCGGGTCAGCAGCAGGTGTTCCTTGATCGGCTCTTCGCCCAGCTCAGCGCGGCGCGATTTGCTCGCCAGCAGGCCCAGCATACGGTCGGAGTCACGTACCGAGGAGACTTCCGGGTTGGTCACGACAATGGCTTCATCGGCGAAGTACATCGCCAGGTGGGCACCTTTCTCGATACCGGCCGGCGAGTCGCAGACCACGTATTCGAAGGTCTCGCGCAGCTCATTGATGATTTTTTCCACGCCTTCCTTGGTCAGTGCGTCTTTGTCGCGGGTCTGGCTGGCGGCGAGGACGTAAAGGTTTTCCAGGCGTTTGTCTTTGATCAGGGCTTGGGTCAGGGTTGCTTCGCCGTTGACGACGTTGACGAAGTCATACACTACGCGGCGTTCACAGCCCATGATCAGATCGAGGTTACGCAGACCGACGTCGAAGTCGACGATGACAGTCTTGTGCCCACGCAGGGCGAGGCCGGTACCGATGGCGGCGCTGGTGGTGGTTTTACCGACGCCACCCTTGCCGGAAGTGACTACGAGGATCTTGGCCAAGGTGATTCACCCCAAATATGAAGAAATGCGGGAATCTGACGCCAAGACGTGGCTTCCAGATGCCCTTTTTTGTGTCCTGAAAAGTGGCCGCAGTATCCGTTAAAGCCGGGTGATGTTCAACACGTCACCCGTCAGACTGACCTGCACCGCATCGCCCCAGAGCGGGTCGCGGCGCAGGTCTTCGGCGACCTTGTACTGGCCGGCGATCGAGAGCATTTCGGCACCCATCTGCTGGCAGAAAATCCGCGCCTTGGTGTCGCCTTTGACGCCGGCCAGAGCCCGGCCGCGCATCGGCGCGTAAACATGGATGTTGCCGTCAGCGAGAAGTTCCGCACCGGCACTGACCGGTGCCAGCACGATCAGATCGCCACCCTGGGCATACACCTGCATGCCGCCGCGCACCGGCGAGTTGATCACTTTGGTGGGCTTGACCACCGGCTCCGGCGGCTTTTCGGCCTTCTTCTTGGCAGCGATTTCCACCGGCTCCACCAGCTTCTCGCGGGCACCGGACGGCGGCAGCACCGGGATATCCAGGGCCAATGCGGCGGCGATGTCTTCTTCGCGGTTGGCGCGAATCGCCAGGGTGCGCAGGCCATGGCGGCGACACAGCGCCATCAGCGCGCCGAGGTCGAGAATGCCTTCGGCGGCGGGCAACTTGTCCAGCGCCAGCACCAGCGGGATATTGCTGAAGAAGTTCGGTGCCTGGGCAACCTTTTCGCTCAGTTGCTGTTCCAGGCGCTCAAGGTCATTGTGCGCGAGCTCCAACACGGTAATGGCGAGCATGCTGCCTTTGAGCTGGAATACGGGGTCTTGGTTGAGCAGATCGGCTTGGCTCATGGGGTGCCTGATGCGCCTTCGTAGAAATGTGCTGAATGCAGAAGTGCCAGCAGAGCCGGGCGGCTCTGATTGAGACCGGACTTATAGCGAGAACGCGGTTGGGCCGCAAGCCGCGTGCAGTCCTGTAGAATGCGCGCCTTTGTTTGAATTCCGGAAAGCTAGATGGATCGTCCGCAGTTTCGCCGTCATTTTCTTCACCCGCGTTACTGGCTGCTCTGGCTCGGCCTGGGCCTGCTCTGGCTGCTGGTGCAGCTTCCCTATGTGGCGTTGCTGGGGCTGGGCCGCGCGCTGGGCTGGGTAATGTATGTGGGCGCCCGCTCCCGTCGTGAAATTGCTGCGCGCAATCTTGAGCTGTGCTTCCCGCTGCTGTCGGCGGCCGAGCGCAAGAAGCTGCTGAAGGAAAACTTCGCCTCCACCGGCATCGCCTTTTTCGAAATGGCCATGAGCTGGTGGTGGCCGACCAAGCGCCTGGCGCGCCTGGCCCATATCGAAGGCCTGGAATATCTGCAGGAAGCTCAGCTGCAAGGGCAGGGCGTGATCCTGATGGCCGTGCACTTCACCACCCTGGAAATCGGTGCTGCCTTGCTGGGCCAGCGCCACACCATCGACGGCATGTACCGCGAGCACAAGAATGCGCTGTTCGACTTCGTCCAGCGTCGCGGCCGCGAGCGTCACAACCACGACGCCCAGGCCATCGAGCGGGAAGATGTGCGGGCGATGCTCAAGGTGCTGCGCGCCGGCAGAGCGATCTGGTATGCCCCCGACCAGGACTACGGTGCCAAGCAGAGCGTGTTTGTGCCCTTGTTCGGTATCACTGCCGCCACTGTTACCGCCACCAGCAAGTTCGCCCGTCTGGGCCGTGCCCAGGTCATGCCCTTCACCCAGAAGCGCCTGCCCAATGGCGGCGGCTACAAACTGGTGATTCACCCGTCGCTGCGCAATTTTCCCGGCGAGTCGGAGGAAGAGGATTGCCTGCGGGTCAATCAATGGGTGGAGCGCGCGATTCTGAGCTGCCCCGAGCAATACCTGTGGGCCCATCGCCGCTTCAAGACCCGGCCGCCGGGTGAGGCGAAGCTGTACAAAAAGCTACGGCCTACAAAACCCCATCGATAATTTCGCTGCGCCTCTATACTCGGAAGAAATTTCTGAGGCGTCTCGATGAATTTAGCGCAAGCCCCCGCAAAACCGGTGACTGGGCTAATTCTCTCGGGCGGTGGCGCACGCGCTGCCTACCAAGTCGGTGTGCTGGCAGCCATCGCCGATCTGCTTCCCGACACCACGCAAAACCCCTTTCCTGTGATCGTTGGCACCTCTGCCGGCGCTATCAATGCCGTGGGCCTGGCCTGCGGGGCATTGCAGTTCAACGAGGCGATCAAGCGCCTGACCCATGTCTGGCAAAGCTTTCATACCTACCAGGTGTACCGCAGCGACTTCTCTGGCGTGGTGCGCCAGGCCAGCCGGTTTTTTGGCCATAGCCTGTTGGGCTTGGGCAAGCGTACCCCGGTGGCCTTGCTCGACAGCTCGCCCCTGCGTGATCTGCTCGCCGAGCACCTGGATTTCACCGGCATCGCCGCAGCGGTGCGGATGCGCAAATTGCGCGCAGTGGCGGTCACCGCCTTTGGCTACGACTCCGGGCAAGCGGTGACCTTTTACCAAGGCCGGGCCGCCATCGATCCCTGGTACCGCCATCGCCGTGTCGGGGTGCCAACCCGTTTGCAGCTCGAACACTTGCTGGCCAGTGCCGCCATTCCGCTGATCTTCCCCCCGGTAAAAATCAATCGTGAGTTCTTTGGCGACGGTGCCATGCGCCAGTCGGCACCGATCAGCCCGGCGCTGCATCTGGGCGCCAATCGGGTGCTGGTGGTGGGGGTAAGTGGCAACGCCAACCCGGCGAACGTGCCGACGCGTGCCAAGGTGGTCGGGCCGCCGAGCCTGGCCCAGGTCAGCGGCCATCTGCTCAACAGCACCTTTATCGACAGTCTGGAAAGCGATATCGAGCTGCTTGAGCGGATGAACCAGATGTGCCGGTTGTTGCCCTCCGATCTGCCAGCGAAAAGCACCGCGATCAACCCCGTGGATGTACTGGTGATTGCGCCCAGTAAACCCCTAGACCATATCGCCGCCCGCCACTGGCACGAACTACCGCGCACCCTGCGGCTGTTCTTGCGTGGGCCGGGGGCGAAGAAGGCCGGTGGGGCAGGGGTATTGAGTTACCTGTTGTTTGAGTCGGGCTACTGCAATGAGTTGATCGAACTGGGCTACCAGGACGCCATGGCCAAGAAGGCCGAGCTGGTGCGCTTTCTAGGGTTGGAGCCGCAGGTGGCAGAGTCGCTGCACGAGCTTCGCGGCTGAAGCGGAGCGCCGCCTCAGCCGCGATGCTCTTAGGCCAACACCCCATCACGAAAATCGCGCAACGCTTGCTCCACTTCCTCGCGGGTGTTCATCACAAACGGGCCGTATTGCACGATAGGCTCGCCCAGTGGCTTGCCGGCCACCAGCAAGACATTGGCACCTTGCTCGCTGCCGAGTTGCAGCTCGCCCTGATCGGACAGGCGCACCAGCTTTCCCGCGTCAACGGTGCGGCCATCAATCTGAATGCTGCCGTCGTAGACGTAGAGCATCACTCGATGGCCTTCGGGCAGGCGCGGCACCACGCTGCCGCCAGCCCCCAGGTGCAGGTCGAACAGCTGTGGTTCGGTGTGCGGGCGCTGCACGGCACCAGTCTGTCGCACCTCGCCGTCGTCGAATTGGCCAGCAATCACCACCACCTCGACGCCTTGCGCCGTCCGAATGCGCGGAATCTCTTCGGCGGGAATGTCGCGGTAACCCGGGTCGCCGAGCTTGTCTTTGCCCGGCAGATTCAGCCACAGCTGGAAGCCGCGCATCACGCCTTCTTCCTGCTCGGGCATTTCGCTATGGATAATGCCGCGGGCAGCCGTCATCCATTGCACCCCGCCATTGCCGAGCAGGCCGACATTGCCCAGATGGTCCTCATGGCGCATGCGCCCTTCGAGCATATAGGTGATGGTTTCAAAGCCGCGGTGCGGGTGCGGGGGGAAGCCGGCGATATAGTCGTCGGGGTTTACCGAGCCGAATTCATCCAGCATCAGAAAGGGGTCGAAACGCTCCACGCCCAGCCCGCCGAATACACGGGTAAGGCGCACGCCAGCGCCGTCGGAGGCGGCTTGGCCGGGTTGGATGCTTAGGACGGTGCGGTTCATGGCCAGAGGCTCCAGTCAGGTGAATGGGGCCATGGTAATGGTTCTGATCAGATTGATTGGTGCGAAATAAGCGTCATATCAATCGAATAAATAAATCTTTTTGCCCTTCGTAGGAGCGCCGGACCGGCCGCTCCTACGGGGAGGTGAGGTTGGCCTTACTCAGCAACCTGCAACTTGCGCGCTTCGGTGTAGACGTAGCGCACCTTCTCGTATTCGAACGGTGAGTTGGTCTGGCCATAGCGGAAGTTGGTCACGTAGCGGCGGTCGATGGAACGCAGCAGAAACACTGCGGGGTGGTCCTGGCTGACTTCGGCGACGTTGAGGAAGTTGATCTGTTGTTCCGCGCTGAAATCCGCCAACAGGCCACCGGCATCGCGCAGGTTCGAGGGGCCGAGGATCGGCAGCATGATGTAAGGGCCGGCCGGTACGCCGTAGAAGCCCAGGGTCTGGCCAAAGTCTTCCGACTGCTTGGGCAAGCCCATCATGGTGGCCGGATCCCACAGCCCGACAACGCCGATGGTGGTGTTGACCAGCAGGCGGCCGGTGGTTTCCAGCGAGCGTTGGCCTTTGAACTGCAACAGGCTGTTCAGCAGGTTGGGGATATCGCCCAGGTTGCTGAAAAAGTTGCTGACGCCGCTGCGCACGAACTGCGGGGTGATATAGCGGTAGCCATCCACCACCGGCAGGAATACCCACTCATCGAAGCGGTAGTTGAAGTGGTAGATACGCCGGTTCATCGATTCCAGCGGGTCGTAGACGTTCAGCGCATCGAGGGTCGAGCGCTCGAATTCGTGCTGGTCGAGGCCAGGGTTGAATTTCAGCTCTTTGAGTGGCTCGGTGAAACCGTCCGGTTCGGCCGGGGTACCGGGTGCGGCGATGGGGTCGGCAGCCTGCAGGGCACCGCTGGCGAGCAACAGGGCAAGCAGTAGAGAAGGCTTGGTCATTTCAGCAGCTCCAGCATGGCGGCAGTGTTTACGCGGTAGTTGAGGTTGCCGCAGTGCCCGCCGTGCGGGTAAAGGGTCAAACGGTCACCCATCGTTCTGCGTAAAAAGCCCAGGTCGCCAGGGCCGAGTATCACGTCATCCTTGTTGTGCATCACCAGGATCTTCTCGCTGGTTTTCAGGTAATCCTCCAGGGCGTACAGGCTGACCTGATCGACCAGTTGCAACAGGCTGCCGCCGTCGGTGCGGGCGCGCCACATAGGGAGCAGTTGCTCGCGGATATAGCAGTCGAAATCGCATTGCAGGGCTTTGCGGAAATACGGGGTCAGGCTGGTGCCTTCACTGATCGGGGTTTCCGGTGGGGTGATCAGGCCGCGGCGGTTGATCAGGTCGGAGGTAAAGGCAATGTCCGCCGAGGAGAAGCGGAACGAGGTGCCGATCAGCATCGCCAGCTGCTCGTTGGACAGGTGCTGCTTGGATTGCTGCAGATCGAACAGCATCGCATCGTTGATATCGATGTAGCCTTTCTGCTGGAAGTAGCGGGTCAGCTTGCCGAGTACCACGTCATAGAAGGTGCTGCTGTTGCTGATGCCTTTGACGTCGGTCTGCACCAGGCGATCAAGGTTGCTGATCGAGGTGTAGAGGTTCACCGGCGGGTTGAGCATCAGCACTTTCTTGAAGTTGAAGCTGCGCCGGGTTTCATCCAGTTTGCTGACGAACGCCGCATTCAGCGCCCCCAGGCTGTAGCCGGTGAGGTAGAAGTCGGTGACTTCCACATCCGGGTGCTGAGCGCGCACGGCCTGCATCACCCGGTACAGATCGTCGGCATCTTCAATGCTGACCCCTGGCGTGGCATGCCGCGAGGCGGCGGTCATAAAGTCATAGCTGGTTGGCGAGGACAGCTGCACGACGTGGTAGCCGGCGCCGTAGAAGACTTTCTTCAAACCCTCGGCCAGGCTGCTGGAGTAGTGCGCGCCGGTGCCGGCAATGATAAAGATCAGCGGTGCCGGGCCTTTCTGCTTGGCCATGCGGTAGCGCAGGGTGGTGACTGGCCAGAAGTTGTCTGGTACCTCCAGCTCCCGTTCGGGGTGGAGCTTGAGGGTGTAGTCGGCCTGGTCGATATCACTATCGTCAGGCAACTGCGGACGCATGTCCGGCGGCGTCGTGGCGATGGTTGCCTCGAACGGATTGTCCAGTGGAAAACCATAACTGGCCGCGTCAATGTCGGCGGCCGACAACAACGGGCTCAGGCACAGACCAGCCAAAAGCGCAGCAAAGCGTGAGAGGCGCGGCATCGCAAATCCCTTTAGAAGATAAAGTGCAGAGTGAATCCGGCGTTATGACAACCGCTGTGCTGGTATAGCACAGACAATTTTATTCGGCTTGCTTGGCCAGCTCGCCGAGCGCTGCACCACTCAAACGGTAGGTGGTCCAGTCGTCCTGCGGACGGGCCCCAAGGCGGCGATAAAAGCCCAGCGCCGGCTCGTTCCAGTCCAGCACCGACCACTCCAGACGCCCGCAACCCCGCTCCACCGCCAGCTGTGCCAGACGCGTCAGTAAAGCCTTGCCCAGGCCGGAACTGCGCGCCTGCTCGCGTACATACAAGTCTTCCAGATAAATTCCGGGCTTGCCGAGGAAAGTGGAGAAGTTCGGGAAAAACAGGGCAAAGCCCTGCGGCTCGCCATCCAGTTCGCCGATCAGCACCTCGGCGAACGGGCGTGGGCCGAACAGGTTGAGGGTCAGATCCTCGGGGGTGGCGACCGCTTGATCACTGAGTTTCTCGTATACCGCCAGCTCATGGATCAGGCTGAGGATCAGGCCGACGTCATCGGGTGTGGCGTTGCGCAGTTGGATACGGGACATACGGGCTCCTCAAATGGCGTGATCAGCGGAGCTTGCAGGCTCGGCGCGCGGGCGGCAACAGGGTGTCATCAATTACCGTCTACAGAATTGATGTTTCGTGCTCTGGCCCTTGCATACCCTGCTTGGGCGTTTATCCTGAGCGCCGATTTATATTCCGGAGAAACCCATGTCCCGTCGTTTGCCCCTGATCGCCTTGCTGATCGTTCTGGCCCTGTGGCTGGCCGCCGCCTACGGGCTGCGTTTTGCCCTGATGGAAGACAGCCAGTGGGTCGGTATCTGCGTTGACCAGGCTCAGCGCTGGGAATGCCAGGTGCGTAACGGTCTGGGCCTGTTGATCCACTTCCGCGTCATTGCACTGACGGGTCTGGTCGGTGCCTTGCTGGCCTTTATCGTCCCGGGCCGTGCGGGCTGGTGGTTGGCGGTGGCGGCCCTGGTGTTCGCCTTGCCGGCGCTGGTGCTATACAGCGCCAGTCTGGCGGTGTTTGCCGTAGTGATCGCCGCGTTGCGCCTGGTGCGGGCGCCGCGGTTGGCTCAAGGGCTTCGCGGCTGAAGCCACTCCTAAGGATTGTGCATATCCGCCATCCCCGTAGGAGCGGCTTCGGCCGCGATGCTGTTGAGCAATAAAGAAAAGGGGCTCATCTGAGCCCCTTTTTATTTGCCTGTGTTTAAGCCACCTGAGCCCTGACCCGCAAACTGCGCCACAACGCAGCCACCATCAATGCACTGACTGCCGCCCAACCCAGCGCCTGCCAGTTAGCCAGCGTCTCCTGGAACAGCTGCGGCAGAATGCCGGCACCGAGGATCAGGGTCAGCAGGGCGATCTCGCGGCGTGGGCCTGCCACCGGACGGCACAGGTACACCAGCGCCGGCAGCACCAGTACCATGCTCGGGAAGCAGCGGTAGCGGGGGTCGAACACCAGGCCGAGCATCAGCACCGCTGCGGCGAAACCGCTGGCCGCCAGCCACCAGCCGGCACGCGCTTGTAGCCAGCCATACAGGTTGCCGCGCCAGCCAGCCTTGCTCGACAGCGCCAGGGCACCATGGGCCAGCACCACCAGGTTGAGGCCCACCAGGAAGGCGGCCCACAACCACTCACCTATATAGCGGCTGTTGACCCGCGCCATCTCGCTCCACAGGGCAATACAGCACGCACCCACAGCGGCCAGCAGCGGCAGCAGCAGGGCGGAACGGGTGGAGTTGGGACGCCCGGCCAGCAGCAGGGTAGCGAGGAAGATCACGCCACTGACGCTCAACCACAGGGTCCAGTTGGCAAAGTTGGAAACCGGGCCGGCCAGCACGGCTTTGTCCTGGCGATCGGCATCGAACAGGCCCCAGTAACCGCCCATGGCCCCTTCACTGACGCGCTTCCAGGGTTGGTCAAAGGCTTCGATCAGGTTGTAGTTCCAGCCGTTCTGCTCGGCCATGGCGACGAAGCCACGGATAAACTTGGCTTCGTTGACCCGGCTCGGCACCGCGGTTTCGCGCTGACGGCCTTCGCTTGGCCAACCGGTTTCACCGATAAAGATGTCCTTGGGGGCGAACTTGGCACCAAACACCTGGCGAATCTCGGCGACGTGGGCCAGGGCTTCGTCGATGCCGGTAGGGTCATCTTCCCAGTAGGGCAGCAGGTGAATGGTCAGGAAGTCCACGGCAGGTGCCACTTCCGGGTGCTTGAGCCAGAACTCCCAGACATCGGCGTAGGTCACCGGCTGTTTGATCTGCGCCTTCACGTCGCCAATCAGCTTGGCCAGTTGCGCGCCAGTGACTTCCTTGCGCAGCAGGGTTTCGTTGCCGACGATCACCGACTGCACCACATCCGGATTGTCGTTGGCCGATTTGATCAGCGCATCGACCTCCTTCTTGGTGTCCACCGGGTTGCCATTCACCCAGGCACCGAGCATCAGCTTCAGGCCGTGCTTGCGGGCAAGCTCGGGAATCGCTTCGAGGCCGGTCATGGAATAGGTGCGAATGCAGTGAAAGCGCGTGGCCAGCAGGGCCAGGTCGGCATCCATGCGCTCCGGACGCAGGGCGAAAGGCTTGTCGAACGGCGACTGATCCTTGTCGAACGGCGTGTAGGAGGCGCACTGCAATTTGTGCGTAGGAGTGGCGGCGTCGGGCAACACCAGCGGTTTGCCCAGGCCATACCAGAGACCGCCAATGGCGAATACGGCAAGCAGGCAGGCGAACACATAGGGCAGGGCGGGGAAACGTGCAGTAGCGGGCATAGTTAGGCGCGTCTGGGAGCAAAGCCGCGCAGTTTACCTGCATTCCCGGTATTTAGCGTAGAGCCGCCATTGGCCAGTGTTAGCGCATGTAAACAAGGCGGGCTGGGCGGTAGTTGAACAGGCGTTCAATCATAAATTTCGCTGCTTTTGCAATCGCTTGCCGGCCCTGGATAAGTGCCTTGTCGTTTCCAGCCTGATCCTGTCGTTTCTTGGCCGTGTTGATGTCGTTCTTGGAGCAGGTGCCGTGACCGGTTGGGTCGATTATCGAGGTGTCGGCGCACGACCGGCTCAGGGCGTGAGGCCAAACGATCACTTCGCAGACTCCGCACTAGATAGACCAGACACAGACAAATCACCTGCCACTCGGCAGTCGCCGAGCCACTATTTCGGGGAACAGACTTATGAGCAAAATGCGTCGGTTATTGGGTTTGGGTGCGGGTCTCGCACTGGCACTGAGCAGTGGTTTGGCAGCTGCCGCCGATAAACCTACATTGAAAATCGGCTATGTCGATGGCTGGTCCGACAGCGTCGCCACCACCCACGTCGCAGCGGAAATCATCAAACAAAAACTCGGCTACGACGTGCAACTGATGCCCGTCGCCACCGGCATCATGTGGCAGGGTGTGGCCAAAGGTCAGCTCGACGCCATGCTGTCGGCCTGGTTGCCGGTGACCCACGGTGCCTACTACGAAAAAATGAAAGACCAAGTGGTCGACCTCGGCCCGAACTTCAACGACGCGAAAATTGGCCTGATCGTGCCTGAATACGTCAAAGCCAAAGCCATCGGTGACCTGCAAGGCGAGAAAGACGGCTTTGGCGGCCGCATCGTCGGCATCGATGCCGGCTCGGGGGTAATGCTGAAAACCGACCAGGCGATCAAGGACTACGGCCTCGACTACAAACTGCTGGCCAGCTCCGGCAGCGCCATGACCGCCGAACTGGCCCGTGCCATTCGCGCCGAGAAGCCGATTGCGGTGACCGGCTGGATTCCGCACTGGATGTTCGCCAAATACAAACTGCGCTTCCTGGAAGACCCCAAAGGCGTCTATGGCGCCGCTGAGCACGTCGACAGCATCGCCAACCCCGGCCTGGAAGCCAAAGCCCCGACAGTGGTGGCCTTCCTGAAGAAATTCACCTGGACCCCGGATGAGATCGGCGGCGTGATGCTGGCCGTGGAAGAGGGTGCCAAGCCGGCTGACGCGGCGAAGAAATGGGTCGCTGAACACCCGGACCGGGTGAACGAGTGGTTGAAGTAAGTTAGCTAACGCGTTTGCCACAAAGCCGCTCACTGAGCGGCTTTGTGGTTTTTGTGGAAGGTCAAAAGCATCGCGGCTGAAGCCCACAGTATTGCGCTATCAACCCGTGGCGCTGCCGAATCAAAGGCTCGGGAGGGAAGCGCAGGCCAGGCGAAAACAGGGGTGGGAGCGGAGTTGGCTGTAGCCAATAAGCATCTCGCGCCCGTTTTCAACGACGCATGCGCGAACCTCCCGGCCTTTTGAACGGCAGCATAAGACTAAGGTCGTCTGTCTTCCGGCTCCGGGCCAACTAGAGTTACCTCACCAGCAACCCGTGCTGCGGAGGATAAAAATAAAATGAACGACAGCATCTACGAGCGGATTGAGAAAAGTCCGCGCTTCAAAGAACTGGTAGCCAAGCGCGAGCGATTCGCCTGGATACTATCCGCCATCATGCTTGGCCTGTATGTGGCCTTCATTCTGATCATTGCTTTCGACCCCAGCCTGTTCGGTACGCCGATCAGCGAAGGTTCGCCAACCACCTGGGGCATTCCCGCTGGTATCGGCCTGATCCTTTCCGCTTTCGTATTGACCGGTATCTACGTATACCGCGCCAACGGCGAGTTCGATGACCTGAACCAGGCCATTCTGGACGAGGTGAAACAATGATCGCTCGTAACCTTGCTGCGTGCGCATTGCTCGCCTTCGCTCCGGCCCTTTGGGCTGCCGATGCCATTACCGGCGCGGTGCAACGCCAACCGATCAACGTGGCGGCCATCGCCATGTTCGTCGTCTTTGTCGGCGCCACCCTGTTCATCACCTACTGGGCGTCCAAACGCAACAACTCCACCGCCGATCACTACGCCGCTGGCGGCAAGATCACCGGTTTCCAGAACGGTCTGGCGATTGCGGGTGACTACATGTCGGCGGCCTCGTTCCTGGGTATTTCCGCCCTGGTGTACACCTCCGGTTATGACGGCCTGATCTACTCCATCGGCTTCCTGGTGGGCTGGCCGATCATTCTGTTCCTGATCGCCGAACGCCTGCGCAACCTGGGCAAATACACCTTTGCCGATGTGGCTTCCTATCGCCTCAAGCAGAAGGAAATTCGTACCCTGTCCGCCAGCGGTTCGCTGGTGGTGGTGGCCTTCTACCTGATCGCGCAGATGGTCGGTGCCGGCAAACTGATCCAACTGCTGTTCGGTCTGGATTACCACGTTGCGGTGATTCTGGTCGGTATTCTGATGGTGCTCTACGTGCTCTTCGGCGGCATGCTGGCCACCACCTGGGTGCAGATCATCAAGGCCGTGCTGCTGCTGTCGGGCGCTTCGTTTATGGCGCTGATGGTGATGAAACACGTCAACTTCGACTTCGGCATGCTGTTCTCCGAAGCGGTGAAAGTGCACGCCAAAGGTCAGGCGATCATGAGCCCTGGTGCACTGGTGAGTGACCCGGTATCGGCGATCTCCCTGGGCCTGGCGCTGATGTTCGGTACGGCGGGTCTGCCGCATATCCTGATGCGCTTCTTCACCGTGAGCGATGCCAAGGAAGCCCGTAAGAGCGTGTTCTACGCCACTGGTTTTATCGGCTACTTCTATATCCTGACCTTTATCATCGGCTTCGGCGCGATCCTGCTGGTCAGCACCAACCCGGCGTTCAAAGATGCAGCGGGCGCTCTGCTCGGTGGTAACAACATGGCGGCGGTGCACCTGGCCAATGCGGTGGGTGGCAGCCTGTTCCTCGGCTTTATCTCGGCAGTCGCTTTCGCCACTATTCTGGCCGTAGTAGCCGGTCTGACCCTGGCGGGCGCTTCGGCGGTGTCCCACGACATCTATGCCAGCGTGATGAAAAACGGCAAAGCCAACGAGAAAGATGAACTGCGTGTATCGAAGATCACCACCATTGCCCTCGGCGTACTCGCCATTGGCCTGGGCATTCTCTTCGAGAAACAGAACATCGCGTTTATGGTGGGCCTGGCGTTCTCCATCGCTGCCAGTTGCAACTTCCCGGTGCTGTTCCTTTCCATGTACTGGAAAAACCTCACCACCCGTGGCGCCATGATTGGTGGCTGGCTGGGTCTGTTGACCGCTGTCGGTCTGATGATCCTCGGCCCAACCGTCTGGGTACAGGTACTGGGTAACGCCAAGGCGGTCTTCCCGTACGAATACCCGGCGCTGTTCTCCATGATCGTGGCCTTTAGCGGTATCTGGTTCTTCTCGATCACCGATAAATCCACCTCGGCCGGTGAAGAGCGCGCGCGCTTCCTGCCGCAGTTCGTCCGCTCGCAGACTGGCCTGGGTGCCAGCGGTGCAGCAGCGCACTGATAAGTAAAGACTCTGAGTGATTTGGGCAGCCTTCGGGCTGCCTTTTTTTATCAAGAGCATCGCGGCTGAAGCCGCTCCTGCGAGATCGCACAATCGGTAGGAGCGGCTTCAGCCGCGATGCTTTTTGCCAGGCAATAAAAAGCCCCGCACGGGGCGGGGCTCTTGTTGCCGGTGAGGAACTAGATCCTGCCCAGCAACGCCAGAATGATCACGATGATCAGAATGGTACCCAGAATGCCTGACGGGCCGTAGCCCCAGCTTCTGGAATGCGGGTACAGCGGCAGGCCGCCGACCAGGAGAAGAATAAGTACCACGATCAGAATTGTGCTGAGGCCCATGGTTTGGATTCCTTGTTCTAGACCATAAAGTGCAACTTCCTTCAGAGACCACGCACAAAAGGGTGCGCTGGCCTCGTCTATTAGTTACGACCGGAGCGGCTTTGCAAAAATTCAGGTTATTTCTCCGCAGGGGTGGCAATGCTCTATCGTCTGGGCGCTGACAGCGTGGTGCTGGTGCACCTGTTGTTCATTCTGTTCGTGCTGTTCGGCGGGTTGTTGGTGTTGCGCTGGCGCTGGTTACTGGCGCTGCATCTGCCAGCGGTAACCTGGGGGGCGGCGGTGGAGTTCTTTCATCTGTATTGCCCGCTGACGCCGTTGGAAAACCGCTTGCGCCTGGCCGCCGGGCAATCGGGCTACGAGGGCGGTTTTATCGAGCATTACCTGATTCCGCTGATCTATCCGCGCGGCCTTACCGCCGACATGCAGCTGGGCTTTGGGGCCGTGGTGCTGGCGCTCAATCTGGCCGTTTACCTGTACCTGCTGCGTGGCGTTCTGCGCGCAAAAAAACACCAGGCATGAGCTTGGTTTGTTTGGCTCATTCAGCAGCCTAATGGTGCGTGGGCCGGGCAGATGCCTTCGTTACACTGGCATCACTCCTCACCCCCGACACTTACAAGAAAAGGCAGCCTCACTATGCAAAATCGCATCATGATCACCGGCGCGGGTTCTGGCTTGGGCCGCGAAATCGCGTTGCGTTGGGCGCGCGAAGGCTGGCAATTGGCGCTCTCCGATGTCAGCGAGCCGGGCCTGGCGGAAACCCTGAAGCTGGTCCGCGAAGCTGGCGGCGATGGCTTCACCCTGCGTTGCGACGTGCGCGACTACAGCCAACTGACCGCCCTGGCGCAGGCTTGCGAAACCAAGTTCGGTGGCGTCGATGTCATCGTCAACAATGCCGGTGTCGCCTCTGGCGGCTTTTTCAGCGAGCTGTCCCTGGAAGACTGGGACTGGCAGATCTCCATCAACCTGATGGGCGTGGTCAAGGGCTGCAAAGCCTTCCTGCCGCTGCTGGAGCGCAGCAAGGGCAAGATCATCAATATCGCCTCCATGGCCGCCTTGATGCAGGGCCCGGCCATGAGCAACTACAACGTTGCCAAAGCCGGCGTGGTAGCGCTTTCGGAAAGCCTGTTGGCCGAGCTCAAAGAGCAGGAAATCGGTGTGCATGTGGTGTGCCCATCGTTCTTCCAGACCAACCTGATGGATTCCTTCCGTGGCCCGACCCCGGCCATGAAAGCCCAGGTTGGCAAACTGCTGGAAAGCAGCCCGATCAGCGCGGCCGATATTGCCGATTACATCTTCACCTCGGTGGCCAATAACGAATTTATGATTCTGCCCCACGAACAGGGCCGCATGGCCTGGGCGCTGAAGCAGAAGAACCCGCAAGCGCTGTACGACGAGATGGCGGTAATGGCCGGAAAGATGCGCGCCAAAGGCAAGTAATACTGTTGTGAATAACTTGTCTGGCCGGTCAATTATTTTGCCGGCCAGACTTGTTAGCCACCGCCGTTGAATAGTAGGGTTGCGGGCCCGGCCTGCCTGGTCGTCGCTACGTTGACTACTTCTGTGAAACCCATCTCTCGGGGCTTACTGTTTGTCGCCCTGGTGCTCGCCGCAATCAATTTGCGCCCAGGCATCACCTCCCTCGCTCCTCTGATCGAACAGATCGCCAATGAACTGTCCCTGAGCCGTGGCCTGATCGCCCTGACCACCGCCTTGCCGGTGCTGTTTATGGGCTTGCTGGCACCCATGGCTCCGCGCCTGGCCGTCCGTTTTGGCCTGGAACGCACCATTGTTGGCTGCATGGCGCTGATCGGCTGCGCCCTGGTGCTGCGTCTGGCCAGCCATCACAGCAGCGTGCTGATTGGCAGTGCGGTGTTTGTCGGGGCCGGTATCGCTATTGCCGGGCCGTTGTTGTCGGGCTTTATCAAACGCCACTTTGTCGGCAAGGTCGGCCGAGTGGTGGCCTGGTACTCCCTGAGCATGACCATCGGCGGTGCCGGTGGCGCAGTGCTCACCGGGCCGCTCACCGGCCTGCTGGGTGAGCGCTGGCACTGGGGTCTGGCGATCTGGGCGTTACCGGCGCTGCTGGCGTTCCTGCTCTGGCTGTGGGTACCGAACAAACAGGAAGACCCTGCGCTAGTGGGCAGCGGCGGTGGTTTACCCTGGCGTGAACCGCGGGCCTGGGTGATCACCGGTTTCTTCGCCATTCAGGCCGGGCTGTTTTATACCCTCACCACCTGGCTGACCGCGCGTTACCACGAAGTGGGCTTTTCGCCGACGCAGAGCAACACGCTGTTCAGCTCATTCATGATGATCGGCCTGCCCAGCGCTTTCGTCCTGCCGTGGCTGGCCCAGCGCTACGACAACCGCGCCCAGTTGCTGCTGCTATGCGCCATTACCTCAAGCCTGTGCCTGGGCATGATTGCCTTTGCGCCGCAGCTGCTGCCGCAGCTCTGGGCGCTGCTCCTGGGCCTGGCCCTGAGCGGTTCGTTTGCGCTGTCGCTGGTGCTGCCGATGTATGAGGTCAACACCCCGCTGGCGGTCAGTCGCTGGACCGCGATGATGCTCTGCGCCGGCTACGGCATCAGCAGCTTTACACCGATTCTCACCGGCCTGGTTCGCGATCTCACCGGTAGCTATCAGGTGCCGTTCGTAGTGCTCACTGGCCTGGCCACCAGCATGATCCTCTTGGCCTGGCAGCTGCGTCCTCGCGCAAAGCCGGTCGCCGCCCAGTAACAATTTGCCGCACCAGCCCACAGCCCGCGCGGGCTCTGGGCTTTATGAAGATGGCATGACAGTTTTTCTCTGCTAGCGTTACCAGCCAGCAGTTTGAGGATTTTCACGTGGCGGTTATCTGGCATAATCGCGCCCCCTTTCGACCTGAACAGAAAACCACATGTTCGATCTTTTCAGCGGGCTGGAACCCTGGGTGCTTATCAGCCTGATCCTGGCCCTGGCGTTCGTCCTGTTCTTCGAGTTCATCAACGGCTTCCATGACACCGCCAACGCGGTGGCTACCGTGATCTACACCAAAGCCATGCCGCCCCACCTGGCCGTGATGCTCTCCGGTGTATTCAACTTCCTCGGTGTATTGCTCGGTGGCGTCGGCGTGGCCTATGCCATCGTCCATCTGCTGCCGGTGGAACTGCTGATCAACGTCAACACCGGCCACGGCCTGGCCATGGTCTTCTCGCTACTGGCCGCCGCCATTACCTGGAACCTGGGCACCTGGTACTTCGGTATTCCCGCTTCCAGCTCGCACACCCTGATCGGCTCGATCCTCGGTGTCGGCCTGGCCAATGCCCTGATCAGCGATATTCCGCTGGCCGATGGCGTGAACTGGCAGAAGGCGATTGATATTGGCATGTCGCTGCTTGCCTCGCCCCTCGCCGGTTTCCTGGTGGCGGCCCTGGTGCTGCTCGGTCTGAAATGGTGGCGCCCGCTGTCGAAGATGCACAAGACCCCGGAGCAGCGCCGCAAGATCGATGACAAGAAACACCCGCCGTTCTGGAATCGCTTGGTACTGGTGTTGTCGGCCATGGGCGTGAGCTTCGTGCACGGCTCCAACGATGGCCAGAAGGGCATCGGCCTGATCATGCTGGTGCTCATCGGTATCGTGCCGGCGCAGTTCGTACTGGATCTGAACAGCACCACCTACCAGATCGAGCGCACCCGTGACGCCACTATTCACCTGAGCCAGTTCTACGACCGCAACCGCGACAGCCTCGGCGAGTTCCTGGCCCTGGGTAAAGCCAATACCGCCGAGATGCCTGAGCTGTTCCGCTGCAACCCGCAGCAGACCGAAGCCACCATCGCCGGCCTGCTGAGCGACCTCAAAGGCGTCACCGACTACCACAGCCTGGCGCCGGACACGCGCATTCAAGTGCGTCGTTACCTGCTGTGCCTGGACGACACCGCGAAGAAAGTCGGCAAGCTCGACGGCCTGGCCTCGCGGGAAAAAGCCGACCTCGACAAGCTGCGCAAAGACCTCACCGCCACCACCGAATACTCGCCGTTCTGGGTGATTCTGGCGGTGGCCCTGGCGCTGGGTATCGGCACCATGGTCGGCTGGAAGCGGGTGGTACTGACCATCGGTGAAAAAATCGGCAAGCAGGGCATGACCTATGCCCAGGGCATGTCGGCGCAGATCACCGCCGCCTTCGCCATCGGCCTGGCCAACGTGTTCAGCCTGCCGGTGTCCACCACCCACGTACTGTCCTCCGGCGTGGCCGGCACCATGGTCGCCAACAAGAGCGGCCTGCAGGGCGGCACTGTGCGCAATATCCTGCTGGCCTGGTTGCTGACCTTGCCGATTTCGATGGGCCTTGCAGCCAGTCTCTTCTGGCTAGCCACACGCTTCGTCGACTAATAAAGAGCCCCGCAGATGCGGGGCTTTTTTATGGATACTGTTCCGTCCTGAATAAGGTTTACACCTTCTGACCATCTTCAGGAGGACTCAATGGATTCGGGTAAAAAGCGCAGTCAGCGCGATTACACCTTGGCTTTTAAGCTGGCCGTCGTGGACCAAGTCGAAAAAGGCGAGTTGAGTTATAAAGACGCTCAAACCCGCTACGGCATCCAGGGCAGATCGACAGTGTTGGTGTGGTTACGCAAGCATGGTCGGCAGGACTGGAGTCAAGGCGCATCTATTCGAGTTCGGAGGACCCGTGCCGTGGACGAGCCATCTGCACCGCTGACGCCAGAACAGCGGATCAAAGAGCTTGAAGAGCAGCTCGCATTGAGCAACCAGAAGGCTCAATTCTTTGAAGCCGTCGTCAATGTTCTGAAAAATGACTACGGCGTTTCCATCGTAAAAAAGCGACCCGGCAAGTCCTCTCGCAAGGGCAAATCGAAGGCCTGAGTATCACCAGGGCTTGCCTGTTTATGGGGATTTCGCGCCAGGCTTACTACAAGCAAATCTGGGCACACGAGGCCCGCGCCCAACACGATCAAAGCGTGTTGGACTTTGTTTTGGAAAAGCGCCGCCGCCAACCAAGGTTGGGGACCCGCAAGCTGCATCATTTGCTGCATATCGAAGCCGAAACAGCGCTCCAGGTGGGTCGAGATCGGCTGTTTGCGATCCTGCGTGAAGCGCGTGAACTGGTGCCTCGCAAGCGTGCGTACCACAAAACCACCCACAGTCATCATCGGTTTCGGCGGCATCCCAACCTACTAAAAGAAGGGCCTGCACAGATCGTTGCTACGGGACCTGAGCAAGTTTGGGTGGCTGACATAACCTACCTTCCGACCCAGGAAAGCGTGGCTTACTTGAGCCTTATAACCGACGCGTTCTCACGCAAAATCGTGGGGCACCATGTGCATGAGAATCTGCACACGGAGTCGGTGATCAAGGCGCTGAAGAACGCCGTAGGGGAGCGGAAAACAGATCAGCCGTTGGTCCATCACTCAGACCGTGGGGCGCAGTACTGCTCGGATCTTTACCAGCGGCTGCACGTCAAGCACGGCATCACCTGCTCAATGACCGACGGCTACGACTGTTACCAAAACGCGATGGCAGAGCGAGTGAACGGGATTTTGAAGATGGAATTCCTGCTACATCGCCCTAAAGACCTGGTGGAGGCTCGGAAGATGGTGGACGAGTCGGTGGGGATTTATAACGAAGAGCGGCCGCATCTGGCCTTGAAATACAAAACGCCCGATGCGGTGCATCGGGCGTTTTGAGAGTGAAACAGGTGTAAACCTATTTCAGGACTAGACATACAAATCCTCTAGGAACGGCCGCTCCGGCGCTCCGCTCAGCCGCGAGCTTCTGGCGTTTCAGGCCCGGCCAATCGCGGCGTATGCGCCGCTTATAGCTCGACGATATGCCCTTCCTTGGCAAGCACCTTGCCGTGGTACAGCTTTCCGATCAGCTCCTGCGCTGCCGGGAAACCCTGGCTCACCTTCACCTCCAACAGCGGCATGACCTGGTCATAAAAGCGCACCAGCCCCTCACCAATATGCTCGGACACCTTCACCGGCCCCCAATCTGCATTGCGCTTGCGCAGTTGAATCGGCGCAAAGAACAGCTGCGGCTGCGGCCCGGTAATAGCGGTGAGCTGCGCCGGGTCGGTGTTCTGCGCAGAACCCGCGCAGCAGCTGTACAGCAGTTGGCTGCCGAAGTGTTGGTGCACCCGGTCGCGCAGTGCCAGGTCGCTGGAGAAATCCACGTACAGGGTCGGCTGGTCCGTGCTCAGTTGGCTGAGGTCGTCGTAGGCGAGTGTCTGCTCGTAGCAGCCTAAGCCGCTGACAAACGCGGTATTGCTGCGCGAGGTCAGCGCCACCCGTTCCACGCCGGCAGCATCCAGACACACGGCCGTGGCGAACGCGGTTTTGCTTGAGGCGCTGGAAAACACCAGCCGGGTAGCGCCGAAGAAGTCGTTGTCCTGCAAAAAATCGGCAAGCATGGACGACGTCAGGAACAGCGGCTTGAGCAGAATCTGCAGATTCTCCGTGGCCGGGCTGTAATACGGATCCCAGCTGCAGCGGGTGTACTGGTTATAGGCCGAGGTCAGGTTGCGGCGGTGGGCGGAGCCGTCATAAAAGCCGCGGTCGGTGACGCGTTCCGGCTGCATGCGCAGGTGACTGGCAATCGGGAAGTAGCCGTAGAAGCGCTCGCCCACCGCCACGCCATCAACGCTGGAGGCGATCACATCGGCAAAACCCCACACCGGCACATGGCCCAGGCCGGCGTCACCGGTGGGGAAGAAATCCCAGTAATTCATCGAGTCGCCAAAGGCGGCATAGGTGATGTTGTTGGTGGTCAGCGACAAGCGCTCAAGCTTGACCACAATCTCACCGGGGCCGGCGCTGAGGTCTTCCTCGTGCTGCTCGATATGGCTCTGATCCAGTGCGTTTTTTTCGGTAAGAAGGCGTGTTACGTTGCTGCGACCTGACATGGCGGGCTCCTGGTTTTTGTGCGGAGTAAGCGTGTCGTTACAGAGTACGAGCTAACCATGAAGCGCGGGTTCGGAAACGCCAATACGCCGCCAGCCGATCCGGCCAAGCCGCGCAGCAAGCCGCTCAAACGCCCCAGCCAGGCCCGCGCGATCTTCACCGTGGAGGCCATCTTCGAGGCCTTTGTTCGGATTTGGCTGCGCCAGGGCTGGACGAACCTCACCACCCGCGCGGTGGCCCTGGAAGCGGGCGTCGCCATCGGCACGCTCTACGACTATTTCCCCAGCAAGGAAGCGCTGTTGTCCGGCTACGTGCGCTACGGCATCGAATGCCTGCTGACGCGCCTGGACAGCGACGTGGTGCAACCCACCGATCTCAGCTGGCAGGAGCGCATCGAGCGTTTGCTGGAAGTCTGCTGCAACCCACCGGAACCCGAGCGCTCGATGTTTGGCTACGAACTGATCCAGCTCGAATACAAAATCGCCGAACGCAAACACCAGGCGCGCGCCTATGAAGAGCTGGCCGGCAAATGGCGTGCAGTATTCGCCGCCTGCCATGACCTGCCACGCCAGCCCGCCCCGGAAATCATCGATGCCTGGTTGACCAGCATCTGGGGCGGACGGCGTTACTACCTCACCGCGCAGTTAAGCGCTGAGCAACAACGGCTGTGGCTGGCGGAGATGAAAGGGATGTTGCTGCAGCGGGTGGGGCAGATCGTCTGAAGCGCTCTGTTGAACACACGGCTTATCGGTCGTAAGTGATAGTGCCGTTGTCCACATATAGAAGCGCTATTTCCACCGCGTACCCAGCCGCTGGGTTTGCAGATATTGGTGGTATTTGTATGAGCCGATGCGTACCAGGGCCGCTTTGGCCTTGTCTTTGTGCTCCTTCGCTATCTCTGGTTTCGTGCCATCTGGTCTTGGCAGCGCCACCGAATCCTTAGCAGCTGCAATCGGTTCAGGCGTCATCAAACTGATGAACTTTTCCGGTGCCTCGGTCGCATCGTTAGCCTATGCAATGCCCAAGGTCAGCAGTAGCGCAGTGGCGCAGATAATCTTCTTCATCTGCTTTTCTCGCTAAGTGAGTTATCGATTGCGGCTATTGAGCTGCACTGCGCGTTTGCAATCGCGGTACTCGATGCTGCCCTCGCGAAACGGCCAACAGGCCATGGGCTTTTCAGCGATACCGGTGACCGTGCCCGCACCCTCGGCGGAGCGCGATGAGGGCGTCGTCACTGGCGGCATGGACAGCGAATTGACCAAGGGTTTGGGCTGGTAGTTGTGGTCGTTGAACACGGTCTGTTTCGCCGCGTTTGCAGCGGGCGCTGGCGCTGCAACGGGCGAGTTCGGGGCCGCCACACGGGCTTCGATGACTGCCGCGGGTTGGCTGCGCAGAACGGGGCTGACTACCGGCATTGGCGCTGCGGTTTCGGTGGGTTGCTGGAAGGATTGCCCGGCGAGAAACAGCAGGCCCAAGCTGATCAAGGTGCCAAACGCCAGCGCTAGCAGCCAACGCCAGAGGTTGGCGCGCGGCTGGGTTCGTTGCAGGTAATAGGGGGCGTCGTCTTGGTCGGCGTTCATTCCGTGAGCTCATGGCTGGCTGGCGCGTACTTGCGCAGCCTTTTGCGGTGAAGCGGATGATGCCGGGGATACGTGCGCCTGGCTAGCGCACTGCCAGCCGCACCGCAGCCATCACACCAACCGCGTAATCTGCCGATGCCGCCACACCATCCGGTAGTACAACACCTGCATCAGCAGCATGGTGACGTAGGCCAGTGGAAACGCCATCCATACGCCTTCCAGGCCAAACTGCATATCCAGCCAATAGGCCGCCGGGGTTTGTACGCCGAGGATGCAGAAGATCGAGATGGCCACCGGCACCAGTACCACGCCACTGGCGCGCATGATGCCGCCCACGGCGGCCTGGTAGCCGAACACCAGAATGCTCCAGAGCATGATGTGCAGCAGGTGTTCGGCCTGGGCGCGGGTGGCCGGGTCGGTGATAAACAGCCCCAGCAGCCAGTGCGATAGCCCGTAGCCGAGCAGCACCAGGGCACCGGTCAGGCAGGTGTTGATCAGCAGGCCGGTGCGCAGGATCGCGCCGATGCGTTGCACCTGCCCGGCACCAATGGCCTGGGCGCCCAGAATGGAAGCGGTGATGGCAATCGACAGGGCCGGGAACTGCACGTAGTTGACGATCTGGGTCACCGCGCCATAGGCCGCGGTGGCTTGCGAGCCATGCTGGTTGACCAGGGCCAGAATCACCAGCTCCGACAACGAAATCACCACCATCTGCAAACCGGTGGGCAGGCCGATGCGCAGTACCTTGCCGACAATTGCCCGGTCGACGCGCAGCGCCTTGAGCAGCGCAAGGTCGGGTGCCAGCACATGGTTTTTGTAGCGCAAGCGGACGGTGAGCAGCAGCATCGCCAGCAGGTTGCTGAACAGGCCGGCGTAGGCGGCGCTTTGAATGCCCATCGGCGGCAAGCCCAGCCAGCCCTTGATCAGCGCCGGGGTCAGGAGCAGGCCGGCGACGGTGGAGAGAATCAGCGCCAACAGCGGCGACACGGTGTCGCTCACGCCGCGCAGCAGTTGGGTGAACAGCACGAACACCAACAGCAGCGGCATGATCAGCATCATCACCTGCATATACGCCGTGGCGTCTTCCAGAACGTCCGTTGGAGTGCCCAGGGCCACCATCGCTTCGTGGGCGAACAGCGTGCCGACCACCGCAGCCAGCAGACCGATCAGGGCACCGAGGGTCAGGGTGGTGCCGGCGATGGCCTTGACCATCTGGGGTTCACGGGCGCCCCAGGCCTGGCCGATTAACACCGAGGCCCCGGCACCCAGGCCGATCACCAGGGCGATAAAAAAGAACACGATGGGAAACATCCCCGACACCGCCGCCAGTGCCTGGGTGCCAAGCATCTGGCCGATATAAATGCTATTGAGGGTGCCCGACAGCCCCTGCAGGAAATTCGACAGCACCATCGGTAACAGAAATAGCAGGTACACCTGCCACAGCGGGCGTTGGGTGGGGGCGTGCATCGCAAGGGCTCGTGGTTCGGCAGTCGGTCATCTGAGCATGAACACGGTTTTTTTGCACCTGAGACAAGTCAGTGATGGGGCGACAAAAAGCTCGCGGCTAAAGCCCCTCCCACCAGATAGCACAATCCGTAGGAGCGGCTTTAGCCGCGATCCCTGCAAACGCAAAAAAACGGTCGCCTTGCCAAGATCAACAGCATCGCGGCTCAAGCCGCTCCTACGGGATTTTGCGGTCTGGTGGGAGGGGCTTTAGCCGCGATGCTGTTGATCGTTAACGTACTGTTTGCCAGGTGATTTAAAACCAATAGGCGTGCATGGCCGCCAAAAACTCTTTGCTCCGCCCGGCGTATGAATCGGAGCCGATAACTGAATCGATGCCCCATTCAGGGCAAAGCGCTGTGGCGTCCCCATCAATCCATTCAGTGGTGTTCATTGGACCGAATATCTGTAGGCAGTGAAAGCATCCGCAGCGGTCACTCGTTTCTATCTGTGTGCGGTTGCTACTGGAAAAATCGTGGGCAGTTTTAAGGTCCAATTGGTTCTCTGCTTTTAGCCAACGTATCAATTGCAGTCCAGGTGCGCCAACTTTGCCAGCTCAAGGTTGTACTTCTCGGCAAACCGTAGAGCGGAGGGCTGGAGATTGTCTATTTCGGCGGTGCACAGATAGTCCGATGTGCCGGGCATATCTTTGACCTGGCCGTTTCTGGCCGCGCAGTTGGCCAGCTCACTGTCAATATTAACGACTGTTCGCCCGTACCCCAGAACCCCGTAGAAACGTGGTTTTTCCAGTTTTGCTTCCTGGTGGGCAAGTTCGTAGGGGCTCGATTTCAGCAGCTCGCGGAGTGACGCCAGACTGGGTTCCTGAGGCGAACAGTCCTCGTCTTCAGCCGCGGCGCTGGTCGAAAGCAAAGCAATAAAAAGCAGCGCCATCCGTTTGTGCATATCGATCTTCCATGGGCACGTCGGGTTTGGGGGTAGTGTGGCTCGCGGTTAAAACAGCGCCTCCACAGATCAAAAGGTCAAGGCTGAGGCCGCTCCGGCAATTAAACGGGGTCTTCTTCGGGCTTCAGCCTCTTAAACAAAGGGTTCAGATCACCCCGGCATCATCATCGTTGATCAGCCTGTGCAGCCCACCCAAGGCTTCCCGCGATTGGTTGCGGCTGAGCAGTTTGCCCTGGGCGGCCGGCGGCAGGTCGGTGATGCGCAGTACGCCTTTGTTCATCAGTACGGAAATCAGGTCGTCGATTACCCGGATCATTTCCAGGTCGCTCTGCTTGAGTTGCAGCAGGTTGCTCTCGACGGTGTGGTTGGCGTACCAGGCCTGGACGTCGTGGTCGTCGGCGGGCAGGGTACCGGTGGCACCCTCGAAGGCGGCGGCTTCTACGCGCGTCAGTTCACCGAACTCGTTGCGCTGGATATACAGCATCAGCAAACCCTCTCTTATTGGTTGAAATGCACACGCCGGCTGGGCAAACGCAAACCCTGCCAGTTGTGTGTAGCGCCTGCAACGCATTCTTGCCAGGCAGCGTTCTCCGGATAAAAAAACGGCGCGAACTCCGAACTGCTGGAGACGCGCCGTTTAGTCCCGCCCTAATTAATGGTGGTCGGTTTTCACCACCGGATCGGTACCGGCAACCAGCGATTTGATGATGTCCGCCGACGAGGAGCCATAGGTGGTCAGATCCACCCCTTGCAGGGTGATGCTGACATCCGCGCCCTGGTCGATATGGCCGCTGGTGCTGACCTGAATGGTCGAGGTGGCGGTATCGACTTTCAGGTAGCTGAGCACATTGGTGTCGGTGATATCCGGCAGCAGATCGCTGAGGTTGATGCGATCGCCATCGACGGCGTTGAAGTCGGTGATGGTCGATTTACCGACATCGCCAGCCTGCCAGGTGAAGGTGTCCGCACCCCCGCCACCGGTCATGATGTTGTTGCCGCTACCGCCGAACAGCAGATCATTGCCGTCGCCGCCCAGCAGCACATCGTTGCCTGCGCCGCCGTACAGGCTGTCGTTGCCGGCACCACCTTCCAGGCGGTCATGGCCCGCCAGGCCATACAGGGTGTCGTTACCGTCACCGCCGCGCAGCAGGTCGGAGGCCGACGAGCCGTTCAGGGTGTCCGCAGCACCGGTACCGGTGGCCAATACCGAGGTGCCGTTGGCCAGGGTCAGGTACTCATTGGTGCTGCTGGTATCGCCATTGGCAGCGGTGTTGGTGCCGGTGAAGATCAGCGTCGCCGAGTCAGTGCCGGTGTGGCCCAGGGTCAGGTTGCTGGTGGTCCAGGTGCTCAGGTCGATCACCGAGTCCACGCCAGCGGAGGTCGCCGAATGGCCGTTGCCGTCGCTGATGGTCATGCCGTTTTCCAGGCCGGTCACGGTCAGCGAGCTGGCCGTGTCGGTAACGCTCAGGCTCAGGGTGTTCTCGGTGCTGGTGGTGGCATTGGCAATCGCCGTGCCCTGGTAGCCGTTTTCCACATGGTTGATGGCGGCGATCTGGTCGGCCGTCAGCACGCCGCTGTAGATCCGCAGGTCATCCAGCGCGCCTTTGAAGTAGGCCGAGTCGCTGGCATCGGTGCCGTTGCCGCTGAAGGTATCGGTCACGCCGATTTCCAGCAGGTGGTTGAGCGTGCCGGTGAAGGCGCTGTCGCTCGGGCTGCCGGTGGCTTCCAGCTTGCCGTCGACATACACGCTGACCAGACCGCTGGAGGCATCGCGGGAAATGGCGATGTTGTGCCACTGGCTGTCGTTGATCGCGGTGATGCTGTACACGCCGTTGACGTTGCCCAGACCAAAGCCGATCTGGCCGCTGCTGTTGATGGCACCCCACTGGATATCGTTGCCGCCGCTCACCTGCTCGCTGCCAATGATGCTCGGGTTGTTCCAGGAGTTGCCCTTGCCATCGGAGCCGCCCGCCTGCGCGGTGTTGATCCAGAAGGTCAGGGTGGCGGCACCCAGCAGAACATTGGTGACCGATGCCGCGACGTCAATATGGTCGCCGGTATCGCTGCCGCTGTTGAGCGTCAGGTAAGAGCCAGCGCCAGTGGCGCGCGAATCGTTGCTCAGGGTTGGAATGTTCGAGTTACCGGTGTTGCCGCTTTTCGCCACGCTGTCCACCAGGGTGCCGGTTTGTCCGGTGCTGACGTTGCTGACGGTGGTGGCATTGTTGGTGGCCGAGTCGAAGGTCCAGTAACCCTTAGGCGTCACGCTGATGGTCGGCGTGCTGGCGTCGCTTACCGAGTTGATCATCAGCTTGACGGTCGAAGACTCGGTCACGCCGCCCGAAGTCACGGTGTAGGTGAAGTTCGACTGGCCGTGGTAGTCGGCAGTTGGGGTAAACAGCAGTTGGCCGTTGACCAGTTTCACCGAGCCGTGGTCGACGCTCACCGAACCATTGCTGCTGATGGCCGTGCCATTGATGGCGGTGATGGTGGCGGTATTGCTGAAGTTGTCGTTGCCCAGCACGTTGAGGGTGATGGCGTTGTCTTCTTTGAGGGTGGCGGTATCCGCTACTGCATCGGCCACCGGTGTGATCACCAGGGTGGCGGTATCCGGGGTGCTCAACGTGCCATCGCTGACGTTGTAACTGAAGGTCGCGGTGCCATTCCAGTCCTTCACCGGGGTGAAGGTCCAGGTGCCGTTGCCGTTCGCCACCAGCGAGCCTTGGCTGCTTGGCACAGTCAGGTTGAGCACGCTCAAGGTATTGCCTTCGACATCGCTGGCGTTGGCCAACAGTTGCGCCGAGGTGATGGTCACGCTGCTGTCTTCGTTGGCCGCGGTCAGGGCCACCGGTGTTGCCAAGACGCTTGGCGCGTCGTTCACCGCCGTCACATTCAGGGTCACGGTAGCGTTGGCGGTGCCGCCTTTGCCATCGCTGATGCTGTACTGGAAGGTCGCTTCGCCGTTGTAGTTGGCATCCGGGGTGAAGGTGACCACGCCGTTGCTCAGCGCCACAATGCCATGCGTGTTGTTCTGCACGCTGGTCAGGGTCAGGGTGTCGCCGTCCACGTCGCTGTCATTGCCCAGCAACTGGCTGGCTTTGATGGTCAGCGCGGTGTCTTCGGCCGTTGTCAGCGAGCTGGTGTTGCCGCTGGCACCGAGCACGGTGTAGGTGCTGTCGTTGCTGCCGGCGAGCTTGGTTTCCACTTTCAGCGAGGCATTGCTGCCCTGATCCCAGTAGATGATCTCGATCTGGTGGTTGCCGGAAGTGGCGATGGTGTAGTTGGCGGTGGTGGCAGCGGCGCCGCGGTTGCCGTCGAACTTGACCACGTCCTGACCGTCGATGCGCAGGATAAAACCGTCGTCGGAGGTCACTTTGAAGGTGTAACTGCCGGCGGCCAGGCTGACCTGGCCGCTGAGCTTGATGATCGCGTCAGTGGTGGTGACTGGGTCGGCGGACAGGCTGGCCTTGTCGTTGCCCAGGAAGGTCTGCAGGTTGGTGCCGGCACCCAGGTCGTTGCTGACACCATTGCCGTAGTTCAGGACGGTGGCGATAAAGGTCGCATTCGGCGTTTTGCCGGCGATCAGCGATTCCACTTGGGCGATGGTGGCCAGGTTGTCGCCGCTGCCCTGTGCATAGCCGAAGTACTGGCCAGTAAGGCCGGGGGTGTAGTGGTCGGCAACCGCGACCGGCGCATCGTTGACCGGCGTGACGCCGACGCTGACCACGCTGTTCACAAACGCACCGCTCGGGTCCGCCACTTTCACCGTGAAGCTGTCGCTGCCGTTGTAGTTGGCAGTCGGCGTGTAGGTGAAGGTGCCGTTGGCGTTGAGGGTCAACGTGCCGTGTGCCGGGCCGGTAGCCAGGCTGTAGGTCAGGGCATCGCCGTCCGCGTCGTGGCCCGCGATAGCGCCGTTCAAGGCGGTGTCTTCGGCGGTGCTCAGTGACTGGTTTGGGGCAGTCGGGACATCGTTCACCGGGGTGACGTTGATGTTGACCACGCTGTCGGCCAGACCACCTTTACCGTCGGAAACCCGGATGGTGAAACTGTCGTTGCCGTTGTAATTGCCAGTCGGGGTGTAGGTGTAGGCACCAGTGGTGGTGTTGAGCACCAGGTTGCCGTGGGCGCTGCCACTGTGGATGGCGTAGCTCAAGCTATCGCCCTCGACATCGCTGGCAACCACTTGGCCGCTAATGGCAGTGTCTTCGGGGGTGGTTTTGCTTTGGTCGGCGGTGACCGGTGCGTCGTTCACCGGGGTGACGCCGATGCTGACCATGCTGTTCACAAACGCACCACTCGGGTCGGCCACTTTCACCGTGAAACTGTCGCTGCCGCTGTAGTTGGCACCCGGTGTGTAGGTGAAGGTGCCATTGGCGTTGAGGGTCAGCGTGCCGTGTGCCGGGCCGGTGGCCAGGCTGTAGGTCAGGGCATCGCCGTCCGCGTCGTGGCCCGCGATAGCGCCGTTCAAGGCGGTGTCTTCGGCGGTGCTCAGTGACTGGTTCGGGGCAGTCGGGACATAGTTCACCGGGGTGACGTTGATGTTGACCACGCTGTCGGCCAGACCACCTTTACCGTCGGAAACCCGGATGGTGAAACTGTCGTTGCCGTTGTAATTGCCAGTCGGGGTGTAGGTGTAGGCACCAGTGGTGGTGTTGAGCACCAGGTTGCCGTGGGCGCTGCCACTTTGGATGGCGTAGCTCAAGCTATCGCCCTCGACATCGCTGGCAACCACTTGGCCGCTAATGGCAGTGTCTTCGGGGGTGGTTTTGCTTTGGTCGGCGGTGACCGGTGCGTCGTTCACCGGGGTGACGCCGATGCTGACCACGCTGTTCACAAACGCACCACTCGGGTCGGCCACTTTCACCGTGAAACTGTCGCTGCCGCTGTAGTTGGCACTCGGTGTGTAGGTGAAGGTGCCATTGGCGTTGAGGGTCAGCGTGCCGTGTGCCGGGCCGGTGGCCAGGCTGTAGGTCAGGGCATCGCCGTCCGTATCGTGGCCGACGATGGTGCCGTTCAGGGCAGTGTCTTCAGCAATGCTCAGGCTCTGATTGGCGGTGGTCGGTGCATCGTTTTCCGCCAGTACGGTGACGGTCAGCGGCAGGGTAGTGGTGGCGCTGCCGCCCGTGGCTTCGCTGGAAGTGGCGCTGACGTGAAGGACGATGCTGCCGTTGAAGTCTTGCGGTGGGGTAAAGGTCAGGCTGCCTTTGGCCCAGCTGCTGATATCAATCGGCGCGCCGCTGCTGGTAACGGTGTTGCCATGGCCATCGCTGATGATCGAGCCGGCTGGGGCGTCGTCGATGGTGATCTTGGTGATGCTTTCCGAACCGTCGGTGTCGGTAACTGCCGCGCTGATGCTGGACAGTTTGATCGCGTGGTCTTCCAGGCCGACGTTGGGCTGCGACGACACGCTGATATTGTCCAGCAGGCCGCCCAGGGAGTTGCTGTCGGTGGCGCGGAATTCCAAGGTGTAGTTGCCAGCGGCAGCGGCCGGCAGGGTATAGGTATAGGTGACCAGACCGGCGCTGGTGCCGCTCAGGCTGCCGATTTTCTGGCCGCCCCAATACACATCGATACCGGAGTTGGCTTCCTGCCCGCTGCGTGGCGAGTATTGGAACTGCACCACGAAGGTTTCGCCGGCGTCGGCGCTGATGGTGGTGAACAGGTTGCTGGCATCGCCTGGGTTGCGCTCCAGTTCGAGCACCTGATTGGTGTTGCTGCCACCGCTGATATAGGTGCCTTCGCTACCGATTTCCACAGCATCGCCGCTGTTACCGGTGTGCCATTGGCCGCCACCCAGGGTGCCGACGGCGACATTGCCGTTATGGCCGCCAGTCACGGCGGTTTCTTCGAAACCGGTGGCAAGCAGTTGGCTGGCCCCGCCAAAGGTCAGGGTGGGCGCATCGGCCACTGGGGTGACGGTGATGGTGGCGCTGCTGGTGGTGGAGCTGGCGTTGCTGTTGTCGATGGCTTTGAAGTCGAACGCGGTGCTGCCGCCCCAGTTCGCGGTCGGCACGAAATACACCGGGCCGGTCACCACGTCGCCCGCGGCGAGAGGACCGCTGCCGTCGGCGTTGGCGTACAGGTTGCCGTGTGCCGGCAGGGACTCGATGGAGTAGCTGGTCACGCTGCCGTCGACATCACTGCCGCCGAGGGTGATCTGGATCGGGCGGCTCGGGTCTTCGCTGCCGCTACCCACCACGCTGGCGCTGGCGACAGGTGCATCGTTGGTGCCCTCGATGGTGACCTTGACGCTGGTCGGGGTGCCATCGGCGCTGGTCACGGTGAAGGTCTCGCTGACGCTGTCGTTCTCGTTGAGTGCGTTGAACGCCGAGTTGGCAACGAAGGTCCACGCGCCGCCCGCAGTGATGCTGAAGGTGCCGTAGGTGCCTGTCACGTTGCTTTGCGCGGTGAAGGTGGCCGGGCTGTCGATGTCGGTGATGGTCAGCTGGCCAGTGGTGGTGATGGCGCTGTCGGTTTCGGCAACGTGGACGTTGGCATCGCTCAGCACCGCAGCATCGTTTACCGGGCGCACAGTCACGCTGACGGTGGCGGTTTCAGTCACGCCGCCGGAGGTCACGGTGTAGGTGAAGCTGTCGCTGCCGTTGTAGTTGGCATCGGGGGTGTAAACCAGGCTGCCGTCGGCGTTGTAGCTAACGCTACCGTGTTGGCCTTGGGTTACGCCGGTAACGGCGCGACCGGCATTTTCGAAGTTGTCGGCCGTGCCGCCGCCCACGCCGGTAATGGCGTTGAAGCTGAGCACATTGTCTTCGTTGATGCTGACGCTGTCGGCGCGAATATCCGCAACCGGGTTAATGGTGATGGCCACGTCGTGGCTGGTGGTCGCGGTGCCGTCGGTGCTGGTGATATGCAGCAGGTCGTTGCCGTTGTAGTCGGCCACAGGCTTGTAGGTCAGGCCTTGCAGCGCCGCGTTGATCGCCAACTGGCTGCCGGTGAGCACCAGGGTGCCGGTACCGGAGCCGCTTACGGTGACGCCGCTACCCACCAGCGCGCCAACCGTCAGGCTGCCGTGCGCCACGGTCAGTTTGGCGGTCAGGGTGTCGCCATCGACATCGGTGGTGGCGATGGTCTGGCCGAGGCCGAATACTTTGCTGCCGTCTTCGCTGACTTGCGCGGTGGTTGGCGCGGTGATGACCGGGTTGTCGTTAAGCGGATCAACCGTGATGTTCAGCGTGGAGGTGGTGCTGGCTGTGCCGTCGGTAAGGGTATAGGTGACGGTCGGCACGTTGCCGTTGTAGTTCGCCACCGGGGTAAAGGTGAAGTCACCGTTGGCAGAAACACTGATACGCCCCACCAGCGGGATATCCAGGTGGCTGCCGGCGTTGGCGGTAACGGTAAAGCCGAGCAACTGGTAGCTGAATTTGGACACGCTGAGCACCGCGCCGCTGTCCACGTCGGTGTCATTGGCGATGAGGTTGCCGGTGATCACGCTGTCTTCATTGCCCGACTTCACATCGGCGACGGCCACTGGCGCATCGTTCTGGCCGGTGATGGTCAGGGTGGCGGCGGTTGGGGTCACGCCACCATTACCGTCGATCACGTTGTAGGTGTAACTCAGGGTTAGGGTCTGACCGGCCGCCAGGTAGGTGTAGGCGTCCGGGTTGACGCTCAGGGTGCCGTCGCTGTTCAGGGTGACGCCGCTGGTATTGCCACCACTGGTTTCCTGCAGATTGGCAACGCTGAGGCTGTCGCTGAGGTCTACGTCGCTGGCGTTCTGCAGCAGGTTGATAGTCTGCAGCGCGGCATCTTCGCTGAAGGTGGCGCTGACGGCCGAGCTCACCACGGGCGCATCGTTGACGCCATCGATGGTGATGCTGGCGCTGGCCGGGGTGCTGCCGCCGTTCTGGTCAACTACGTTGTAGTTGTAGGTGAGGGTGACGCTTTCGCCGACGGCCAGGTAGTTGTAGGCGTTGGGGTTCACGCTCAGGGTGCCATCGGCATTGATGGTCACGCCGGACGCGTCGTCAGTGCCCGACTGGGCGACATTGGTCACGCTCAGGCTGTCGCCGTTGTCGGTATCGCTGGCGTGGCTCAGCAGGTTGACGGTGAAGTTGCTGTCGTCTTCGGTCTGGGAGACGGCAACGGTGCCGCTGACTACCGGGGCATCGTTGACCCCGGTAATGGTCAGAGTCAGCACGCTGTTGCTGGTCAGGCCGCCGCTGTCGGTGACGGTGAACGGCACGCTGACGGTCAGCTGCTGACCGGCACCCAGGCTTTGATAGGCCGCGTTGCTTGGGTCGATGGACCAGGTGCCGTTGCTGTTCAGGGTAAAGCCGGCGGGCGCAGTGCTGCCGCTTTGCAGGGTGAAGGTCTGGGTGTCGCCGCTGTCGACATCGCTGGCGGTCAACTGGCCGCTGACCAAGGGGCTGTCTTCGGTGGCGCTGCCAGTGGCCGGATCGGCAAGCGGGGCGTCGTTCACCGGGTTGACGCCGATGTTCACGGTCAGGGTGTCACTGCCGCCGCGGCCGTCGGTGACCACTATCTGGAAACTGTCCGGGCCGTTGTAATTGGCGGCCGGGGTGTACACCCACACGCCTTGCGGGGTGACGGTCAAGGCACCGTGGCTGACGCCGCTGCCCAGGGTATACGTCAAAGCGTCGCCGTTGTTGTCGGTAGCGCTGAAGGCACCGTTGAAGGCAACGTCTTCGTCGGTGGTGACATTTATTGTCGTAGATGCATCATTTCCGGCGGCGTCGGTAAAGGCCGGGGGCAGGTTCTGATCGGTGCTGAAGGCCTGTTCCTGAACCACCGCATCGCCGCCAGCGGGATCGGTAAAGGCGATACCGATGTCCGGTTGTACCGCGCCAGCGGTTTCGCTCAGCAAGACAAAGGTATGGCTGCCGCCAGCGGCACCACCGCCAGCACCGCCGGCACCAGGGCCGGCTGCGGTGGGGGCGAGGTCTTGGGTCGGGTCGGCACCGGCGACGATGGCGCGTTGCACATCGAGCACTTCGGCATGGGCGTCGGCAGTGCTCTGCGCCGGGGTGGCAGCGCTTTCGCTGGCCGAATCGGCGCTGCTCCACTGGGTATCGCGACCCAGGTCGAGCGTGCGCCCGTCGGCCAATTCCAGGCTGACCATACCGCCCGCACCGGTATCCAGGGTGTCGCCTACATACAAACGGTCGCCTTCGACAAGGACGCGATGAGCACCCTCGGCGGATGTCGCGATAACTTGGCCAACAATACTTTTAACGATGGCGACGGCGGTGCTCATGTAGTGACTCTCCCTGGCAAGCTTCAGGCAAACGGCAGTGCAAATAAGGTCGGATTGGTCAAGCGATAGAGCGGGTGACCCCTATTCAGGCAAGGATCTTGCCAGGGATAGGCGTCTAAAAAATGGCGTCAATATTTTGGTTTTGTTGTGTTGGTTGGCATCTTTCTGCCAAACTATTGACCAATTTTGCGACATCCTAAACAATCCATCGGGTAATGTCACTTTGCTAGTAAGGTGAATCTGATACACGGATATGAGAAGTGGCTCTCACTTATTTTTTCGCCATAAAAACTATCTAACATCTGCCGCTTTCGAACGCCTGAAGACACGTCAGTAGGCGCCGGGAGTAGGTTTCAGGGGAAAATCTCACATGCGTTTTGCTTTTCTTGCGTTGCTGCCTGTTGCTGTAAGTGCCAGTTTTTCGGTGTCGGCCCAATCCCTTCAGGAGGCCATGCAACAAGCGGTCACCGAACACCCTGAGGTTCATGCGGCAGTTAATCGACGCCTGGCGGCTGACTCTGGTCTACGTGCGGCCCAGGGCGGCTACTTGCCAAAAGTGGATGTGTTGGCCGGTTATGGCCGCGAAGGCACCGACGATCCTTCCAGCCGCGCCGAAGCCGGCAGTAATGATTGGAATACCCTGAGTCGCGGTGAATCCACCGTGCGCCTGAGCCAGATGCTGTTCGACGGTTTCGCCACTTCCAGCGAAGTGGGCCGCAACAAAGCCACCGTCAACTCCCGCGCCTATGCCTTGCTCAACACCTCCGAGCGCACCGCGCTGACCGTTGCCCAGGTCTATCTGGAAATGCTTACCCGTCAGGACCTGGTACACCTGGCCGAGGCCAATCTGCAAAGCCACGAACGCATTCATGACCAGATCCGCCTGCGCACCGACCGTGGCGTCGGTCGCATGGCCGACCTCAATCAGGCCGAAGCGCGTCTGGCCCAGGCGCGTAACAACCTGATCACCGAGCAGACCAATCTGGTTGATGCGCAAACCAACTTCTATAGCGCCGTGGGTGCCGATCCGGTCGACCTGCAAGTGCCAACCACCGGCATTCAATTGCCGGAAACCCTGGCCCAGGCGCGTCAGCAAATGATCGAGAACAGCCCGATCCTGCGTTCCGCCGAGGCCGATATCGCCGCCGCCGAGCAGCAGTACAAAGCCGCCAAGTCGACCTTCTACCCACGTTTCGATGCCGAGCTGGGCCGCTCCGCCAACAACGATATCGATGGCCAGGACGGTCATTACAACGAGTGGGAAGCCATGCTGCGCATGCGCTACAACCTGTACAGCGGCGGCAGCGACAAGGCCACCCTGGAGGCGCGCTCGTACCAGGCCGGTGAAGCGCTGGATATCCGCAACAACGCCCTGCGTCAGCTCAACGAAGAACTGGGCCTGGCCTGGAACGCGCTGAACAATGCACGCACCCAGTTGCCGATTGCCCAGCAATACGTGGATGAAACCAGCGAAGTGCGCACCGCCTACCAGAAGCAATTCGCCCTCGGCGAACGCACCCTGCTGGACTTGCTCGACAGCGAAAACGAGCTGTTCAGCGCCCAGCGCCGCTTGGCCGAAATCAAACTGGCCGAGCAGTACACCCAGTACCGCCTGCAAGCCACCCTCGGCACCTTGCTGAAAACCCATGGTGTGGTCGCACCGATGGAAACCGTGGTGCAGAACGACGTGAAGCCGCAGATTGCGTTGCCTGGTCTGAACTGAGTTCGGCGTCCGCCTCTAGCTGAAGAGCATCGCGGCTGAAGCCGCTCCTACAGATTGCGTATCGTTGTAGGAGCGGCTTCAGCCGCGATTGGTTTGTGCCGGTAGTGCAGATTTGTCCCTGTGCCAGTTAGCCCCCGCGCCGACAACCAGCTAAAGTGCCCACACTCCCGCGTTGCTTCGGCCTACGTCTTTATAAGACGTTGCCGTACTCGCTATGGATAGCCCCAGCCGCACCCCATCTTCAGTGCCAAGAGTGTTTAGCGTGGAACCAGACGTCAGCCAACCGCCGCTTCACCATGATCCCCGTGGCCAGCATGACGACCCGTTGCTCGATAGCCTGTTGTCGCTCTGTGCCTTGCATCAGAAGCCCGTCAGTCGGGCGATGCTGACCACCGGCCTGCCATTGCCGGCGCAGCGTCTGAGTGCCGAATTACTGCCCCGTGCTGCGGCCCGTGCCGGCCTGCAAGGGCGTTTGCTGCAGCGCAAGCTGGAACTTATTCCGGCCATGGCCTTGCCGGCGATGCTGCTGCTCAAAGGCGGTCGTAGCGCGATTCTGGTGGGTATCGACGCCGGTTATGCGCGGCTGCTGCTGAGCGAAAGCGACGGCGGCGAAGTGCAGGTGGCGGTGGACAAGCTGCAAGAGGATTACAGCGGTCAGGTGTTCTTCGCCCAACCCCAGCACAAGTTCGACGCTGACAACGGCTCGCTGATTCCGCGTACCTCGTCGTGGTTTCGCGACACCCTCAAGCGCTCGCGCTGGCTGTATGCCGACGCCATCGCCGCAAGTCTGCTGATCAACATCATTTCCCTGGGTGCGCCGCTGTTCGTGATGAACGTCTACGACCGCGTGGTGCCCAACCAGGCTGCCGCCACCTTGTGGGTACTGGCGATTGGCATCAGCGGTGCCTACCTGTTCGATATTCTGCTGAAAAGCCTGCGCGGCCTGTGCCTGGACCTGGCCGGGAAAAAGACCGACCTGATCATTTCCGCCACGCTGTTCGAACGCATCGTCGGCATGTCAATGAAGTACCGGCCCAAGCGCGTCGGCAGCTTTGCGCAGAACATCCACGAGTTTCAGACCCTGCGGGATTTTCTCGCCTCGCTGACCCTTACCAGCCTGATCGATCTGCCCTTCACCTTGCTGGTGTTGCTGGTGATCGCCTTGCTCGGCGGGCACCTGGTGTGGATTCCGGTGATGGCCTTTCCCCTGGCCTTGCTGATCAGTTGGGCGCTGCAAAAGCCACTGACCGAAACCATCGAGCGCAGCATGGCCCTGGCTGCCGAGCGGCAATCCAGCCTGATCGAAACCCTCGCCGGGCTGGACGCGGTCAAGGTCAATAACGCCGAGAGCGAGCGTCAGTACCAGTGGGAGCAAACCATCGGCACCCTGAGCCGGCTGGAGCTGAAGGCGCGCATGCTGTCCAATCTGGCAATGAACTCGACCATGCTGATTCAGCAGTTGGCCGGGGTGATCATGATCATTTTCGGCGTGTACCAGATCATCGACGGCAACCTCAGCATGGGCGGCCTGATCGCCTGTTACATGCTCAGTGGTCGCGCCCTGGGGCCGTTGTCGCAATTGTCCGGACTGCTCAGCCGCTACCAGCAGGCCAAGGTCACCATGGCCTCGGTGGACCAGATGATGGACCTGCCGCAAGAGCGCCAGGCCGAAGACCGTCCGTTGACCCGGCGGCGTGTGCAGGGTGCCATCGAGTTGCGCCAACTCAACTTCAACTACCCGCAGCAGCAGAACATCGCCCTGGCGAATATCAATCTGGTGGTTCGCCCCGGCGAGAAGATCGGCATCATCGGCCGCAGCGGCTCGGGTAAAAGCTCCCTGGCCAAGTTGCTGGTCGGCCTGCACCAGGCCGACTCCGGCAGCCTGCTGGTGGACGGGGTGGACATGCGCCAACTGGACATCAGCGAGCTGCGCCACAACATCGGCTACGTGCCGCAAGATATCCACCTGTTCAGCGGCACCCTGCGCGACAACCTGGTCAGCGGCGCCCGCTATGTGGAAGACGAGCTGGTGCTGCAGGCGGCCGAGCTGGCCGGCGTACACGAATTCGCCCGTTTGCATCCGCAAGGCTATGAGCTGCAAGTCGGTGAACGCGGCCATCAGTTGTCCGGTGGCCAGCGGCAGAACGTCGCCCTGGCCCGTGCGCTGCTGCTCGACCCGCCGATTCTGCTGCTCGATGAGCCCACCAGTGGCATGGACAACACCGGGGAAGTGCACCTCAAACAGCGCCTGCAAGCGGTGATCGCCACCAAGACCGTGCTGCTGATTACCCACCGCTCCTCGATGCTCGATCTGGTCGACCGCCTGCTGATTATCGATAAGGGCCAGATCATTGCCGATGGCCCGAAAAACGCCGTTATGGAAGCTCTGAAAAAGGGGCAGATCAGTGTCGCTTAAAAGCCTCGCCAGTTACTTCAAAGGCCGCGACTCGCTGGATGGCGAACCGTTGCCGGAACTCAGCAAAGCCCTGGTAGAAGATGCCCCGCGCGTGGTGCGGCTGACCATTTGGGGGCTGATCGGTTTCTTCGTTTTTATGTTCGGTTGGGCGCACTTTGCCCAGATCGATGAAGTGACCCGCGGCGATGGCAAAGCCATTCCCTCGTCGAAGATCCAGAAGATCCAGAACCTGGAAGGCGGCATCGTCGCCGAGTTGTATGTGCACGAAGGGCAGATCGTCAAAATCGGCGACCCGCTGCTGCGCCTGGACGACACCCGCTTTGTCTCCAACGTCGGCGAAACCGAGGCCGAGCGCCTGGGCTGGCAGTTGCGCGTGGACCGCCTGGTGGCGGAAACCGAAGGCAAGCCGCTGGTGATCAGCGACGACATTCGCGGCAAGGTGCCGAGCCAGGCCGAAAGCGAGCTGCAGCTGTACCAGAGTCGTCAGCAGCAACTCCGCGACGAAGTGGCCGGGCTGCAACAGCAGTTGGTGCAAAAACAGCAGGAACTGCGCGAGTTCGCATCGAAACAGGAGCAGTACCGCAGCAGCCTGAACCTGTTGCGCCAGGAGATTGCCATGTCCGAGCCGCTGGTGGCTCAGGGCGCGATTTCCCAGGTGGAAGTGCTGCGCCTGAAACGTGCGGAAGTGGAAAACCGTGGGCAGATGGACGCCACCAGCCTGGCTATTCCGCGGGCGCAATCGGCGATTACCGAAGCCGAACGCAAGATCGACGAAACCCGCGGCAAATTCCGCAGCGATGCCCTGACCCAATTGAACGAAGCGCGCACCGAACTGAGCAAATCCCAGGCCACCGGCAAGGCCCTGGAAGATCGGGTCAACCGCACCCTGGTGACCTCGCCGGTACGCGGTATCGTCAAGAGCCTGCTGGTCAACACCATCGGCGGCGTGATTCAGCCGGGCAGCGATCTGGTGGAAGTGGTGCCGTTGGATGACACCCTGCTGGTGGAAGCGAAAATCCGCCCGCAGGACATCGCCTTTCTGCACCCAGGCCAGGAGGCGATCGTCAAATTCACTGCTTACGACTACACCATCTACGGCGGCCTGAAAGCCAAGCTGGAACAGATCGGCGCGGACACCGTTACCGAAGAAGACGGCAAGACCACCTTCTACCTGATCAAACTGCGCACCGACAAAAGCCACCTCGGCAGCGAAGAGAAACCGCTGCTGATCATTCCCGGTATGGTGGCCTCGGTGGATATCATCACCGGCAAGAAAAGCATCTTGAGCTATCTGCTCAAACCGATTCTGCGCGCCAAGGCGGAAGCTCTGCGCGAGCGCTAAGGACGATTAAAAGCATCGCGGCTGAAGCCGCTCCTACCGATTGTGCTGCCCGTAGGAGCGGCTTCAGCCGCGATGCACTTAAGCGCCAAAACTCATAGATTCTTAAGTGGATGCTCGCCTTCCCAGGTCGGCACAAAATGCGCGTCGATCACCGAGCGGGGAATGGTCGCCACATCCGGCCAGTGCCAATGCGGGGTGTTGTCTTTGTCGATCAGCCGCGCCCTTACGCCTTCGGCAAATTCCGGGTGACGGCAGCTGTTCAGGCTCATGCCGTATTCCATGCGGAACACCTCGGCCAGCGACAGGTGCTTGCTACGCTCGATCTGCTCCCAGACCAGATGCGCGGTCAGTGGGCAGCCGCCGGCCAGGGTTTTTGCCCCGCGCGCCAATAGCCCATCGCTGCTGTCTTGCAGGGCCACCAACACCTTCCAGGCGCTGGCCACATCCGCGACGTCCAGCAGATTGTCGATATGGTTGCGCCGCGGCATCAGCTGGGCGTCCGGCAACTGCTGGTTGGCCTCGTGTTCCAGGGCCTTGAGCAGGCTGTTGAGCTGGCGGGCGGGTTGTTCAGCCCAGTTCAGTTGCAGCAGGCCGTCGATCAGCGTGTCTTGCTGGTCATCACCGAGAAAGCGGTCGGCCCAGCCCAGCAGCAGGGCGTCATGGGCGTTCACCTGGGTCGCCGTCAGGCCGAGGAACAGCCCGAGCTTGCCCGGCAGGTGATTGAGGAACCAACTGCCACCCACATCCGGGTACAGGCCGATATTGATCTCCGGCATGGCCAGGCGGCTGCTGGGGGTGACGATACGGATGCTGGCACCTTGCAGCAGGCCCATGCCGCCGCCCAGCACATAGCCGTGGGCCCAGCAGATAAAGGGTTTGGGGTAGGTGTGGATGCGGTGGTCGAGGCGGTATTCATCGGCAAAAAAGCGTTCGGCCAGGGCCGGTACCTCGCCGGGTTGGGCGCGGCAGGCGTCCACCAGCTTGCGCACATCGCCACCGGCGCAGAAGGCCTTGTCGCCATTGCCGCGCAGCACCACGCAGGCAATGCTCGGGTCTTGCGCCCAGGCCGCCAGCTTGGCGTCCAGGGCTTCGATCATGGGCAGGGATAGGGCATTCAGGCTGCTCGCCGCATCCAGGGTAGCGATGCCGACGCGGGCACCATGCTGGCCGGCGAGTTCTTCGAAAAGCACATTCATAAACGGATTCCTAAACTACTTGTTGCGCCATTGCGGCTCGCGTTTTTCCAGGAAGGCATTTACCCCTTCGCGGGTGTCGTCAGCGTCGAACAGGTCGACAAAGCGCTCGCGCTCCTCGCTCAACCAGCTATTCGGTGCGCGTTCGCGGCCACCCTGAATCAGCGGTTTGATGGTGCGTACCGCCACCGGGCTCTGACGCGCCACCTTGGCCGCCAGCAGCAGGGCATGGCCGCGGGCTTCGCCGCTGTCCACCAGCTGTTCCACCAGGCCGATACGCAAGGCGGTTTCCGCGTCCACCCGGTCGCCACACAGAATCATGCGCTTGGCCCAGCCTTCGCCCACCAGCCAGGCCAGGGCCTGGGTGCCGCCGGCACAGGGCAGCAGGCCAACGGTGGCTTCCGGCAAGGCCATCTGGGCCTGGCGTTCGGCAATGCGGATATCGCAGGCCAGCGCACATTCCAGGCCGCCGCCCATGGCGTAGCCGTTGATGGCGGCGATGGACACCCCGCGAAAATCACGCAATGCCTCGAAGGCTTCGCCAAAGCGTCGGGCCATCTCCCGGGCGCGGCTCTTGTCGCCATCGGCAAACAGATTGAGGTCGGCACCGGCACTGAAAAACTTGCTGCCCTGGCCGGTGATCACCAGGGCATAGATATCGTCGTCGTGGTTGAGGTGTTCGATCAGCTGCTTGAGGCCGATCAGTGACTCGCGGTCCCAGGTATTGGCTGGCGGGTGGTTGATGGTCAGCAGGGCAGTGTGCCCGTGTTTTTCCACCGTCAGCTTGTGGGTAAGGTCGGCCAGGCTTGGATGATAGGTTTCAACGGCATTGCTCATTCACTCGTATCCCTGTCGTTGGTGGCGGCGCCCGGGTTGTTATGAGGATTGTTATGAGGATTGTTATTGGTGGTGATGCCCGCCTTCAGCAAGTGGCACGGCTGAGTATGCAAAAACCTGCAGGTCTTGCGTACCCCTGCATTCGATCAGTCGACCAGGCTACGCATCTAGACAGCAGGCTTGCCGCCCAGCAGTTTGAACCAGAAAGCCACTTCGCCGTCCAGCTCATCGCGCAGCACTTGCGGCGACAGATCGTCGGCGCGGTCCCCCAGCAGGCGACGCCAGGCCGGCAGCTGCAGCAGATGTTCATCGTCGCCGTTGCCACTCAGTTGCCGGGCCACCTGAACGATATCCACCAGGTCGGCGCTGCCCTCGCGTTTGCGCTGCCAGGCACTGCGATGGCGGGCGCAATCCACCAGTACGCTGGGCAAACGCCAGGCGGTAAGCACGATTACCCCGATATCGGCTGACAGCTGCTCGCACAGGCTTTGCAGCTCCGGCTCTTCGCGCTGCACCTCCGGCCAGCGCTCCAATTCATCGAGCAGCGGCAGGCTGCCGATGTCCTGCAGCAGACCGGCGAGCATGGCGTCTTCCACCGGCAGGCGGGTGAGCTGCTGGGCCAGGCAGGCGCAGTAAGCGCCGCACATCAGCGCAGCGTTCCAGCGCGCGCGAAAGACTTTGATCAGCACCGGGTCCTGGCTGGTGAACAGGTGCTCGACGGCAAAGGTCAGCACCAGGTTATTCACCCGCGTCATGCCGATGCGCGACACCACCTCCTGCAGGTTCACGCCCTGGCGCACATTACGCAGCATGGGGCTGGAGGCGAACTGCAAGAGGTAAGCGGCCAATGGCGGGTTGCTGTGTAAAAGGCGCGTTACCTGTTCCAGCGAGGCGTGCTCGGAATCCAGCAACTTGCGCAGGCGCAGCGAGGTTTCCGGCATCTGCGGAACCTTGGCGTTGCCCTTGAGAAAGCTTGAGTACAGCGAAAACTTCAGACCTTCGTGGCGGGTCTCCATGGGGGGCGTTCTCCTGGTCTGCTCGAACTACAAGCGTAGTAAGCATTTGAGCCCGGTGGCCGACCATTGGGCGGGGTTTGCCTCGACGGCTGCCGGTGCAGACCGTCTCGGACGGGGCCGCCAGGCAGGCAGATGCAGCCTACAGCCGCACTGGGGGGAGGGTGCATACAGTCGCCGCCTTGCCGGCCACTGGGTAGCCGGTACTGGTGAGGTGAAGGCTGCAATGAAGTGGATCGTGTTGGCGGTTGTGCTGTTTTCCATTCTGTTTGTGCATTTTCGCGGGCGGGTGCGCCTGCCTCTGTTGCGTCAGTTTGCCGATCACTCCTCGATCATGGCCCCCATCAACCTGTTTATGTATGCCTTTTCCCGGGTGCCGGCGCAGCCGTTTCCCCAGGTCGAGAATTACCAGGCCATGCATCTGCTGGATGCCAACTGGCAGCTTATTCGTGAAGAAACCCTGGCATTGCAACAGCAGGCGCGGATCAAGGCTGCCGAGCGCAACAATGACGCCGGCTTCAATTCATTTTTCAAAGCCGGCTGGAAGCGCTTCTACCTGAAGTGGTACGACGCCAACCTGCCTTCGGCGCAGCAGCATTGCCCGCAGACCGTGGCCTTGCTCCAGCAGATTCCATTTATCAGAGCCGCGATGTTTGCCGAGCTCGGCCCCCATGGCACCTTGAACCCGCACCGCGATCCCTATGCCGGCTCGCTGCGCTATCACCTCGGGTTGGTCACCCCCAATGACGATCGCTGCTTTATCGAGGTAGACGGCCAGCGCCACAGCTGGCGCGATGGGCAGAGTGTGATCTTCGACGAAACTTTTATTCACTGGGCGCAGAACGGTACCGAGCAGAGCCGGCTGATTCTGTTCTGTGATCTGGAGCGCCCGTTGCGCTTCGCCTGGGCCGAAGCACTGAACCGCTGGTTGGGCCGTACCTTGCTGGCGGCGGCCGCCTCGCCCAACGAAATCGGCGATCAGGAGGGGCGGATCAGCAAACTGTTCCGCTTTGTCTGGCTTGGCGGCCAGTACCGGCGACGGTTCAAGGCCTGGAATAAAACCGCCTACCGCGCCACCAAGCTGCTGTTGGTCGGCGCGGTGGTACTGGCCATAGTCCTGGCCTAGGCCCTGGCGCTTAGACCCTGGCGATAGTAGCCAAGCCAGTGGCCACCAGTTTCTCTACGCCATCTTTCACCGCAAACACATCGGCGCGGCACACGGCCTGGCGTTGTCCGGCCTTGAGCACTTCGCTGCGGCAGATCAGCTTTTCGCCAAGGGCCGGGGCCAGCAGATTGAGTTTGTATTCGCTGGTGACCACATCGCCGACCATCGATGCGGCTGCCCAGGCACAACCGCTGTCGACCATAAAACCCACCACCGCACCGTGGATATAGCCGTGGTGCTGACACAGATCGGGGCGTGCATGCACTTGCAGGCTGACCTTGCCGGGCTCGAAGTCGAGCAGTTCGGCGCCCAGCATCTGGGCGAAGGTGGAGTGTTCCAGGGCCTGTTCCAGGCGTTCGCGGGTAATGCCGGCAGTGGCGTTCATGATCGTGCTCATCAGGGGGTCGGCTTGAGCATTGACCCGCCAGGGCCAGACGACAATGTGCATCCAGTGCCGTGATGGTGACGCATCAGCGTGCCTTGACTTGGCACCTGGCCTTCCTTAGCGTGCGCGAACCTTTTCTCAGGGGCAGGACCCAGCATGACCGCAGACGACCGGATCAAACTCGAAGCAGGTTGGAAGGCCGCGCTTCGCGAGGAGTTCGACAAGCCCTATATGCTGGCCCTGAGCGAATTCCTGCGCACCGAAAAGGCGGCCGGCAAGGTGATCTTTCCCCCCGGCCCGATGATCTTCAATGCCCTGAACTCCACGCCGCTGGACCAGGTAAAAGTGGTGATCATCGGCCAGGACCCCTATCACGGCCCCGGCCAGGCCCATGGCCTGTGCTTCTCGGTGCAGCCGGGGGTGCCGACGCCGCCGTCGTTGCAGAACATCTACAAAGAGCTCAAGCGCGACCTCAACCTCGACATCCCCAGCCACGGCTACCTGCAGAGCTGGGCCGAGCAGGGCGTATTGCTGCTGAATACCTCGCTGACGGTCGAGCAGGCCAACGCCGGCTCGCACGCGAAAAAGGGCTGGCAGCCGTTTACCGACAAAGTGATCGAAGTGGTCAATGCGCGGCCTGGCAATCTGGTGTTCCTGCTGTGGGGCGCTCATGCGCAGAGCAAGCAGGGGTTGATCGACACCACCCGTCATCTGGTGCTCAAGTCCGTACACCCCTCGCCGCTATCGGCGCACCGCGGGTTTATCGGCAACGGGCATTTCAGCCGGGCCAATCAGTACCTGAAAGAGCGGGGGCTGGAGCCGATTGATTGGAAATTGCCGGCGCTCTAGCAGGTAACGCCGTTTCCAGGAAATTGCGGCTGATCTTCAGGCAGAAGGGCAGGTCAGCTCATTGAGCTGTTTACGCGCGCCCTGCAAGCGATCCCCCAAGCGCTCCCGCTGCTGCTGATTGGCGTCGCTCAGCAGATCCTTGAACAACTCGCTCAACGCCTGCTGGGCACCTAGAAATTCCTGCTGATACGCCGGCCTCCAATAGCTCATCCGCTGCTGCAACAGGCTCTTCATCTGCTCGGGGAACTGCTCACTGTTGCGTTCCCGTACCGCGGCGAGAAACGCCTGCTGCCAGCGCAGGTTATTGTCCAGCCAACCTTGGTTGTATTCCCCCAATTGCTGCGACCAAGCCTTGATTCGCGTCTTCTGCTCCTTATGCAAACGTCCGAACCATGGCTGCAGACGTTCTTCCATGCGCTCGGCGCGCTCGTCTATCTGTTCGGCCAGCGGCACGCCGAGGTAGTCTTCGCGCTGCTCCTGGTTCTGTTTACTCAGATTTGCCTGCAGCTCATCTACCTGCTCGGGGCTCAGCCCACGCAGGAGCTCGGTGAGATCAGGGGTGACCTGCACGACGATGGCATCCACGGCATGGCGGAAATCGGTGAATTGGCTATCGAACTGCGCCGCGCCGGGCTGGGGCTCTGCCACCAGTGTGGCGCTGCGTTGCAACCAGGCGGCATAGGCGGGCAGTTGGGTTTGGCAGTGCCAGGCGATATGGGCGGTCAGCCGCGGCTTGAGCCAGGCCTTCTGTTCTTTGCTGAGGGTTACGTAATTGTCCAGCGACCAGGGAATCAACCAGTCAAGGTTGCGATAGGCCAGTTCCAGTCGGCTGCACGAGGCGATCAGTGCCAGGCCGGTAAGTAGCAACAGAATCCGCAGCCGCTTGCCCATGGGCTTCTCCTTGAGGGCCAGTCTGAGCATAGACCGGCCTATCAGGAAGAAGTGCGCGTGCTTTTGTAGCGCGCTGCCGCCGCCCGTTAACCGAGTTGCGGGTAGATTCGACCAGCTACCGGCCTGACTTCACACATAGAACTTCGTCGCGTCGATCGCTGCCTCAGGCGTATGGCCGAAGAAATATAGGGTGGTTAGCCCATCAATCAGCGTGAAGGACCGGCCGGCGGCCTGCTGGCGCTTGAGCCTAGAAACGGTACTGCAGGCCCAGAGACGCGTTGTAGTTGGTGTTGCTCAGGCCAGTGCTGCTGCCATGGTCGGTGGTTACACCGGTGGCGTGATTGGTTGCACGGCTGTCGCCAACTTTCTCGCGGTAATCATTCCATGCCAGTTCGGTGAAGATTTTCAGGTCGCTGAGCAGGTAGTAACCGACATCCATTGAGGCACCGTAGTACTTGGACCCCGACTGATCGTCGGCGAAGCCCAGGTTGCGCAGGTGGTGCACATCCTCGCCGGTGGCATCGACCCATTCGCTGTACTTCACTTGCGCATTCACTTCCAGGTCCTGGTAGCGGTAGCCCGCGGCGAGACCGATGTAGGGCACTTTGAAGGTCTGCTTGTAGCTGATCACCTTGCCTTCGTTGAAGGTGCCGACATCCTGGCCGTTGTCGTAGTTGTAGCTGCCGTTATAGGCGTCCCAGCTGAAGGTGGTTTGTTGAAAGCCGCCAGTCACGCCAAGTTTCAGCCCGCTCTGTTGCACGACCCAGCCTTTCAGGTTGAGGTCGTATTCGTTGGCATCTTGTAGGCGGGTGTCGGGGTGTTCGGAGTGGTGCGACCAGTTGCTCTGGTTGGGGCTGAGCCAGTCGTAGTCATCCATGTCGCTATTACCCTTGGAGATCGCCATCCAGCCACGGGCACTGGCGGTCAGCCAGTTGAAGGGCTCCCAGGCAATATCGGCTTTGAGGATATTCACGCCGTTGAACTTCCAGTTCAGTTGGCTGAGTTTGCTGCCATTGGGGTTGTAAACCAGTTCTTCGGCTTCACCGCGCAGCCAGCCAAGCGAGGCGCTGGTGCTGATACTGCTGCTGTCGAGGTTGAGCTCGAAGGGGGAGGGTTCGGATTGGGCGAATGCTGGGGATAGGGTCAGAAACGGGAGTGTGCCAAGCGCAAGGGCGATACATTTCATTGGAGGGCTACCAAGTTGCCGAGTCGGTTTAAGGAGCGGCTATAAAACAAACTTGGTAAGGGTGACTGCTGTAGGTGGCGGCCTTCTGCGGCGTAGATTCTTCGCCTGTTGCTGGTCGAATGGTTTGCTAGGAGCGGCGATTCAACGCCATGTACGGGTCAGCCGAAGGGCTGAAGCCTGATCAAGGCACCAGGCTCAGTGGCTGTTGGGCATCCAGCAGGTACTGGGCGATCTTGCCGCTGTCCCGCGGCGGCTTCAGGCCCTGGTTGAACCGCGCGATCAGCTCGGCATTGCCAGGCACGGCCCGCATCCTCGGCGAGCGCCGGCGCGGCGCTCACCCACAAGCTGATGCACAACAACAGAATGCGCATAGGTCGATCCCGATCCCAGCCATGGGCTCGGCTTAGTGACAAATCGCCCTGGCTGGCTGCTGAAGGTTTACTGCAGCATGCTCATGGCCGCTTCCATGGCGGCGGAGAGGTCTTCATCGGCATTGAGGTCGGCACTTGGGTCCAGACCGAGCTTGGCGAACGCCGGAATCTGCGACCAATCGAGCTGGGTGTACGGATGCTCGCTGCCCAGGTAGCTCTGCAGGGTGGCGACCTGAACGATATCGACGTAATCCACTTTCGGCGAATTGCGGGTGAAGTCCAGATATTGGCTGGGCAGGATGGCGATGTTCTCGGGGAAGTCCCAGGCCTTGAGAATTTTGTCGCCAATGATCGGGTGAATTTTTTCGATCACATGGTTGAGGCTGATGGAGTCGGACAGCAGCTCATCGTGCTCTTCGGCGTAGGTGAGGATCGGCAGCACGCCAATCTGGTGGATCAGGCCGGCGAGGGTGGCCTGGTCGGGCATCAGACGGGTGTAGTGACGGCACAAAACATGACTGATGCCGGCGATTTCTGTGCTTTTGTTCCACACTTCGCGCATTTTGCGGTCAACCACGTCGGAGGTGGCCTGGAACATCTGCTCCATCGCCAGGCCGGTGGCCAGGTTGCAGGTGTAGTTGATGCCAAGGCGACCGACGGCCATCTGCAGGTCGGTGATTTCCTTGTTGGTCCGCAGCAAGGGACTGTTCACCACCTTGATGATGCGCGCGGTGAGGGCGGCGTCGTTGCCGATCACTTTGCTCAGCTGGGGAATGCTGATGTCCGGGTCTTCGGCGGCTTCGCGAACTTTCAGGGCCACCTCGGGAAGGGTTGGCAACACCAGTTCATCGTTGTCGATGGCCTGAATCAGTTCGTGTTGGACTTTGTCAGCAAGTTTGCTCATGGACGTTTCTCTAAGAGCCGAGGCGCTTGGCGGAGGAAGAATAGGGGTTAACGCTGAATCTCGCGATCCGAGTTCAAGGTGTAGGGCAATTCCAATAACTGCAGGGCCGGGCCGGTTTCGCTGCCAAGATGAATCCGTCCATCACTGACGGCATCTTCCTGCAATACCGCCAGCAGTTCCACGCCCGTTTTGCTTTGTGCGGCCATCACCACTTCGCCAACGCTGGAACGGTGTACCGGGGAAAACAGTTCGCTGGCCACCGCTGGCAATTCGGCACCTTCCAGGCTCAGGCGCTGCAGGCGGCGTTTGAGTTTGCCCAGGTACTGCATGCGCGCGACGATTTCCTGGCCGGTGTAACAGCCTTTCTTGAAGCTGACGCCGCCAACGGCCTGCAAGTTGATCATTTGCGGAATAAACAGCTCACGGGTTGCCCCGAACACCTGACCGATGCCAGCGCGAACCTGGGCCAGCAGCCAGTCATTCAGCGGGCGCTCCGGCAGCTTGCCCTGAATCTGTTGCAGCACTGCAGCGCGGATTGCTTGTTGCAGCCACAGCTCGATACGGCCGTCCGGCAGGCGAATCGCGAAGAGACCTTCGCCGCGCGCCACGCCGTCGGCGTCATTGGGCAGCATCAGGCCCAGCTCGCTGAGCAGTTCGTCGGCATCGTGCAGGCCCAGGCGCAACCACTCGGCACTGTCGTCGCTGAGGGTGGATTTGGAGAATACGGCGTATTTTTTCAGGTCGCTGAGCTGCGGTTCCAGCAGCTCGCTGGCCATCGCCAGCAGGTAACCGTCGCCTTCGCTGACAATGCGAAAGCTCGACAGCATGCGGCCCTTGGGGGTGCAGCGGGCACCCAGGCTGGCGTTACTATCACTTAAGTAGTTGAGATTGCAGGTGACTTGGCCTTGGAGGAATTTGCTGGCGTCGGGGCCGCGAACGGCAAGAACGCCTTCGTGGGACAGCGTGCAGAAAAAAGCGGAGTCGGCCATGGGGAATCGCTGATTGAAAGTCTGGAGGCTAATCATAGGGCCCAGCCTTGAGCTTGTCAGCGGGTGCCGGTAAAGGCCAGGCACCGTTATACTGCCGGCCTATTTTGCAGGAGCCGCATCAATGGTCGACGAAATTGAACTGAACCGTCTGTTCTGGCACAGCCGCCGCGGCATGTTGGAGCTGGACGTACTGCTGGTGCCCTTCGTACGGGAAGTCTACCCGACGCTGGATGACGCTGACCGCGAGCGCTATCGCAAACTGCTGGAATGCGAGGATCAGGACATGTTCGGCTGGTTTATGCAGCGCGGCGAACCGGAAGATGCCGATCTCCAGCGCATGGTTCGGATGATTCTGGACCGTGTCCAGCCCAAGTAGGGCCTTCGAATGCCGCTGGCGGGCCTCACGGCAACTGCTGGCGTTCTACCTCGGCGCGCAACTCTGCGCGCTGGTCGCTTTGTTCTCCGCTGCCATTCCGTTTTGGGCATCCCTGCTCGGGGCGCTACTGTGCGTGGTTCACGCCGGCTGGCTGTGGCTATCCCGCGCGTCGGGCTTTTCCGCAATTCGCCATGATGCCGATGGCTGGTACCTGTGGCGGCCAGCAGATGGCTGGCAGTCGGTGCAGCTGCGCCCGGATAGCCTGGCGCTGCCGCTGCTGATCGTGCTGCGCTTTCGCCTGCCGGGGCAGTGGTGGGTGCGGGGGCTGTGTATTCCCCGGGATGCATTGCCGGTTGAGGTACACCGGCAACTGCGGGTGAAGCTGAAGTTCACTCGCCGTAGATGGGCGGCACCAGAATAGTGTCGCGGGCTTCGGGCAGCAGGTCCGGATAGTCCAGGGTGTAATGCAGGCCGCGGGACTCCTTGCGCTGCATTGCCGAGCGAATGATCAACTCTGCCACCTGGGCCAGGTTGCGCAGCTCGATCAGGTCGCGGCTGACCTTGTAGTTGCTGTAGAACTCATCGATCTCATCCAGCAGCAGGCGCACGCGGTGCTGTGCGCGCTGCAGGCGCTTGTTGGTGCGGACGATGCCGACGTAGTCCCACATAAAGCGCCGGAGTTCGTCCCAGTTGTGGGCGATGATCACGTCTTCGTCCGAATCGGTTACCTGGCTGGCGTCCCAACTCGGCAGTTTTTGCGGAGCAGGGGTGTTTGGCAGTTGCTTGAGGATGTCTGCCGCTGCCGAGCGGGCATACACAAAGCACTCGAGCAGCGAGTTGCTGGCCATGCGATTGGCACCATGCAGGCCGGTGAAAGTGGTTTCGCCAATGGCGTACAGGCCCGGTACATCGGTGTGGCCATGTTGATCCACGACCACGCCACCGCAGGTGTAGTGGGCGGCGGGGACTACCGGAATGGCTTCCCGGGTGATATCGATGCCGAAATCCAGGCAGCGCTCATAAACAGTCGGGAAGTGGCTTTTGATGAAATCGGCGGGCTTGTGGCTGATGTCCAAGTATAGACAGTCGACCCCCAGGCGCTTCATTTCATGGTCAATGGCGCGGGCGACGATATCCCTGGGTGCCAGTTCGGCCCGCGGATCGAAACGCTGCATAAAACGTTCGCCATTGGGCAGTTTGAGCAGGCCACCCTCGCCACGAATGGCTTCGGTAATCAGGAAACTCTTGGCTTTGGGGTGATATAGGCAAGTGGGATGGAATTGGTTGAACTCCAGATTGCCCACTCGACAACCGGCACGCCAGGCCATGGCAATACCATCGCCACAGGCACCGTCCGGGTTGCTGGTATAGAGGTAGACCTTCGCTGCGCCGCCGCTGGCCAATATGGTGAAACGCGCGCCGTAGGTGTCTACCTCGCCACTATTGCGGTTCAGCACATAGGCACCCAGGCAGTTGTGGCCAGGTAGACCGAGTTTGCGCTCAGTGATCAGATCGACGGCGACGCGCTGTTCCAGCAGTTCAATATTCGGCCGTTGGCGGGCTTGGGCGAGCAGGGTGTTGAAGATGGCGGCACCGGTAGCATCGGCGGCGTGGATGATGCGTCGATGACTGTGGCCGCCCTCGCGGGTCAGGTGGAACTCGAAGCCGCCGTCTTCGCGCGCGGTCTCATCATCACGGGTGAAGGGCACGCCCTGCTCGATCAGCCATTCGATGGCTTCGCGGCTGTGTTCGACGGTGAAGCGCACAGCGTCTTCACGGCACAGGCCGGCACCGGCGTCGAGGGTGTCGGCAACGTGGGATTCGACGGTGTCGGCAGTATCGAGCACGGCAGCAACCCCACCTTGTGCCCAATAAGTTGAACCATTTGTAAGGTCACCCTTACTAAGCACGGCAATGCGCAAATGGCTAGGCAGAGTAAGGGCTAAAGTCAGGCCGGCAGCGCCGCTACCGATGACCAGAACGTCGTGCTGAAAATGTTGGCTCATGTTCGAATTCCACGAGAAGCGGCCACTAGTATATAGATGGGGCCGGCTGCACAATAGCGCGCTTATGACGGTCCATAGGCCCTGGGAACTTTCTTAGACTTCCAGGTTCCATAGGCAGTCACCCAGATGGGGACAATGCCGTTTGGGTTGTATCGAGAGCGGCTTGTCGCGCACTCATTACAGCCATTAGCGGTGACAAGATTATCCGCGCAGCCGGCGTGCTAGTCGTGCTGCGCGATTCCGTGCAAGACAAAAGCATTTATGTGCGGAACGTGTTTGGAGGGGAGAACTTTTGCGCAAGACCCGAGTCTATCTTGGCAAGTTGATTCACTTGCTGGAACGGCATTCTCTCCGAACTCAATTGAGGAGTGTTCATGCTTACCCAGGAAGATGATCAGCAGCTGGTCGAGCGGGTGCAGCGTGGCGACAAACGAGCTTTTGATCTGTTGGTGTTGAAGTATCAGCACAAGATTCTCGGGTTGATAGTGCGTTTTGTGCACGATCCTCATGAAGCTCAGGATGTTGCCCAGGAAGCCTTTATCAAAGCCTTCCGTGCACTGGCCAACTTTCGCGGTGACAGCGCCTTTTATACATGGCTGTACCGCATCGCCATCAACACGGCGAAGAACCACCTGGTGTCGCGCGGTCGGCGGCCTCCGGAAAGTGATGTAAGCGCTGAAGACGCGGAGTTCTACGAGGGCGATCACGCTCTCAAGGACATCGAATCTCCAGAGCGGTTGATGTTACGGGATGAGATTGAAAATGCCGTGCATCGAACCATCGAACAACTGCCAGAAGATTTGCGCACCGCGCTAACTTTGCGAGAGTTCGACGGTCTGAGTTACGAAGACATTGCCAGCGTCATGCAATGTCCAGTAGGCACTGTGCGGTCGCGGATTTTCCGCGCTCGTGAGGCCATTGATAAAGTCCTGCAACCTCTGTTGCAGGGAGCCTGAGACAGCGGCGCTAGCCAAGAGAGGAATCGCCATGAGTCGTGAAGCCCTGCAAGAATCGTTATCCGCCATCATGGATAACGAGGCGGACGAGTTGGAGCTGCGCCGTGTGCTCAGCGCCAGCGATGACGCTGAATTGCGCTCGACTTGGGCGCGCTATCAAGTAGCTCGCGCAGTTATGCACAAAGATCTGCTGGTGCCGAACCTGGATATCGCTGCGGCGGTATCTAAGGCTCTCGCCGACGAAGCTTCCCCGGTTGCCGCGCCAGTGGCAGCAGTAGCGGGTCGCTGGCGTGGTCTGGGTCGTCTGGCGGTAGCTGCCTCGGTGACCCTGGCTGTTCTGGCAGGTGTGCGTCTGTACAACCAGGACGAAGTGTTGGGCACGCAACTGGCCCAGAACAACGTCCAGCCCACCCTGCCGATGCCGCAAGTTCAAGGTGCTGCACTGCTGGCGGGTTACACCGAAAGCTCCGAGCCCGTTTCGGCTCAGCAGTCCAAGGCCGTGCGTCCAAGCCAGCTGAACTGGCATGAGCAGCGTCTGCCAGGGTACCTGCGTCAACATGCGCAACAGGCAGCGATGAGCGGTTCGGATAGTGTTCTGCCCTACGCGCGTGCTGCAAGTCTGGAAAACCGCTGAGGAGGATCATGCGCGGACTTTCCTCCCTGGTTCTGCTAGGTGGCGTTCTGGCCCTGCCGGTACACGCCACCGACGCGCAAGATTGGCTGGGCCGCCTCGCCGAGGCGGAGCAGCAACAGAGTTTTCACGGGACGTTCGTCTACGAGCGTAACGGCAGTTTTTCCACTCATACGATCTGGCATCAGGCATCTGGTGGCGCGGAAGTGCGCGAGCGCCTTTTGCAACTCGATGGTCCTGTTCAGGAAGTGCTGCGAGTCAACGGCCGAACTGAGTGCGTTAGCGGTGGTCTGGCTGATCAGGTTTCCGACGGCCAGAACTGGCCAGCTCGTGCTCTGGATCCGAAACAATTGGCTGCCTGGTACGACTTGCGCATTATCGGCGAGTCGCGTGTCGCTGGGCGCGATGCTGTGGTATTGGCGGTATTGCCGCGGGATCAGCATCGCTATGGCTTCGAGCTGCATCTGGATCGTGAAACCGGTTTGCCACTGAAATCCCTCTTGTTGAACGAGAAGGGGCAGCTACTTGAGCGTTTCCAATTCTCCAGTATTGAAATGAGCGCTCCTGCCGAGGCGGACCTGAAACCGGGTGCCACCTGTCAGCCCGTGCATTTTGCCGAAAGCAAAGGCATTGATCCCAAGGCCTGGCGTTCCGAATGGTTGCCACCCGGTTTCGCGCTGAGCAATGCGGTCGAACGCCATAGTCTGGTGTCCTCCGAACCGGTGGCCTGCCTGATGTATGGCGATGGCCTGGCGCGGTTTTCCGTCTTTCTTGAGCAGCTGCACGGTGCCACCGTGGAGGACGCTCGTACCCAGTTGGGGCCAACTGTCGCGGTTTCCAAGCGCATCTCCACAACGGCGGGAGATGTGATGGTGACGGTCATTGGCGAGATCCCATTGGGGACGGCCGAGCGTGTCGCCTTGTCGATGCGCGCTGGAGATATGCAGGCGGCGCAATAAGTCGTCGAGTTTTTCGTGCGCGCGCTGCTGGCGCTGCGCGCGTTAGCCATAGAGTCGTATGTCGCGCTGCTTGAGCGCGGCAATTCATGTGGTATTTGCTGGTCCTTAATGGGAGCTGAAGTCGATGCTTAGCCTGAAATCTGGCTTGTCTGCGTTTCTGACGTTGTTTTTACTCGGGCAGGCTGTGACTGCCCATGCCGAACTGCCTGACTTCACCTCCCTGGTCGAAGCGGCAGCGCCAGCCGTGGTGAATATCAGCACCACGCAAAAGGTTCCGGACCAAGTCGCAGGCAACTCCCAATCGGGTATCCCCGATCTTGAAGGTTTGCCGCCGGGTTTCCGTGAGTTCTTCGAGCGTAACCTCCCGCAACAGCCGCGTTCGCCGAAAGGTCGTCAGCAGCGGGGTGCCCAGTCGTTGGGCTCGGGCTTCATTATTTCCCCTGACGGTTATGTACTGACCAACAATCACGTTGTGGCCGGTGCTGATGAGATCATCGTGCGCCTGTCCGACCGCAGTGAGCTGAAGGCCAAGCTGATTGGTGCCGACCCGCGCACTGACGTGGCCTTGCTGAAGGTCGAAGGCAAGAATCTTCCGGTGGTGAAGATTGGCAAGTCTGAAGATCTGAAGGTGGGTGCCTGGGTATTGGCCATCGGTTCGCCTTTTGGCTTCGACCATTCCGCCACTGCCGGTATTGTCAGCGCCAAGGGGCGTAGTCTGCCGAACGAAAGCTACGTGCCGTTCATCCAGACCGATGTGGCGATCAACCCGGGTAACTCCGGCGGTCCGCTGTTCAACCTCGCGGGCGAAGTGATTGGTATCAACTCGCAGATATTCACCCGTTCGGGCGGTTTCATGGGTTTGTCGTTCGCCATTCCGATGGATGTGGCGATGGACGTTGCCAATCAACTGAAAACCGACGGTAAGGTCAGCCGCGGCTGGCTGGGCGTGGTGATTCAGGAGGTCAACAAAGACCTGGCTGAGTCCTTCGGTCTGGACAAGCCAGCTGGCGCTCTAGTTGCTCAGGTGATGGAAGATGGCCCAGCGGCCAAAGGCGGCCTGCAAGTAGGTGACGTGATTCTGAGCCTCAATGATCAGCCAATCATCATGTCCGCCGACCTGCCGCATCTCGTGGGTCGTATGAAGGCCGGCACCAAGGCCGAGCTGGAAGTGATTCGCGAAGGTTCGCGCAAGAAACTGGAGCTGACCGTCGGTAATCTGCCCGCCGAAGATGACGAAATTGCCGCCAATGGTGGCGGCGAGTCGGCCATCGAGCGCAGCAGCAACCGCATGGGCGTGAAAGTTGCCGAGCTCAGCGAAGACGAGCGCAAGGCGCTCGACCTCAAGGGTGGTGTGGTAATCAAGGAAGTGCAGGATGGCCCGGCAGCACTGATCGGCCTGCGTCCAGGCGACGTTATCACTCATCTGAATAATCAAGCTATCGACTCGGCCAAGACCTTCACTCAGGTTGCCCAGGCTCTGCCGAAGAACCGTTCGGTGTCGATGCGCGTGCTGCGCGAGGGGCGTGCCAGCTTCATTACCTTCAAGTTGTCGGAATGACGCTTGATCGGTAATACCAGAAAGGGCGGTTCTACCGCCCTTTTTCATGGGCGCTAGTCGGCGGCACGGGTGACGCCTGCGGCGTCGATCAGGTACACTTCCCGGCTATTTTTCGGCGGGCAGTCTGCCTGCGGCCTTTTTGAGTGTTGATCCGTGAGTGACCTGAGTCATATCCGCAATTTCTCCATCATCGCCCACATCGACCACGGCAAATCGACCCTGGCCGACCGCTTTATCCAGATGTGCGGCGGCTTGTCCGAACGCGAAATGGAAGCCCAGGTCCTCGATTCCATGGACCTCGAGCGTGAGCGCGGCATCACCATCAAGGCCCACAGCGTCACCCTGCATTACAAGGCGCGGGACGGCAAAACCTACCAGCTGAACTTTATTGACACCCCGGGCCACGTTGACTTCACCTACGAAGTCAGCCGCTCGCTGGCCGCCTGCGAAGGTGCCTTGCTGGTGGTCGATGCCGGTCAGGGCGTGGAGGCGCAATCGGTCGCCAACTGCTACACCGCCATTGAGCAGGGCCTGGAAGTGATGCCCGTGCTGAACAAGATGGACCTGCCCCAGGCCGATCCGGACCGGGTAAAGGAAGAAATCGAGAAAATCATTGGTATCGACGCTACCGACGCCGTGGCCTGCAGCGCCAAGAGTGGCATGGGCGTTGATGAAGTGCTCGAGCGTCTGGTTGCGACCATCCCGGCACCCACCGGCAATATCGAAGACCCACTGCAAGCGCTGATCATCGACTCCTGGTTCGACAACTACCTGGGCGTAGTCTCGCTGGTGCGTGTGCGCCAGGGCTGCGTGAAGAAGGGCGACAAGATCCTGGTCAAGTCCACCGGCAAGATCCACTTGGTGGACAGTGTCGGCGTCTTCACCCCGAAGCACACCGCCACCGTTGACCTGAAAGCGGGCGAAGTGGGCTTTATCATCGCCGGCATCAAGGACATTCACGGTGCACCGGTGGGTGACACCCTGACCCTCAGCTCGACGCCTGACGTCGATGTGCTGCCAGGCTTCAAGCGCATTCAACCGCAGGTGTATGCCGGTCTGTTCCCGGTCAGTTCCGATGACTTCGAAGATTTCCGCGAAGCGCTGCAAAAGCTGACCCTCAACGACTCGTCGCTGCAATATCTGCCGGAAAGCTCCGACGCCTTGGGCTTCGGCTTCCGTTGCGGCTTCCTCGGCATGCTGCACATGGAGATCATCCAGGAGCGCCTGGAGCGCGAGTACGACCTGGATCTGATCACCACGGCACCGACGGTAATCTTCGAGTTGCTGCTGAAGAACGGCGAGACCATCTACGTCGACAACCCTTCGAAGCTGCCCGACCTGTCGGCCATCGAGGATATGCGCGAGCCAATCGTGCGCGCCAATATCCTGGTGCCGCAGGAGCACCTGGGCAACGTCATCACCCTGTGTATCGAAAAGCGTGGCGTGCAACGCGACATGCTGTTCCTAGGTACTCAGGTACAGGTTAGCTATGACCTGCCGATGAACGAAGTGGTGTTGGACTTCTTCGATCGCCTGAAGTCCACCAGCCGTGGCTACGCTTCGCTGGATTACCATTTCGACCGCTATCAGTCGGCCAATCTGGTGAAGCTCGATGTACTGATCAACGGCGACAAGGTCGATGCCCTGGCGCTGATCGTGCACCGCGATAACGCGCACTACAAAGGCCGCGCGTTGACCGAGAAAATGAAAGAGTTGATCCCGCGGCAGATGTTCGATGTGGCCATTCAGGCTGCCATCGGTGGGCAGATTGTGGCCCGCACCACCGTCAAGGCGCTGCGCAAGAACGTATTGGCCAAGTGCTACGGCGGTGACGTCAGCCGTAAGCGCAAACTGCTGGAAAAGCAGAAAGCCGGTAAAAAACGGATGAAGCAAGTCGGCAACGTGGAAATTCCACAAGAAGCCTTCCTTGCAGTGCTCAGGTTGGATGGTTAATCCCTATGTCGTTCAATTTTCCGCTGTTGTTGGTGATCGCCGTGGCTGTCTGCGGCGTGCTTGCCTTGCTCGACCTGGTATTGCTGGCACCGCGCCGTCGCGCCGCCGTGGTGGCCTATACCGGGCAGGTCAGCGAGGCTGATCAGGCGGTTGTCGATCAGCTGAACCGCGAGCCGTTGCTGGTGGAGTACGGCAAGTCGTTCTTCCCGGTGCTGGCGATCGTGCTGGTGCTGCGCTCGTTTCTGGTCGAGCCCTTTCAGATCCCTTCGGGCTCGATGAAGCCGACCCTGGAAGTAGGCGACTTCATTCTGGTCAACAAGTTTGCCTACGGCATTCGCCTGCCGGTGCTGGACACCAAAGTGATCGAGGTGGGCGACCCGCAACGCGGCGACGTGATGGTGTTCCGTTACCCGAGCGAGCCGACCATCAACTACATCAAGCGTGTAGTTGGCCTGCCGGGCGACAAGATCCGCTACACCGCCGACAAGCAATTGTTCGTCAACGGTGAGTCGGTGGCCAAGAAGCTGCTGGGCGAAGAGCCGGGCTCCTTGGGCAGCGCCACGCTGTACCAGGAAAAACTGGGTGCCGTCGAACACCTGATCCGCATCGAAATGAGCCGCTACCGCGCCGATCCCGGCAACGAGTGGACAGTGCCAGCCGGGCACTACTTCATGATGGGCGACAACCGCGACAACTCCAACGACAGCCGCTACTGGAACGATCCGAAGATTCCAAAAGAGCTGCTGGGCATGGTGCCGGACAAGAATATCGTCGGCAAAGCCTTTGCCGTGTGGTTGAGCTGGGCCGACCCGAAAATGCGCAATTGGCCGACTCTGTCACGGGTAGGCCTGATTCACTGATCCGTCGGCGCTGCTAAAACCAGCGCCGCACGCTATATATAGTCAGGCCCGCAGAGGCTTGGACTTTCATAAAAAACACTGACACTGAGGTCAAACATGACATTTGCGCGTTCGCAAAAGGGTATGTCGATGCTGGGGTGGATGATCACTGCTGCTGTGGTGGCGTTCTTCGCCAGCGCTGCGTTCAAGATCTTCCCTCACTACATGGATAACGCGGCGCTGGAAAAATCCATCACCGGCGTTGAAACCGACAAGGTTGCCGATGTACGTAGCGTTCCCGAGTTCTATGAGCACGTTCGCAAGTCCATGACCATCAACGCCATCACCGGCATCGATCTGGACAAAGCCCTGGAAGTGAAGCTGGATAACAACGAGTTCCGCGTCCACCTGAAATACGAAACCCGTGAACCGCTGATCCAGAACCTCGACCTCGTCGCGCGTTTCGACAAAGAATATCGCGTGCGTATGCCGTGAGTGCTGCATTAGGTCGTCTAGAGCGTCAGCTCGGTTACAGCTTCAAAGACCAGGATCTGATGATCCTGGCCCTCACTCACCGCAGCTTTGCCGGGCGCAACAACGAGCGCCTGGAGTTCCTCGGTGATGCCATTCTCAACTTCGTCGCGGGTGAAGCCCTGTTCGAGCGCTTCCCGCAGGCGCGCGAAGGCCAGTTGTCGCGTTTGCGCGCACGGCTGGTGAAAGGTGAGACCCTGGCCGTTCTGGCCCGCGGTTTTGATCTGGGCGAATACCTGCGTCTGGGTTCCGGTGAATTGAAGAGCGGTGGTTTTCGCCGTGAATCGATTCTTGCCGATGCCCTGGAAGCCCTGATCGGCGCGATTTATCTGGATGCCGGCATGGAAGCGGCGCGCGAGCGGGTGCTGGCATGGCTAAGCTCGGAACTGGACGGTCTGACCTTGGTGGACACCAACAAAGATCCGAAAACCCGCCTGCAGGAGTTTCTGCAGTCGCGTGGCTGCGAATTGCCGCGCTACGAAGTGGTGGATATCCAGGGCGAGCCGCACTGCCGGATGTTTGTCGTCGAGTGCCAGATCACCTTACTGAATGACAAGACCATAGGGCAGGGTGCCAGTCGGCGCATCGCCGAACAGGTGGCTGCCGCAGCTGCCTTGATCGCCCTTGGCGTGGAGAATGGCCATGACTGATTCAACCGCAACACGCTGTGGCTATGTCGCCATCGTCGGCCGCCCCAACGTGGGCAAGTCGACGCTGCTCAACCACATCCTCGGCCAGAAGCTGGCGATCACCTCGCGCAAGCCGCAGACCACCCGTCACAACATGCTCGGTATCAAGACCGAAGGGCCGATCCAGGCCATCTACGTCGACACCCCCGGCATGCACAAGAACGGCGAGAAAGCGCTTAACCGCTATATGAACAAAACGGCTTCGGCGGCCCTCAAGGACGTCGACGTGGTGATCTTTGTGGTTGAGCGCACCCGCTGGACCGACGAAGACCAGATGGTCCTCGAACGTGTGCAGTACGTGCAGGGTCCGGTGATTCTGGCGATCAACAAAACCGACCGGATCGAAGACAAGTCCGAGTTGATGCCGCACCTGGAGTGGCTGCAAACCCAGCTGCCCAACGCCGAAATCGTGCCGATCTCCGCGCAGCACGGGCACAACCTCGATGCCCTGGAAGGCTTGATCAACAAGCACCTGCCGGAAAACGAGCACTTCTTCCCGGAAGACCAGATCACCGACCGCAGCAGCCGCTTTCTGGCCGCTGAACTGGTACGCGAAAAGATCATGCGCCAGCTCGGTGCCGAGCTGCCTTACCAGATCACCGTCGAGATCGAAGAGTTCAAGCAGCAGGGCAAAACCCTGCATATCCATGCCCTGATTCTGGTGGAGCGTGACGGCCAGAAGAAAATCATCATTGGCGACAAGGGTGAGCGGATCAAACGCATCGGCATGGATGCGCGCAAAGACATGGAAGTGCTGTTCGACTCCAAGGTCATGCTCAATCTCTGGGTCAAGGTCAAAGGTGGCTGGTCCGATGACGAGCGCGCCCTGCGTTCCCTGGGTTACGCCGACCTCTAAGCCCCCGAGCTCCCCATGCAAAACAGCGCGCAGCCGGCTTTTATCCTGCATAGCCGGGCCTACCGCGAAAGCAGCGCGCTGGTCGATTTCCTTACCCCCCAAGGCCGTCTGCGCGCGGTGTTGCGCGGTGCCCGTGGCAAAGCCGGCACCCTGGCGCGACCGTTCGTGCCGGTGGAAGTGGAATTTCGCGGACGGGGCGAGCTGAAGAATGTTGGCCGTCTGGAAGCGGCCGGCATTCCCCGTTGGCTGCATGGTGAGGCGCTGTTCAGCGGGCTGTACCTGAACGAGCTGATCCTGCGCCTGCTGCCCGCCGAAGATCCCCATCCCGTCTTGTTCGACACCTACGCCGCCACACTCGAAGCGTTGGCCGCTGGCCGTGCGCTGGAACCGTTGCTGCGTGCATTCGAATGGCGCCTGCTGGACGAACTGGGCTATGGTTTTGCCCTTGCCGAGGACCTGCACGGCCAGCCGGTCGTGGTCGGCCAGTTGTACCGTTTGCTGCCGGACTCAGGCCTGGAGCCGGTGCACCTGTTGCAGCCGGGCCTGTTCCAAGGTGCCGAATTGCTTGCCATGGCCGAGGCCGACTGGACCGCGCCGGGCGCTTTGGCTGCGGCCAAACGCCTGATGCGCCAGGCCCTGGCCCCCCACTTAGGCGGTCGACCGCTGGTCAGCCGCGAACTGTTTATGACCTTGAAGGAGCCACCCCGTGACTGACGCCAATCGCATTCTGTTGGGCGTGAATATCGACCATGTCGCCACCCTGCGTCAGGCCCGTGGCACCCGCTATCCCGACCCGGTAAAAGCCGCGCTGGACGCCGAAGAAGCCGGTGCCGATGGCATCACCGTGCACCTGCGTGAAGATCGCCGGCACATTCAAGAGCGCGATGTGCTGCTGCTCAAGGACGTATTGCAGACGCGGATGAACTTCGAGATGGGCGTCACCGAAGAGATGCTGAGCTTCGCCGAACGCATCCGCCCGGCGCATATCTGCCTGGTACCGGAAACCCGCCAGGAGCTGACCACCGAGGGTGGGTTGGATGTAGCCGGGCAAGAAGCGCGGATCAAGGCGGCGGTTGAGCGCCTGGCGCGTCTGGGCTGTGAAGTGTCGTTGTTTATCGATGCCGACGAGCGCCAGATCGAAGCCTCGCGCCGTGTCGGTGCCCCGGCCATTGAACTGCACACTGGCCGTTACGCCGACGCCCATACCCCGAGCGAAACGGCTGAAGAGCTGAAGCGCATTGCCGATGGTGTGGCCTTTGGTCTGGCCCAGGGGCTGATCGTTAATGCCGGGCACGGCCTGCACTACCACAACGTTGAGGCGGTGGCGGCGATCAAAGGCGTCAACGAACTGAACATCGGCCATGCGCTGGTGGCGCATGCGTTGTTCGTAGGCTTTAAGTCGGCAGTGGCGGAGATGAAGCAATTGATTGTGGCAGCGGCGCATCGCTAAGTAAGTCGGACCGGCCTAGATCAAAAGCATCGCGGCTAAAGCCCCTCCCACAGGGATATGCAATTTCCTGTGGGAGGGGCTTTAGCCGCGAGATTTTTGCAGGGGCATCGACCTACTTGCGGGCGGTAATCACCGCCCGCATCGGTGCCGGCAAACCTTCCACGGTTTTGCTGTGGTCGTCGGGGTCGAGGAAGTGGCTTAACGATTGATAGCGCATCCACTCGGTACTGCGCTGTTCTTCCACGCTGGTCACGCTGACGTCCACGCAGCGCACATCGGTAAACCCGGCGCGGCGTAGCCACAACTCCAGGGCCGGCACCGACGGCAGGAACCATACGTTGCGCATCTGCGCATAGCGGTCTTCGGGCACCAGCACCTGATTGACGTCGCCTTCGATCACCAGGGTTTCCAGCACCAACTCGCCACCTTTCACCAGGCAATCCTTGAGCGCCAGCAGATGCTCGATGGGCGAGCGGCGGTGGTAGAACACACCCATGGAAAACACCGTGTCGAAGCCTTCAAGGCCGGCGGGCAGGTCTTCCAGGGCAAAGGGCAGATGCCAGGCGCGCAGTTCCGGCAGGTAGCGCTGCACGGCCTGGAACTGGCAGAAGAACAGCCAGTTGGGATCGATGCCGATCACGCTGTCGGCACCGGCACCGAGCATGCGCCACTGGTAGTAACCGTTGCCGCAACCGACATCCAGCACGCGCTTGCCGCGCAGGTCCAGATGGGGTGAAACCCGCGACCACTTCCAGTCCGAGCGCCATTCGGTATCGACATGCACGCCAAACAGATCGAACGGGCCCTTGCGCCAGGGCACCAGGCCCATCAGCGCCTGGCGCATCTGTACGCGAGTGGCATCGTCGCAGTCGCTATCCAGCAGCAAGCCGTTCTGCAGGTCGACGGTGCTCGGCAGCAGGGCCGGCAGGGCATCCAGCGCACCTTGCCAGCGCTCCAGATCGCCGTGGCCCTTGTCCATCTTGGTATCAAGCTGCGCTTGCAGGGTGTTGGCCCAGTTGGCCAGGGGCGTGCCCGCCAGATGGCGGACCAGAGGGCTGAGGTCAATCATGGCAGGGCAATCAGCGAGGCGAAGTTCAGGCACTGGAACCACGGCACCACTTTGCTGAAGCCGGCGGCCAGCAAGCGTTCGCGATGTTGTTCGAGACTGTCGGGTTTCATCACGTTTTCGATGGCGTTGCGCTTCTGGGCGATTTCCAGCTCGCTGTAGCCGTTGGCGCGTTTGAACGCCACATGCAGGTCGGTGAGCAGTTCCTGCTCCTGCTCGTCATCGAAGCGCAGCTTTTCCGACAGAATCAGTGCGCCGCCCGGCAGCAGGGCCTGACGAATCTGGCTGAGCAACTGCAGACGCTGTTCGGGCTGGATAAATTGCAGGGTGAAGTTCAGCGCCACCAGGGACGTTGGCTGCAGCTGCAGGCCGAGAATATCGGCCTCGACCACTTCTACCGGCAGCAGCTCCTGGAACATCGAATCCTGGGCATGCAGGTATTCGCTGCAGCGCTCGACCATGGCGCTGGAGTTATCCACCGCGATCACTCGGCAGTCGCTGCAGCTCACATGACGGCGCAGGGCCTGGGTCACCGCGCCCAGGGACGAACCCAGGTCGTAGAGCACGCTGTGCGGCTGGGCGAATTGCGCCGCCAGTACGCCGATGTTTTCGACGATGGTCGGGTAGCCTGGCACCGAGCGTTTGATCATGTCCGGAAACACCCGCGCCACGGCTTCGTTGAAGGTGAAGTCGGGCACGGTCGGCAAAGGCACGGCGAAAAGACGGTCGGATTCCTGGCTCACGGTGGTTACGCTTGGCTCAAAAAGGGCGCCATTTTAACCAGCTGTGGCCGCGCTGCCATACCCATCCTTCTCAACGGTTGCGTGGCGCTGCAGTGCCGAGGCGGTAATGCCCCATTGGCCCAGCCAGTAAGTGAGGATGATGGCGTAGTGGGCACCGGCAAACGGGGTGACAAAGCGGTGGATGCCGATCAGGCTGTCCGACAGCACAAACAGCGCTGCGCCGATGGCGGCCAAGTACGCCGATTGCCGGCTGATCCGGTGGTTAGCGGTGCGCGCCAGCGCTCGCCAGAGCATGGCGCTGATGGCCAGGGCATATAGCGCCACTGGAATCAGCAAAGCGCCAAGGCCAGCACTGGCCAGGGTGGCGAACATGCTGCCGCCGGCGACCAGGGCCAGCAGCAAGGCCAACGGCGCGAAGGCGCGGTTGTCGCCGAGATAGGCCAGCAGATAGGCCAGATGGCCGAGCAGAAATGCTCCCAGGCCAAACACGAATAGCTCGGGCGACCACTGCAGCAGCATGTCGCCGGCCAGTGAGAACAGCAGGCCGATGGCGATCCAGCGTCGATAGGGGCCGGGTTCGGCACCCCGCAGCCAGCCCAACAGCGCCAGCACCGGTAGCGGTTTGGCCAGCAGGCAGAGCAGGGGCAGAGCGGCGAACAAGCCGTAGAGGTAGGTCAGGGTGCCCAGCAGGGCGAGAGCGAACCAGCGCATACACAGTCCTTGTTGTGGTTGTTGTGTAGGCGACTATGCCCAGGCTACGGGGCAAACCCCAGGCGTAATGCGTCAGCGCTAGGCACTTATTGCGCCGCTTAGCCAACCCGTAGGAGCGGCTTCAGCCGCGATGCTTGCGATCAAGAACATCGCGGCTAAAGCCGCTCCTACGCAATTGAGGGGTTGGTTATTTAACCGTAATCGCGCAATCGAACACTTCCGCCGGGGCCACTTCCGGCTCCCAGGGGCGGTGGTAAGCCATCAACAGCTCACCGGTACCGGGCGCGCTGGCCTGGAAACGCCAGGTGGATATACCCGCACCACCGACTATGCCGGCATCTTCAGGATTGCTGTAGACCTCCGGGCTGAGCACCCGCAGCACACTGCTGGCGGCATCCTTGGTCTGCCAGCGAAAGCCGGTGGTGGGGTTACTGCTCAGGGTCACGATCAATTGCTGGCCGGTGTGCAAGACGGCCGGGCAATCGCCGGAATTCTCGACCTGCACGGCCACATCTTTGCTGGGTTGCTGGGCGCAGGCGGCCAGCAGGGCGAAGCCAACGGGGAGTAGCAGGCGAGCAGCGGTCATAAAACCTTCCTGTCCAAAGGGCGACGAATGGCCGCAAGCATAGCGCCAAACCGGGCATTTGTCGGATACGAAAATCCCCGTAGGAGCGGCTCCACCGCGATGCTTTTGATCTCAAGGGCATCGCGGTTGAAGCCGCTCCTACGGGGAGTGCGAGTCCTTAAAACAACACCTTGGCGACATCACTGAAGCGTCTGGCGAAGTGCACGGTGATGCCTTCTTTGAGGTACTCCGGCAATTCGGTGAAGTCGCCACGGTTGGCTTCGGGCAGGATCAGTTCGTAGATTTTCTGCCGCCGCGCCGCGATCACTTTCTCCCGCACCCCGCCAATCGGCAGCACATGCCCGGTCAGGGTCAGTTCCCCAGTCATGGCCACGCCTTTTTTCGGCTCCTGATTGCGCGCCAGGGAGAGCAAGGCGCTGGCCATGGTCACGCCGGCGCTGGGGCCGTCTTTGGGCGTTGCGCCTTCCGGCACATGCAGGTGCACGAAGGCCTGGTCGAAGAAGGTCGGGTCGCCGCGGAATTCCTTCAGGTGCGAACTGACGTAGCTGTAGGCGATCTCGGCCGATTCCTTCATCACCTCACCCAGTTGCCCGGTCAGCTTGAAGCCGCGGTTGAGGGTGTGGATGCGTGTGGCTTCGATGGGCAGGGTGGCACCGCCCATGCTGGTCCAGGCCAGGCCGGTGATCACGCCGACCCCGCAAAGCAATTGCTCACGGCGGAACAATGGCATACCCAGGTAGGCTTCCAGATCCTTGGGGCCGATTTTCAGTTTGCTGGCCGGATCGCCCAGCAGTTTCACCACGGCCTTGCGCACTACTTTGCCCAGCTGTTTTTCCAACTGGCGCACGCCGGCTTCGCGGGCATAGCCCTCGATAATGGCTTTCAACGCCGTATCGCTAATGCTCAGGCGCTGTTTGGGCACGCCGGCTTTTTCCAGTTGCTTGGGCCACAGGTGGCGTTTGGCGATGGCGAATTTCTCTTCGGCGATATAGCCGGCCAGACGAATCACTTCCATGCGGTCCAGCAGCGGCCCGGGAATCGAATCCAGGGTGTTGGCGGTGCACACGAACAGCACCTTGGACAGGTCCAGGCGCAGGTCCAGGTAATGGTCGAGGAATTCGGCGTTCTGCTCCGGATCGAGGGTTTCCAGCAGCGCCGAGGCCGGGTCGCCCTGGTGGCTGGCACCGAGCTTGTCGATTTCATCGAGCATGATCACCGGGTTCATCACCTCGGTTTCCTTCAGTGCCTGCACCAGCTTGCCGGGCAGTGCGCCGATATAGGTGCGGCGATGGCCCTTGATCTCTGCTTCATCGCGCATGCCGCCCACACTGAAGCGGTAGAACGGCCGCCCCAGGGTTTCGGCAATCGACTTGCCGATGCTGGTTTTGCCCACCCCGGGCGGTCCCACCAACAGCACGATGGAACCGGAAATCTCGCCTTTGAAGGCACCGACGGCGAGGAACTCGAGAATCCGCTCCTTGATATCGTCGAGCCCGGCGTGCTGTTCATCCAGCACACGCTGGGCATGTTGCAGATCGAGCTTGTCCTTGCCGTGCACGCCCCAGGGAATCAGGGTGGCCCAGTCCAGATAGTTGCGGGTGACGGCATATTCCGGCGAGCCGGTTTCCAGAATCGACAGCTTGTTCAGCTCTTCATCGATGCGTTTTTTCGCCTGCTCGGGCAGGGTCTTGCCCTCCAGGCGCTGCTCGAATTGTTCGATGTCGGCGCTGCGGTCGTCCTTGGTCAGGCCCAGCTCCTGCTGGATGACCTTGAGCTGCTCCTTGAGAAAGAACTCGCGCTGGTGTTCGCCAATGGTGCGATTCACTTCCGCCGACAGCTCGCTCTGCAGGCGCGCCACTTCCACTTCCTTGCGCAGCATGGGCAGCACTTTTTCCATGCGCTGCAGCACTGGCACGGTGTCCAGCACCTCTTGCAGCTCTTTTGGCGCGGCGGTGGTGAGGGCGGCGGCGAAGTCGGTCAAGGGCGAGGGCTGGTTGGGGCTGAAACGGTTCAGGTAGTTCTTCAGCTCTTCGCTATACAGCGGGTTGAGCGGCAGCAGCTCCTTGATCGCATTGATCAGCGCCATGCCATAGGCCTTGACCTCATCGCGCTTGTCGTCGGCACTCGGCGGGTATTCGACCTCTGCCAGGTAGGGCGGGCGATGGCGTTTCAGCCAGCCACGGATCTTCACCCGTTGCAGGCCCTGGGCGACAAACTGCAGCTTGCCGTCGACCCGGCTGGCCTGATGGATTTTCACCAGGGTGCCGTGCTCGGGAAGGCTGTCGGTATTGAAATGGCGCGGGTCGGTCACCGGCTGATCGACATAGAACAATGCCAGGCTGTGGTGCTCGGTCTTGGCCACCAGCTCGAGGGTTTCCGCCCAATGCTCTTCGTTGACGATCACCGGCAACACCTGGGCCGGGAAGAACGGGCGGTTGTGAATGGGGATGACATACAAGCGTTCCGGCGGCCGCTGATTGGGCAGCGCCAGGGCGTGGGGAAGGTGCAGGCCCTCGGGCGTCAGCGCGTCTTCGTCGTCGATATCGGTAACGTGGTCGTTCATGCGGCACCTGTGATCACTACGTGGTTAGGTAGATGGGTCGGGTGGGCAAACAATTCAATGGCAATCTCGTGGTCTGGCTCCCAGCCCTGTAGGAGCGGCTTCAGCCGCGATGCTCTGGAACGGGTAAAAAGCATCGCGGCTGAAGCCGTTCCTACAAAGTTGGTGGAATGCACGGAAATGGCGCACGCCCGTCGGCCTTGGCTGGGAAATGACCGGTCGTTCACGTACCATGCGCGCTCTTTTTTACCCCCTTGCCGCCATGCTTGAAGCCCGCCTGTTACGCCTCGACGACCAAACCCACGAACACGCCCACGATCACCATCAGCTGGTGCTGTCGCTGGCTGGCCGTGCGGAGTTCGAGGTCAACGGCCGGGGTGGCGAGGTGTGTCGTATGCGCGCCTGCCTGGTGCCCGGCGATGCTGAACATCAGTTCGCCGGGGTCGGCGACAACCGCATGCTGATCATCGACCTGGATGAGCAGGATAGTTCGGCCGACGACCTCGAGCTGCTCGCCCGGCTATTCGATATGCCGCGTTACCCGGCGCTGGATGCCGATTTCCAGAACCTGCTCAGCTATGCCGGCGCCGAACTGGCACGCTATGGCAGCGACACGCAACTGGCGCGCTCCCTTAGCGGTGTGCTGCTGCGCGCCTTGCATGTACGTCTGTTTGGCGAGCGCCACCCACGGTCGTTGGGGCCATTGAATGTCGAGCGTCTGGATGCCTATATCGATCAGCACCTGGCCCGGCGTATCAGCGTTGCCGAACTGGCCCAGGTGGCGTGCCTGAGCCCCAGCCATTTCCATGCTCAATTCAAAGACAGCCTGGGCCTGACCCCCCATCAATACCTGCTGAAAATCCGCCTCGACCGCGCCTCCCGGTTGCTGCGCGAAAGCGCCCTGCCGCTGATTCGCATCGCCGAAGAATGTGGCTTCTCCAGCCAGAGCGCGCTGACCACCGCCATGCGCCGCTACCTCGGGCTGACCCCAAAGCGTTTACGCGGCGTGCAGTAACCCCCGGCGCTGTCTCAGCCTTGAGACTGGGCCTTGGGTATTTCCCGACTATATTTCCCCTGAACCGCCAGTTTTCGAATGCGACAGAGCGGTGATGGCTACATGCCATATTTTCTGCTGAATATCGCTGGTCAATCCGCTAGTCTGCCAAGCAAGGGCGGGTATTTGGCTTGACCGAGTCTCTGTTCAGCACTTCGAACCAGCGTTTTCCTGCACCCGACAAGGTCGTTGATATGCCTGGATGGCTTCACCTGCGTTTGCTCCTCAGTCTCGCGGTCTGCGTGGTGTTCACCAGTTGCTCGGTGGGTGCCGCGCCCTTGCAGGCGAAAATGCTCGACGCTCAGGGCAAGCCCATAGAAGGGGCGGTGATCACCTTGCAAGGCCCCATCGGCGGGGAGCTTCCTGCGCAGACGGCGATCATGGACCAGGTGCAAAAGCAGTTTTCACCCCAGGTGTTGGCCGTGCATACCAGCACCCAAGTCACCTTCCCCAACAGCGACAATATCCGCCACCACGTTTACTCCTTTTCCCCGGTCAAGCGCTTCGAACTGCGCCTGTACGAAGGCACGCCCTCCGAGCCGATCACCTTCGACAAACCCGGCGTAGTGGTGCTGGGCTGCAATATCCACGACTGGATGGTGGGCTATATCTACGTCACCGACGACCCCTGGTTCGCCACCAGCGATGCCAGCGGTGTGGCCAGGCTGGAACTGCCCGCAGGCCGCTACAGCGTCACCCTCTGGCACCCGAAAACCCCCGATCTGCTGCCGCAAAAAGCGCCTGAGCTGACCCTGGGCGAGCAGGGCAGCGCCCAGCAATACACCATCACTGTCACCGACGACGCCGAAGAGCGGGCAGAAAAGTACCAACCCAAACCATCAGCCTTTGGCGACGCATTCAAGAAGGCCGCGAGTGAAACCAAGCAATAGTTTCCAGTCGCGCATTACCGGCGTCCTGATCCTGCTGTTGTTGGTGGTGATCGGCAGCCTGTACTTCGCGATAAAAGTGGCGACCGCCGACGCAGTGAAAAAACAGGCCAGCGCACAGCTGGAGGTGGGTGTGCGGGTTTTCGAGCGCCTGCTTGACGTGCGCAGCCGGCAGATCAGCGATGCGGTGCAGGTGTTGTCCTCGGATTTCGGCTTTAAAGACGCGGTCGCCAGCGGCGACACCGCCACCATCAGCTCGGTGCTGGCCAACCATGGCAAACGCATAGAGGCCACCGAAGTACTGCTGCTCGGCCTGGATGGCAGCATCACCGCCACTGCCGACAGCAGCGCGCCAAGCCAAGGCCAAGACACCTTCAAGGCGGGCACCCCATTGCGCTACGCGGGCGAGTTGGCCGAAGCGCGGCGCTCGGGCCAATCGGCGTTGATCGTGTCGATCAACCACGAGCCGCACCTGCTGGTGGAGACTCAGGTACTGGCACCGCTCCCGATTGCCCGGGTGGTCATGGGCTTTCGCATGGACGAGGCGCTGGCCAACGAACTGCGCTCACTAACCAACCTCGACGTGTCGTTTCTGGCCATCGAAAACAACAGCCCTGGCCGCCTGATCAGCACCCTCAGCGCCGACCAGGAATCGGAAATGATGGCGGCCAACCTGCAGCTTGAGCGCACCACCACGCTCAAGGAGTTCGAGTTTTCCGGAAAGCGCTACCTGAACGAGCAACTGGTCCTGGCCAATGGCGCGGATTACCAGGTGCAAGCCTTTTTGCACAGCTCCCTCGAAGAGGCGCTGGTGGCCTTCAAACCCCTGGACCAACGCGTATTGCTGATTGCCCTGTGTGCCTTGGTCGCCTCCCTGGGCGGCGCGCTGTTGCTGGCCCGCAGCATTTCCCGGCCGGTGCGCGAGCTGGCGCGTGTGGCCGAGCGGGTGGGGCAGGGCGATTATCAGGGCAGCATCGAGTTGCAACGCAGCGACGAACTCGGCGTGCTGGCCAAAACCTTTCAAAAAATGCAAACCGACCTCGCCGAACGCGAGCGACAACTGGCGTACAACGCCCTGCACGATGGCCTCACCGGTTTGCCCAATCGTACCCTGGCGGTGGAACGCCTGGGCAGTTCGATCATGGCCGAGCGGCCGATGGCGGTGCTTAACCTGGGCATCGGTAACTTCCGTTCGGTGAATGAAACCTGCGGCCCCGGTGGCGGTGACCTGGCGCTGCAGCAGGTCAGCCGCCGGCTGCAGGCGATACTGCGCCCCGGTGACAGCCTGGCGCGGCTGTTTGCCGACGAGTTTCTGGTGATGCTCGATGGCAGTGACCGCGACGGCGCGGTGGCCACCGCTGACCAACTGCAGCAACTGCTGATCAAGCCCCTGCGCGTCGGCACTCAGGACATCGCTCTGGACTGCAGCATCGGCATTGCCGCCTACCCGCAAGATGGTGCCACCCCGGACGAGCTGCTGCGCCGCGCCAACCTGGCGATGCGTGACGCGGCGCAGACGCCTGGGCGCTTGCAGCTGTACCAGCAGGGCCGCGAGGACGACCACGAACGGCAGATCAACCTGATCCGCGACTTGCGTCGCGCTGCCGAAGGCAACGAGCTGGTGCTGCACTATCAACCCAAACTGAACATCAACGAAGGCCACGTGCGCCAGGCCGAAGCGCTGTTGCGCTGGCAACACCCACAGTACGGCATGGTTTCGCCCGGCGAATTCATCCCCTTGGCCGAACGCACCGGCAGCATTCAGAGCCTCACCGCCTGGGTGATCGAAGAGGTGCTGCGCCAGCTGCGTGAGTGGAACCAACGGGGGTTGCGGGTATTGATGTCGCTGAATATCTCCGCCGAAGACCTGCACGATATCGGCCTGCCTACGCGCGTCAGCCGCCTGCTGACCCAATACGCGGTGCCCGCCGAACAACTGATTTTCGAAATCACCGAAAGCGCCGTGATGCAGAACCCGGAAACCGCGCTCAAGGTGCTGCACAGCCTGCGCGACTGCGGCATCAGCCTGTCGGTGGATGATTTCGGCACCGGTTATTCATCCCTGGCCCAGCTCAAACGCATGCCGGTGCAGGAACTGAAGATCGACCAATCCTTTGTCCGAGACCTGGACGATGCCAGCGAAGACTCGGTGATCGTGCGCTCCACCATCGAGATGAGCCACAGCCTGGGCCTGAAAGTAGTGGCCGAGGGCGTGGAGTTCGAGCGCAGCCTGCGCCTGCTGGAGAAATGGCAGTGCGACACCGCCCAAGGTTACCTGATCAGTCGGCCGCTGACCGCCAGCGCCTTCGAAGCCTGGGTCGGCCAGCCGCTGCGAGCCGGGCTGGCGATGGTGCATTAAAAAACGCGGTCGTAGGTTGGGCTTCGCTTCGCTTAACCCAACCTACGGCAGAAATAGGGAAGAACGCATGAAGAAAACCCTTGGCGCGCTAACCCTCGGCCTCAGCCTCGCCAGCGCTGCCGCCCTGGCCGACAACGGCCGCCTGCTGGCCACCGGTGGTGCCAGCAGCATCGACGGCGCGGCGGGCGGCGGCATCACGCCCTGGGCGGTACTGGCTGGTTATGGCGAGCAAAGCGAGTGGGGCGGCACTGCCTTTGTCACCCGCGTGGAAACCGGCGACTACCGCCTCGACGTGGCCGGCGGCGCGGTGTCCTTCGGCAATCGCATCGAGCTGTCCTACGCCCGTCAACGCTTCGACCTCGGCACCCTGGCCCGCGATCTGAATCTGCCGGAAACCACCCTGAGCCAGGATATCTTCGGCCTCAAGCTGCGTCTGTTCGGCGACCTGATCTACGACCAGCTGCCCCAGGTGTCCCTGGGTATCGAACACAAACGCCAAAAAGATTTTCTTATCCCCAGCCTGGTGGGTGCCCAGCGCGACGAAGATACCGAGGGCTATATCACCGCCAGTCGCCTGTTCCTTGGTGGCGCCTTTGGCTACAACCTGCTGGTCAACGGCGGCCTGCGCTACAGCCGTGCCAATGAACTGGGCCTGCTCGGTTTTGGTGGCGACCGTCGCGACGAGCGCAGCGTGCTCAAGGAAGGCTCACTGGCGGTGCTGTTCAACCCGCGCTGGGCCATGGGCGTGGAGTACCGGGAAAAACCGGACAACCTCAACTTCGCCGGTGAAAGCGATTGGGCGGATGTGTTTATCGGCTACTTTCCCAACAAACACCTTTCCGTGGTGCTGGCCTACGCCCGCCTGGGTGAAATCGCCACTCTGGACAACCAGGACGGTGCCTACCTGTCCCTTCAGGGGAGTTTCTGAACATGCGCTTGTTGATCAGCCTGCTGCTGGTAATGGGTTTGGCCGCCTGCGCCCAGCAACCGCCCAAGGATGACAGCCTGTACCGCGACCTGGGCGAGCGCGAGGGCATCACTCGCATCGTTGAGGGCATGTTGCTGAACATCGCCAAAGACCCGCGCATCGTCGAGCACTTCGTCAATATCGATATCGAGCGCCTGCGTGACAAGTTGGTGGAACAGTTCTGTGTCGAAGCCGGCGGGCCCTGCACCTACACCGGCGACAGCATGGAAGAAAGCCACAAGGGCCAGCACCTTACCCGCAGCGACTTCAACGCCCTGGTCGAAGATCTGCAGGACGCCATGGCCGCCGAAGGCGTACCGCAACCGGCGCAGAACCGCCTGCTGGCGCGGTTGGCACCGATGCGTGGGCAGGTGATCGAAAAGTAGACACGTAGGTTGGGCTGAGCCAACGGCGAAGCCCAATGTGCCTAATTACGGTGGTCGCTTGCGTTGGGCTTCGCTGCGCTGCGCTCACCGAACGCGGATCGACCCAACCTACGAGTTCGATTGCCGCCGGTGATGGGGGGCAGTTCAAGCACCGACGCACGCCACGGGATTCTGGGTCCCAGCCTGCGCTGGGACGACGGAGGTTTGTACGTCTATCACCGTCATTCCGGCGAAGCACGGAATCCAGTGGTCCGCCAAGCAGGTTCTTCCAGGAGTCGGTCTAGGGCGGGGGTGATGGATCGACGCAGGTTTGTGCGTTTAACACCGTCATTCCGGCGAAGCACGGAATCCAGTGGTCCGCCAAGCAGGTTCTTCCAGGAGTCGGTCTAGGGCGGGGTGATGGATCGACGCAGGTTTGTACGTCTATCACCGTCATCCCGGCGAAGCACGGAATCCAGTGGTCCGCCAAGCAGGTTCTTCCAGGAGTCGGTCTAGGGCGGGGTGATGGATCGACGCAGGTTTGTACGTCTAT